>NZ_JAPIVJ010000040.1:0-7855 GCF_054182245.1 Komagataeibacter sp. NFXK3
TGAAGGCAGTTGATCACATGGGCGCTCAAAAGGGTACCAGTATATGCTGACCTGGCGCGGTTTTTATTATCCCGCCAGTTCAGGTCTCCATGTTTTCTGCGGATTGCGCCAGTCCACACCCTCCAGCAGACAAGTCAATTGTGACGGGGAGAGATGGATCGCTCCGTCCTTTGCCGAAGGCCACAGGAAATGCCCGCGCTCGATCCGCTTCGCATATAAGGAAAGGCCGATCCCATCGTGCCAGATCAGTTTCACCAGGTCGCCGCGTCGGCCCCTCACATGAGGAGTTTCACGTCAATGGCCACTTTCACTGCGAGATCATTTTTTCTTCTCCGTGTTTTGGATCCATGGTCTGAGCCTGTTTAACGACTACCGGCGCGATGCCGCACCTGTAGAACCTCACATCCGGTCGCCGCTCGCGCGCGGCAGCACCACTATCCCGCATTCGGGGCAAAGGCTCAGGAGAACGGGACCATTCTGAAAGGTCGGCATTGCAAGCCATGGGGCCGATCGGTCCGTTCACCTGGATCCACAGGACTGATCAGGTCCTGGGGATGGGGTTTATGTCTGTGGTGTTTCCATCAGCGGGACGCCGGATGCGCGCCATCGATAACGACACCACTCGTGACATATTTCCAGAGCGCAACAAGAAGCTTGCGGGCCAGGGCAACGATCGCCGTTTTGCGGCTCCGGTTACTTCTTGCGCCCACGTGTTCATGGAACCACTGCGCCAGCGCGGTGTCAGGCTGGTAGCGGAGCCACAGCCAGGCAAGCTGGATCATGGCCGTGCGCAGGCGCGGATTACCGGATTTCGAGACGCCTTGTTCACGGTCGATCGATCCGCTTTTCCACGGCGAAGGCGCCAGACCGGCATAAGCCGCGACCTGCCGCCTGTTGTCGAAATGCCGGAACAGTCCTTCCTGCGTCAGAACGGTGGCAAACTCGGCGCCAATCCCTCTGAGACCCTGCAACAGGACAACTGGCGAACATTGATTGTTGTCATTCACTTTTGCCAATTCGTCCCGTTCGCTCTCAACCATTTTAATCTGTTCCATGAGAAGTTCGATGCGGTCCAGTTCTCGTCCGATCTGCGCCTTGAGATGCTTCGGCAAGGGATGACCATCGCCCGTTCGCAACTCGTCGAGACAGGCACGCCGATCCCGTCGCAGCGGCCGGTAACCTCGAATGCCCTGGCTCAGCAGCAGGCCCTGGACGCGGTTGATATGCCGCGTGCGCTCGCCCACCAGAACCTTACGCTCCCGACTGAGACGTCGGCGGTCTTCCTCTTCCCGTGATGGAGGGCGGACCATTGAGCAGACCCGTGCCTCTCCGCGTTTGAACGCCAGCAGCGTACGGACCAGCATCTCCCCGTCGATACGATCCGTCTTTGCACGCCGGTGCTTGCGGGGAACTGCGATCGACGCCGCATCGACGACATGGCTCTCGATCCAGTCCTCCTGCTTCAAGGCTCTATCGATCCAGAATCCATCCAATCCGGCTTCCTGAATCACCACAAGCGGAAAAAGTCTTCCTTCCCGAGCGCGGGCCTTGTCACGAAGACTAGTGAAACAGCCGAACAGGCCCGCAATATCGCCACCTTGAACCGAGTGGCGCGACATCTTCTCGCTTCCGGGTGAGAGCGATGTGACCAGCCAACTCGATTTTCCAAGTTCCAGTGAAACGAAGATCGCGCCAAGATCAACGCGGATAGCGACCGGGGTCGTGGGATGATCAGATGCCTCGAGCATGGTTCTGCCCTCCAGAGAGTTTCAGCAAGCACACTCTGACACGGCGCGGCTCGCTATCCACTCCTCATGGAATCTGAAGGCATAGACGTCACCCGCGAAAGGGTCACGACCCAGTGCTTCCTGGACCTTCAACGCCAGCCCGGGCATCCCCAGGCGCATATCGGTTACACCGGCCGCCAGCCATATCCTCAGCGTGGAAGGAAGCGGGATCATGATCGTAGTGCGCCCACAATCTCACGCAGACGATCAGCGGACAGCCCTGCGTCGAACTCCAGCCGCACACCGTCCGGAAAGACCAGGCTGACGGCTTGGCCGGACAGCGTTCCCTGTTCTCTCCGACGCTCCGATGGCTGCGGCTCGGGGGCCGGGGCTACCATGACAGGTATGAACGATGTCCCGCCTTTGGCCTGCGCTTTGGCCCGAGCCTCTCGCCGCCAGCGAAACACCAGACTGGGATGGATCCCATACTGTGCAGCCACCTCCCTTATGGGGCGTCGGCTCTCGTAGGACGCGATGACCACTCGCGCGCGAAATTCAGGGGCGTGCCAGCGGCGGCGATCCGAAACGATCTCGATCCGCGAGGCGTCCGCCAGCCTGTCCCGCTCGCCTGTCTCTCTACCGCTCCTTTGGAGCCTCTCTGCGGTACTACCTGCGACACTCGCAGGTAGTACCGCGTCCCTATCTCTTAAATCGCTCATGCTTCATAGCTGAACAAGACCAGAAGTATTCAGCAAGGCGTCAGTCGCCGGGAGCTTACACAGCACCAGCCGGTTGAAGGGGATGTCACGGGACGAACTGAGGCTGATTTTGGGAATAGTGGTCGCCATGGCGAAAAACTCCATGACGGGCGGACAGGAGACTCTCTCCCACCCTCTCAACCCGTCACGAAAATCCGCGCAGCCCTCTGACTCTGAAGGCTATACCCGAACAAGCATGCTCTCCCCTTTCCCGGCAGAAAAAATGTCGGCGATGGGGGGGCAAGCGGAAGGTCCGATGCCGAGCACAATCACAAGGCGAGGGCCATTCATGCGACACAGGGTTTCTACGGTTGGTGCTTGAACAACTCGTCGGTGAAAGCTTCTTGAGTAGGAAACCTGTGTCTTGTAAGACTAAAGCATGAAATTGTAAGCAATATCATTCGTATCTTTACTCGGAAACATCATGAAACCACGTATGTTTATTGCATCTTCTGCGGATCATCTCGATCTCGCCTATGCTACTCAAGAGGGCTTGGAACATGACGTGGAGGCAACGGTTTGGAACCAAGGTGTATTCACGCTGTCTCGTTCCACAATGTCCACGTTGCTAGATGTTCTCGATGAAAGCGATTTCGGTCTCTTTATTTTTGCGCCGAGTGATGTCAGTGCGATTAAAAAAGTAGAGAAACAGACAGTCCGTGACAATGTTATCTTCGAGTTGGGGCTCTTCATTGGTCGACTGGGGGCAGAGAGATGCTTTATCATTATGCCGCGCGGCATTGATGACCTTCATTTACCTACGGACCTTCTCGGCGTTACCACAGCTTCGTTCGAGCCTAGCCGACAAGACGGGAACCTCGTAGCGGCACTGGGACCTGCCTGCAGCAGAATTCGAGCATCATTAAAAAGGCTGGGTTTGTTCAAATCCGCGCCGATCGAAGCAGTCGCAAGCACATCGGCGGTCGTAGAGTCTGTTCCTGAACTCGTGAGCGATCCCAATGATATTGTCGCTCTGATCCAGTCTTGGATGGGTTCACGTCCTGCAAGTGACAATAGCCGTGCTATCTTTTTTTCAGACGTCGATATCCGTCTGAATCTGGTGCCTGGCTCTGCTGCAAAATACATCGAGCAAGCGGCTGCAAGATGGAACTACGCGGTTGAACGACGAGGTCCGAAGACGGTACTTTTCCGGGATAACGGCCCCATCTTTTAATGATAGGCGTTCACAACGTCAGCTGACAACAACTGCACACGCCGACCTTTCGCATGCCTCTTTGATCTTTACTTTCGGCCAATTTTTGGGACTTGAGGTGATCGTAGCCTAACTAATTCGACTGTCCGTTTTGAGAAACGCAGATCAATGGGCCATACGTCCGAAATGAGGCGTTAACAGCCTGTCCGGTAATCCATATTACCGGACAGATTCGGGGGCTGAAGGGCTTTTGTGTCCACGTCGCCTGTGGCCGCCTGATCTCTGGATACCACTCTAAACTATATGCGGGCTGACGGGCTGCAGCAGACCCCATTCGTCATAGCCCCCTCACTGGTACAGCAGACGAGCCTTAGCATGCCGACCATCAATGCGGCCTAGGCAGACCTGGAACGACTTGGCATTCTTGCAGAAGGCACTGGACTCAGACGAGGACAGGTTTTTAACTATCTGGGCATCCTCAATGATGGAAAATCCCATTTATTTGGTATATATAAAATTAATTCATACTAATTATGTATAATTTATGAATTGATGTGCTATTTTATCAATTCAGATATGACACTACTATTTTTAATTTGTGGTTGATATGATGTGTACCAATACCATTTCCAGAGTGGGATTGATTGAATCCTACAAAATGAATGGAAAACTGATGTCAGCTGCCTATATTGAACACCGTCCCAAAAGTTCTGATCCCAATGCCTCGACCGCTCACTATGTGATCGTGGTAAATGGTAAGGAAGAAGGTCCTTTCTCCACACAGAAAGCAGCAAAAGACAAGGCCTGTAAGGATGGTCATCGGCCTGTTCATGTTGCCCGTGAACGGCATCTTCAGGATCGTGCTCAGCCCGCCCATTGGCGTGTTGATCCCTGCTAAAAGACAATTGGCCTTACGGTATATTCCGTAAGGCCTCCTATATTCATACAAAAAATCCCGCAACATATAACAAGTTTATGATAAAAAAAGATATATAGTGTATAATTATTAAAATACTTCCAACAATTATTATAGGTATAATTTTCATATATGAACAACACCTATATAATTATATGTAGTTAATATATATTATTTAACAAGAGAAATTTTTCGAATGAACTAATACTACGGGCTATCACCTTTGACCTATATGAGCCCATTTTCTGAGGCCGATGGAACGGATGGTCTGTGGCAGGGCGGTGAGGTTGTTCCATGCGGTGCATGCGGCTTCGATGATGTGTTCGATGCCGCTGAACACGGTGTTGGACAGCCAGTTGGCGCGTAGGAACTGCCAGATATTCTCGACCGGGTTCAGTTCGGGCGTAATCGGCCGCTTGAGGCCGCCTTATGAGTGAGGATTGTGACTGGTAACTTACCGTCGTTAACGACGTCGTTATTGACGTCGTTTGGGAGGTAAGAATGGGTCAGGAAATCCTGATTGGCGTTGAACGCCGTCGCCGCTGGTCGGACGAACGGAAGCTGGAGATTCTGGCTGAAGTTGGTGTGGACGGGGCAGGTGTATCGGATGTGGCACGTCGGCATGGCCTGACCCGTCAACATCTTTACCAGTGGCGCTCTTCATTCCGTCAAAGGCTTTCCGCTCATGATCAGGATGTGCACTTTGTTCCTGTCGCACCGGTGGGCGGGAACAGTTCAGTGTCCGGGGATTACATTGCGCCGGATGCTGATGGACTGGCCATTGTGCTGCGCAATGGCCGTTGTATCAGGGTGACGGGACATCCTGCCGAAGAGCTTCTGGCGCGGGTCATCCGGATCGCGGAGACGGCATGATTGGCGTGGGCAACGGTGTGCGTGTCTATCTGGCCTGCGGGGTTACGGATATGCGCAAGGGCATATCGGGGCTGGCCGCACTTGCACAGGACAGGCTGCGTCAGGACCCGACATCGGGTGCCCTCTTCGCCTTTCGCGGTCGCCGGGGGGACAGGATCAAGCTTCTGACGTGGGACGGTCAGGGGTTCTGCCTTTATTACAAGGTGCTCGAGACCGGACGTTTTCCGTGGCCCTCCCCGGCAGATGGCGTTGCCCGCCTGACAGCCGCACAGATGGCCATGCTCTGGGAAGGAATCGACTGGAGACGGCCATCCTGGTCGGCCCCTCCCTCTCGCGTCGCCTGATTTTTTTCGTTATTTCTGTCGCAGATTTCTTTGTTTTCTGGCAGTTTTCCGCTATTATCCAGAGATGGAGCGACACTCTGGCCCCCTGCCTGATGATCTGGAGACCCTCAAGGGCATCATCATGGCCCAGCAGGGCGAGATCGTGCGGCTGTCGGCGTCGGCCCGGGCCTATGATGCCCTTGTCCAGTCGCTCAGGATCCGGATCGCTCGCCTGCAGAAACAGAAATTCGGGGCCAGTTCAGAAAAGATCGAGCGTGAGACTGAACAACTCGAACTGCTCCTCGAAGATGTGGAAATCGCGATTGCAGCGGCGGATCCGTCTCCCGAAAGTGAGGAGCACGATAACGGCGACGCCGTGGTCTCTCCCCAAAGACGGCGCGGCAGGCCCAGGGTCCCGGACGCCACTCCACGGGAGCGCATTGTGCTCGACCCGGGCGAAGCCTGTTCCGCCTGTGGCAGTCCCTTGCGCCTCGTCGGCGAAGATGTCACCGAAATCCTTGAATTCATCGCGGCAAAACTGAAAGTCGTCGAAACGGCACGGCTGAAGAAATCCTGCCGTCATTGCGAAACAATGGTGCAGCCTGAAGCGCCATCGCGCCCTGTCCCACGGGGCATGGCTGGCCCCGGGCTCCTGGCCCATATCCTGGTCTCGAAATTCGATGACCATATCCCGCTTTATCGTCAGAACGAGATCTTTGCCCGTCAGGGTGTCGAAATCCCCCGTTCAACCCTGATCGACTGGTGTGGTCAGGCCGTTGCAGTCCTGCGGCCCCTGACAGATATGATCCGTCAGGAGGTCGTGGGGGCAGAGCTGCTTCATGCCGATGATACGCCCATCCAGGTTCTTGATCCCCGCCTGCGCCAGGCTGGCAAACCACGCGGTGTGAAGGAAGGGCGGATCTGGACCTATCTGCGCGATCCCCGCCCATGGGGCGGGAGTGATCCACCCGCCGTTGCCTACTGGTTCTCTCCCGATCGCAAGGGGATCAATCCCCAGACCCATCTGGCACAGTTCCGTGGTATTCTGCAGGCTGACGCCTACGCCGGGTTCAGGGATCTGTATAAACCCGATGCAACGGGAACCGTGCGTGTGCGCGAAGCGGCCTGCTGGGCTCATCTACGCCGGGCATTCCATGATGTCTGGAAAGGCAGCGGCTCGACAATTGCAAGGGAAGCGCTTGAGCGGATCGGAGAGCTCTACGATATCGAGCGGCAGATCACCGGGCATCCGGCCTCCTATCGCCTGGCGATCCGGCAGGAAAAAAGCCGCCCCCGCGTTGCAGCGTTCCATGCCTGGTGCGAAGCACAGCTCACCCGCATCCCCGGGAAGGGAGAACTGGCAAAAGCGATCCGCTATGCGCTCAACCGGTGGGCCGCCTTTACCCTGTTTGTGGAAGATGGTCGTGTCGCCATTGACAATAATCCTGCCGAACGGGCCATACGGCCCGTATGCGTCGGCCGAAAAAACTATCTCTTTGCCGGTTCCGATGCCGGTGGGGACAACATCGCTGACGCCATGACCCTCATCGAAAGCGCAAAACTCTCAGGCCTCAATCCGCACGATTACCTCGCCGACGTTCTGGCCCGTATCAACGAGCACAAGATCAACCGGCTCCATGAACTGTTGCCATGGAACTGGCAACCCATGAAAACACCTCATCAACAGGCTGCATAGTCATGGCTGCCATCAGCTACATCTTTACCGCAGCATACGTCGCAGAAAAACTTGCTGAAGACGAGGATCTGCTGCATGAAATCGCCGAAGGCATGACGCCGGAAGATGGGCGTATCTATGTCTTCAACTCTAACCGGGAAGACGAGGAACCAATCCTTGCTTTTACAGAGTTTGGTATCGAAAATCTTCCATACCTAATCGAAATTCATAAAGAAAATCACGCGCTCAATACCAAAACCCCAGGCAGAAATACAGTCTGACGGGTCTTGAACGGCCGGTTACGTTCGGGCGCGCGGGACGGCAGGAAGATCAGGCTGACGTTGCGCGGCAGTCTGAGTTTGGGTGTCGTATGCCAGCCGGCACGATCGAGCAGGACGACGGCATGCGCTCCGCGTGCGACGCAGCGTGA
>NZ_JAPIVJ010000041.1:0-7450 GCF_054182245.1 Komagataeibacter sp. NFXK3
CAACAAGCATCCCAAACCGGGCCTCCATTCAGCATGAAGGCCATCGTGAACCCGTTTCTCAGAAAGGGGTCGTTTTTGGCTGCCTGTCCCCCTTCCGAAGGGGTCACTTTTCCATGCCGCTTAACACTCAGGTTTAATGTTTCTGGTTGAGCAGGAACTCATTGTTTGAAGGCACCGCACGATCTGCACGCCAAGCCGCCAATGCGCACGTCCCGCTCAGTCATATTCAACCGGGAGAGCATGCTGGCGTCCACACCCCATAATGCCTTGAGCAGAGCCCGTTTTCATATGCTTCGCAGCTCATGGGTCGTTACCGTGTCTTATCGCTACCTTTTTCGGCCGACCGCCCTTGGCACCATTCCGGCCGCCGCCTTGGCATTACTGGCGGACGATCCCCCTGCACATCCCATTTGTGCTGCCATCCAGCTTCGGGAACCGTAGATATCGTGGATCAGGCCTTCGACCAGAACATCGGCATCAAGGCGGGGCCAGTGAAGGCCGTTACCAAGCGGGGTCATCTCGATCTTGGCCAGATCATTCAGGGAAGCGCCCTGCAAACCCTGCAACAAGTCCACTGGCACACTCATCTCAACGCCATTCGAGAGCGTGACGTGAATGGCGCGGCGTACACGGATAAACCTTGCAGACACCACATGGGGAACAGTCGCTCTATGGAGCGCACCTGCTTCACGAACAGCCTGATAGTCCACTTTATTCATCATGTCTCTTCCCCGCCGCTTCCTATGACCGACGCCCCGGCGGTATCGGGAGAAATGGGACCTGAGGATCCAGAACAAGCCGGACCTGTCGAAATTTACTCCGTATGGGCGTAGGCTTCACGCACGGCTTCCGGCCGATTGGAAATGGCCCGCAGATAACTTTTTGCAGCGGTATCTGGCGTACGTTCCCCGCTTTCCCATCCTTTGATGGTTTCCTCTTCCAGACCATACCAGAGCGCGAACTGTCGGCGACTGAGCTTCAGACGCCGACGAATCAGGGCCACATCCACATCGGCCTTGTGATCGACATGGATCGCCCTGATCCCGGCCTTTGCAAGGTCGGAGATAACCGCCTCGATCGTGTCAGTCATGGGCAGCAGAACGATTGCATGCCCTTCCGCCTGTTCCGAGGATTGCCTGATGAGGTCTTCCACCGTCTTCTTGGCGGCCAGCATCGTCAGGCCACGCCTGGACAGCGCCATCGTGACGGCAATGGAATTGAGATCAGGCCATCCCTCACGCGTCAGGGTCAGGGCGAATCTGGCGCGTGAACCGGAACGGACGCGGGATATGGCCCGGACAGGCCCCAGTCGTGCGAATTCCGCCTTCAATGATGATTTCATCGAGATCCATTCCTTCCAGAACGGCCTGTGCGATCGTTTTCAGATTGGCGAACCCGACCCCATTGGCTGTTGCACCGTGGATGTGAGTCTTGGCCAGCTTCATGAATCCTTGGGATCGATCGACACTGAATTCAGCCATGACCATCAGAACGACACCAGGAGCCTGAATAACCAGGGTTGCGATCGGATCACTGCTCTGGTCATCGTCCATTTCGAATGACAGGTCTTCGACTGTCCACCGTGGCCTCATGCTAAATTATAGGTTCAATGAACCTATAATTCAAGCAGATCCCGCCGTCGTCCTTCCGATAGCAGCGCCCGCCCATACAGGATATCGGCCTGGGTCATGGTCGTAATGAAGATGGTCATCATGGACTGACGGGACATCCAGGCCAGCACCGCCCCGTCAGGCCCGGAGCGCATCAGTTCGGAGAGGATGTTGGTGTCGAGAATGATCACACTCCGAAATCCACATCCCTGATGGCCTCACGGGACACGGCAGGCAGGTCTACCCCGCCCAGCCCGGCAAAACGCTGGTAGATGGCCTGACCGGCATCCACCCCCTGCGACACTTCAGCGGAAAGAGTCGAGCGCAGGATATCGCGCACCTCTTCCTCCATGGAACGCCCATGCTGTGCTGCGCGCAGACGAAGCCTGTGCTTGAGACTGTCATCGAGATTGCGGATGGTCATGACGGCCACGGGAACCTCCATTAGGCAATGACAGCATTGCAGTCATTGACTGCGCGTTCTTCAATCATCAGGTCAGGTTAGGGTATTTGAGGGAAGAGACGAAATCCCGCGCTGAAGATTACCAGTAATATTCGTGGGGGCGTCGGGTTCCGGTATACGGAAAGACCGCCTCGAGAGGATCGAGATCGCCCTTGATGATCAGGTGGGCAATATGCCTGTCATGATGACGGCCAGGGCGGATATCGTGCAGATGGCTGTACCAGTTTGGAGATTCAGAGGCATCACGTGAGCCTCCATAGCCACAGCGATCCGGCCGGTTGGCCCAGCGATGGTTCCGGCCGTGTCTACGGCTGTGATGATAGGTGCGAGACATGGGAGCTTCCCCTCCATGACGCACGGAGTGATTTCCGGGCGTACCTACATCGCCCGATCTCCCCTGTTCTGGTTGTTCATTTGCTCCTGACCACCGGCTTAAGCCTTGCCTGCAGGGTCATGGCCGCGATCATGCCGGAACGGCTCTCATGGGATGATCTGGCAAGCGCATCCAGCCGCTCCAGAACGCGCCGGGGAAGGGAGATGTTCGCCCGTTCCACCCGGTCATCGAGGACGGCCGGATCAATGGTGACAAAGCCCACTGTCCAGCCCTCATAATCCGGGTTGTTCTGGATGGCGTCGAGCGTGCTGGGAGAAGGCACAGCCTCTCCGGCATCCAGCGTGGCGTCGATCCATGCCGCAGCGGCCTCTTCCGCATTGGAAATGGCTTCATCGAGCGTGTCGCCTGCCGAAAAGCAGCCGGGGAGGTCAGGAAAGACAACGCCAAATGCCGTTGTCTCGCTGCCCCGTTCGATAACAACCGGATAGCGCATGATGATCCTCCTAGAGACCCGCCTGTTTGCGGATGGCGGCAACCAGACCGGTGCCCAGATCCTTTTTGGGATGAGGGACGACCACGATCCCTGGTCGCGATGGATGTTTGAAGACGTTGTGTGAACCGCGCACGCGATCCAGCTTCCAGCCTGCTTTTTCCAGCTCCCGGATCAGATCGGCACTCTTTATTTACACATCATACACATGGCCTGCCCCCTGTTCAAGAAGGCAGGTAAAAGGATGTGACCAGGCCGTCAATTCCCTGCAATGCCCGTAGAGCACTCTGGGAGGCCGTACAGAGCGTAATTCCCTCTATGGTCTACCCCAACTAGTCACCACGTTTGGTAACGCCTGTATGGTCGTCCTGTAGCGCCTGGTGGGCATGCTGCAACATGTGAGTCGCTGAATGACCGTTTGAACTCCGTTGTGTCTTGAGCAGATTGCGGTCTTGCCCGGTTTTTCTGGCGTTGCAGGTGTCGGGCGAGCGCGGAGCGGGAGCCCCGTAGGGCGCCGAAGGTGCCGACGCAGGCGGGGAGGATGCGTTTATCGCATTGTCATATGATATTTTCACGCCGAAGGCGTGTCCGTTTAGCGCAGCCCGGAAAGGGCGAGCAGGGGGATGCCGGGTGGGAGATCGCGCGAAGCGCGATCGGGGCGGCCGTAGGCCGCGAGCCGGCGGGGGCAGAGCCCCCAAGAGGCGGTGATCAAATTTAAATTTGGAATTTTTAGGATTTGAGAAATTATCCACAGGATGAGAAACCAAAGACGGTGTTAAATATGTGTTAGATTCTGTGTTAAGGGATTCCAATGGGTCCATAAGCAGATGATTTAAAAAGATAAATTATCATAATTCCGCTGTTTTGGTATTTAAAACCCCGAATCTTGGTATTTAAAACCCCGAATCTTGGTATCTGAAACCCCGAATCTTGCTTCCGGTATTTAAAACCCCGAATCACTTGACACGAGTATCTGAAACCCCGAACGTAAGTTATGGTATCTGAAACCCCGAATCAGCCAGTTGTTTATGAGGCTCTTTTACCGGAGCGTCATCCTCAGCATGACCTGTTCATCTGCGACGTGGCAGATGCGGTACTTAAGGATGTGATGCCCCAAATGGAGCATCCGTTCTATTCCTTGTCCAAAAAACCTGAGACTTCCATTCGCCGCTATGAGCATAATGGGCAATGGCTGGAAATCACGCCAAGCGTGAAGGGTCTTGCTACAATCTACGACAAGGATATTTTGATCTACTGCATTTCACAGATCATGGCGAAGCTAAAAGCCGGGGAGAAGGTATCGCAACGGGTGCGGATCAGCAGCCGTGACTTACTTATCTTCACCAATCGCGGTACGGCAGGTAAAGACTATAAGGCCCTCATCGAAGCCCTCGACCGCCTTGAGGGAACCCGTATCCGCACCAACATTGTCACAGGCGACGAAGAACAGGTGGACGGTTTTGGCCTGATCGACGCTTCATCCATCCGCCGTAAACTCGGCCTCGACGGCCGCCTGTTGCATTGCGAAATCAAGCTGTCGGATTGGGTCTTTAACGCAATCAAGAGCAATGATGTTCTGACACTACACCGTGATTATTTCCGGCTACGCAAACCGTTGGAACGACGCGTTTATGAACTAGCCCGCAAGCATTGCGGTCAGCAAACAGCATGGAAAGTCTCTCTTGAGATTCTGTTGAAAAAATCAGGCTCTCAAAGCCCAGAAAAGCTATTCCGACAGATGATAAAAAATCTCGCAGCGAGCGATCATCTGCCAGATTACCGTGTCGAATTCGATCTCCAGAAAGACATGGTAACATTTATCAATCGCGGCACGATGAAAGCTGCCGAGCCCGCAGCAGAGGCTTGGATGGGCGCGCTCGATCCTGATATTTACGGGGATGCTCGGAACGTCGCACCAGGTTGGGATGTACACCATCTCGAAAGAGAATGGCGTATGTGGCTGGGTGATAACGAGATCGCCCCGAAGAATCCCGAGCGGCATTTCATCAAGTTCTGCGAGACGTGGTTTGCTAAGCGCGGTCAACCCTGATTGTGCAAATATACAAGCATACTTCTACGTGAAATAGGGGTCAGCGCTCTCCAAAAGGATGGCGCCCGTGCTTACGCATCAGGTCATCAATGGCTTCCCCAATCAAACCCTGAATAGTTGTATCAGTATCAAGGGCGAGTTGATGTAGTCCCTTGCTAACCGCTGGGGAAAAATATCCCACCACAGCCCGCTTACCTTCTCTCGGATTGCGCGGGCGGGCTTTCTCTACCACTGCTTGCGCTTCCGGTTCCACAACCGATGGCGCGACCGTCTTTTTGAGACCAGCAAACCGACTCATGCTGTACGTCCTTAACTTAGAAATTTGCTAACGTGTTTTTGTATCATCTTGTTTGTGTGATGGCATGTTAACTTGATCACACACCCAATTCCACAACCGTGCCACATCAGCAGCAGCCTTGCTTTCCGGCTCCGCTTCCTGCGCAGTCTGACCGGAACCAACGCTATGATGAAAAATCGCACGCTCTGACAAGACAACAGGAGCAACAGGGATGCCGAACTGCGCCACGACCGCAGCCGCCTCTCTATAAACTTGAGGCGCACGAGGAGGCCCTGCAGTAAAAATCACAAAGGCAGGCTTGCCACTGGCTCGCACAAGTTCTGCCGTTGTTCTGACAGCATCCATATCGAAAGCGCGTGGTCTACATGGAATCAATAAGAAGTCAGCGACACGGCACGCCTCACGCGCCATAATATCGGCATGAGGCGGGGTATCTATTATTGATAGCTCTGCGCCTAGTTCAGAGGCTTGCTCCAGCTTTCTTGATAACAAGGCGTGGGCTGCACAATCCACCACATCCGGGTCGGCATCCCCTCGCCACGCTTTCCATGAACTTGCAGTCGCTTGAGGGTCTGTATCGAGGATAAGAGAAACGTATCCAGCGGCACTGGCACTGGTCGCCAGGTGCAGGGCAAGCGTCGTCTTCCCAGCCCCCCCCTTCTGACTAATGATCGCGATTGTTTTCATGCCACCATGTTTCCGTGTTAACATATTAACTCATTATCATGATATTTTGATAACTCAATATCTAACTCACAAAAAACGAATAATTTAATCGAACCGAACATTTCATATATCTCCAGCCGATGTGTTGGCACTCATTTCAATGTCATCGTGTTAACATGAGAGCATGAGAGCATGAGAGCATGAGAGCATGAGAGCATGAGAGCATGAGAGCATGAGAGCATGAGAGCATGCTGACATCATATTTGCTCTATATACAATAGCCTAATAATGTTCTGGCTGATCCGCAATGAGAGCTGTCAAGTCCCGACCTTCATTGATCAGAGGGCAGGCGGCAGATGAGCGAGGATCTTGAGATACCGGGTCACGTGCCGCAGTTCGTCTAGCTGCTCGGTCGAAGTCAGTAACTCGCATTGTCCTGCCTGCCATAGCCCGAGCAGATACGCTGGCAGGGATTTTTCAAAAAGCAGGGCACTGATGAGAAGATTGGTCTTGGTGGCCAGACGCACGCTTTAGCTGGACTTGTCTGTTGCCAGCGTGGCGGTCACGGCCTCACCGATCAGGTCCTCCAGCGCGTCCGGCTCCATATCTGCGAACCCACTCCGGGCTTCCGCCATCGTCCTGTCGAACACACGCCAGCGCACTGCCTCCTCGATGAAGCGCGACAGGTCGCCTTTCTTCATGCCATGCTGCGCCAGGAAACCACGTACGGCGATATCGGTTTCGCGGGAGACCGAAACCGTCCAGCGGACCATATCAGTCGACATGTCGGTGCTTATACGCTTGTTGTGATTTCCCTTTCGCAAAATGCATTACCCCCACATTTTCCGTGCGATATCCTGCTCCTCGGCGCCGACGGCATCGGCGTAGATGGCGGTGGTGGAGAGCTGGGCGTGGCCGAGCCATTTCTGCACCATGTTGAGGGGGATGCCGCTGGAGACGGCGGCGACGCCGAAGGCATGGCGCAGGCCCTTGGGGGACGCGGCCGGGCCGGACAGGCCGGCGGCGGCCATGACCGCGTGCACCGCCCGCCAGCCGGTCATGCGGGACCAGGGCCACAGCCGGACAGCCGCTCCACGCCCTCGCCGGCGCTGGGCCTCGCGGATGCCATGCACCAGGTCCAGGGCCTCGAGCAGGGACGGGGGCACCGGCACGGCGCGATAGATCCCGTCCTGGCGCTTCTTGAGCGTGGCGAACACCAGCACGCCGCCGGCCAGGTCCACCCGGTCCGCCGTGAGGGCAAGGGCCTCGGACAGGCGGCAGCCCGACCAGGCCAGGGTCATGCACAGCGTGCGGGCCTCGCGCGGCGCCTGCTCGGCCGCGCGCAGGAACCGCGCCCGCTCGGCAACCGTGAGGTATTTGCGGCTCCCGTCGCGGTCGAACAGCTGCATCCCGGGATCACGACACGAAAGTGTATTTTACGTACGCTTGGAGTGAACACCTGTAGAACTGGCCACATTGAGGTTCACGCAACAAGTAGGGATGCAGGTACCCGAAGCGGTCGTAACGCGCCAGCTTCGG
>NZ_JAPIVJ010000042.1:0-7395 GCF_054182245.1 Komagataeibacter sp. NFXK3
GGCGGAATGTTCGGGAATGGTTTGCAGCCCGCAACCAGTTCGCCATAATGTTCGGCGAGCGCTTCGCCGCTTGAGTATCTGAAAACCCATGGGCCAGGCCAGATACACAGACTTCAGGACACTCCCGCCTCTGGCCCTGTATTATTTTGGCGACAGCCGCGTTGAACGCGACAGGGTGTTGAAGAACACGATTTCAGGAAACGTGACGATCAATGGTACATTGATGCATTATGTGCAGGACGATCTGCCGTTTGGCGGTGTGGGGGACAGTGGGATCGGCGCGTATCATGGAAAGGAAGGCTTCATGGCACTTACACATGCCCGTGGGGTGTACAGACAGGGGCGTTTCAATGCGGCAACACTGCTTCAGCCGCCATTCGGCAAACTAATCGACGTCATCACCAATCTGATCCTGCGATGACGACGCGCGTTCTGCTCATCGGAGGCACCGGTCTCATCGGGCGTTCTGTCGATGCGGACCTTACCAAGTGGCCTGATACCGTCGTCACCAGCCTGACGCGTCGGAAATCATCTTGCTCCGATCATGTCATTGATTTCGAACGCCTGTACGCGGCGCCCGAGGTGACGTTACGGACCGTCGCCCCAACTGGCGCTGACGTGGCGATTTCCTGCCTGGGCACCACAATTCGTGCCGCTGGATCGCAGACGGCCATGTTCCGCGTAGATCATGACTATGTCCTCGCTTTTGCTACAGCGGCACATGCGCTTGGCGCACGTCAATTCATTCTCGTTTCTTCCGTGGGGGCGGGCGGTCCCGGTTTTTACCTCAGGACCAAAGGCGAGATCGAGCGCGACATCAGGGCGCTCGGTTTCAGCCGCGTGGACATCCTGCGTCCCGGCATGTTGCTGGGTCACCGTGCAGAGGCACGACCGATGGAGGCGATCGGTCAGCGGCTGGCGGCGGCGCTGGCACCGTTCATGATCGGCAGGCTTGCTGGATATGGCGCGATTGACGCGAAAACTGTCGCGAAGGCGATTGCCGGGCTTGTGGGGCAGGTGGCAGATGGATGCCGGACATATGACAATGCGGACCTGCATCGGATCGCCGGTCAAACTCCCAACTCATAAGATGATCCGGTTCGGAACCACTGGGATCAGGAATTAAGCAGGCAGGCAGCACTTGCCTCTTCCCGGACGTAGGGCTCGGCAATCTGCGTTCCCGAAAGCAGACGTCAGATCATAACCTGCCTGCCAAGCGGGTCAGAAGATCCATGCGCTCGTGTAGAATGGCCACGACCAAGGCTGGCGCACCCTCACGCGGTAGACAGAAAATGTAGTGATGGTCGACCTGCACCATTCTCAACCCAGGACACAGCGTACTCATATCCTTGAAAGCGCTATGACCTTCGACGAGACTGATAAATGCCTTGCTCCAGAACGGCGACATATCGACGAACCTGAGCGTCTCCCCACTGTTTTGTTGTGTAACGGATGACTGTACGCACATCAGCTTCCGCTGCTTCAGTAAGGATGTAACTTTTCAAGCGTGCTTCTCGTTGAGTTCCTCACTAAGGATCGCACTGACGCTCTTTGAGCTTACCTTGCCGTCAAGACCTTCCTGAACGCGGGCTCTAAGAAGATTTTTAAGTTCCTGCCACGCATGGTCAGTATCAAGATTATCAGGGAGCAAGCGCTCAAGGGCATACTGTTTGATCGTCTTGTCCTGTAGCGCCGCCAGTGCTTTCAGGCTCTGGTGCTGCTGATCCGTCATATCAATGATCAGTCGGCTCATGATATATCTCTCCCATGAAGCACAAACCAACATTAGCACATATGTGGGCGAGATGCGAGGAAAAGGCGGCTGCCGCCTTCATTCGAGACATTAAGGATACTGAGATGTGAACGGAAAAGTGGATTTTTGCCGTCTCGATTTCAGTTAGCGCTTACTCTACATGAAATTGTTCGGCGTTTCCTTTGCGAGCATCAATTCCAGAGAACGAAGAACTCTTTCCTCCTCGTCATCTGAAACTGAAATAAGCATCATTAGATGATGCTCCTGTCGCAATGACGGAAGCAGAACGATGGCGGGACGACAGGCAGGTCAGGTGGTGCTGAGTCCGCAGGCGCGGACGTTTCCTGAAGGGCAGGCCCAGCGACACCAGGACCGGACGGCGGCGCGACAGGTGCGCAGTGTGTTCTCAGCCTTGCTGCGGTGCATATAAGCATCGGCTGCCTGACGGGCGATGATGAGACGGCCATCATGTTCGGGTACGGGTTGTGCCGAGACGACCGAAAACCATTGCGCGACGGCAGCGGCCGACTGGCCAATATCGTCTACAACATGCGCCGCTTTCTGTTTCTGGAGCGGATCAGCGCCGCCGCGTAGAAAACCAGCCTATAATGCTCCCCGTTCTGCCCCAGGCACAGAGCGAAAGTCATTACCCAGAACCATCAATACTTGCTCGTTAAGCCCAAAATCAGGACATAATGCCTTCAATCAACGGTTCTTCGATCTCTCCACCTGGTAGTATAACAGGACCGCTCCCGGTTCCGATAAGCGGACATCGTATGGCAAAAGACGTTCGGGACAGAGAGGGAAGCTGCCCCGATTTCTCTGCCCGCTCTGAAACAGATATTGTACCGCTCATTGCTGTCATCAACATCACGCTGGGGTAAGAAGATGGGATATTGCCTGAATAGGCTTCATCCCATGACCAAAACGCTCGATTGCCTCACGATCCTTCTCAAGCGCCTCATAAGGCAGATACCGGACTTTCAGGTCGGCAATCCTGCTGAAGGCCGGCCGCTTCAACTGTTCCCGCACATCGGCTTCCCGCTTGTCCGGCGCAACAAGGAACAGGCCCTCCAGGGCCTGCGCCTCTGACCCGAGAGCAAGATCCAGCATCCGCACGATACCGGAATAGATGGTCGTTGAATGTTCGACCTCGAATGCTGCAACAATCCTGCGGCTTTCTTGGTCCAGCCACAGGACATCGATCAGGCGCACGGATTCCGCTCCCTGCGTTTCTGTCGTGAACCCTGGCAACACCGACAGGCAGCCATCTCCCAATTTACCGTCCTGCCATGGACGACTGCGGTCATTGGCCGCAATCCAGACATCATACCCCAGGGAAAGCCCCAGATCACGAAGCCAGCCCTGAATCTCGGTATGGGTATGATCCGTTTCCCGCTCCGCGGCGAGGATCCGGGCTTCTTTCGCGCTCTGCTCCCTTACCTGATGGAGATCGGCTTCCCAAAGCTTTCGCGCGGTTTCGTCATCCTCGAGAGGTGGCGCTGTATAGCGTCCGCTACCGAGGTCAAACAGCAGTCCTCCGATGGCGCCCAGATCATTGGAAAGCAGTGAACGATAGGTCGCATTCAGCTTCAGGATTCCCTGCCGCATGGCGAGATACTCTTCCCATCGCCCCAGTTTCACCTTCGATCCGGTCAGAGCGTTATAGCCCTTCACGATCGCCGTGTTGAACGGCGGCATGATTGTCGGATGCAGAAAATACAGCAGATTGGCCACGGCTGGTCCCAGTCCCTTTATCTTGCGAGCATCAATCGCATGAATGGCCGAAACCACGTACTCTTCAGTATTGCAGCACAGACAGGTATCGAGAAGCTGACCGAACGCTTTCTGGTTGACGGGATTCTCGTAGATATCTGGAATTCGTAGCTTTGGCTTCCAAAGGAACGCATGATCTGCCCCCTTGAAAATCTGACGCTGCTCCGCAATCGAATGGACAACTGTTTCCAGTGAGGAGCCACGATAGGCGACCCCGAACGTACCAGCGGCAATCTCGGTGACAACCTGCTGCAGCCCCCTGCGGATGGAGCGAAAGTTCTTGATACGCTCGTCCCATAAAAACCAGCTCTGATAGGTCGCTGCCGGATCGTCCCGCCAGCGAAGAATGAGGTCTCGAATAAGGTCGGTCATCAGTCCAGAAGCTAAGATTACGTTCATTCCAGACACTGATTGTAACAGCGACGTAGGTCAATGCCTGCTGACGATCATGTAATCGCTGAATGTATGCTCTTTTTGGGGATCACCGGTATGCGGGCAACTGTCTCGACAAAGTGGTCGTTTCATTGTCTGTGCTGTGACATGGTTTCAATGCCTGTTCCATCGCAGTCTGAAATTCAGCCGCTTCCATCGGGGAAACACGCATGACGGATACCAGACAGGATGATCGGCAGATGATGGTGCCCAGAACCGTACATGATCCGGTCTGTGGCATGAGTGTGAATACTGTGACAGCAAAATTTCACACGCTGCATGATGGGCACGATTATTATTTTTGTAGTGAACACTGCCAGCGGAAATTCGGGGCAGACCCCGCAGCTTTCGTGGCGGACGAGGCGTCCATTACCCATGACCAGTCCCTGGCAGGCCAGACGGCGTGGACCTGTCCGATGCACCCGGAAATCAGGGAAACGCATCCGGGAAAATGCCCTAAGTGCGGCATGGCGCTGGAACCTGCAGAGAAAACTGGTAATGCTCCGGCGATGCCAGCAATGGAACATGGTCAGAAATCGGGCAGCAATACCGGCCATGACCATCATACGTCCACGAACGAAATGCCCTCTCTTGCCGGAAACCACACAATCTGGACCTGTCCCATGCATCCGCAGATCCGGCAGGATCACTCCGGAGACTGCCCGCTCTGTGGCATGGCGCTGGAGCCGGAGGATCCGACCGGGCACAATAAGGAAAATCCCGAACTCAGGGATTTTACGCGCCGCCTGATCGTGGCCGGGGTGCTTGCCATTCCGCTCATGCTCATCGCCATGGGAGGCGATGTCGGTCTGCATCCTGTGCCGCCTGTGCTGTCGCCATGGGTGCAACTCGCGCTCACGCTGCCTGCCGTCTGCTGGGCCGGGTTACCGTTCTTTCAGTGCGGTCTCGCCTCACTACGCACCGGCCATTTCAACATGTTCACCCTGATCATGTTCGGCGTGGGTGCGGCCTTTGGCTACAGCCTCGTGGCAACGATCTTTCCCGACGCCTTCCCCGCGACCTTCCGGATGCCTGACGGCAGCCTTCCGGTCTATTACGAGGCCGCGGGCGTGGTGGTGGCACTCGTGCTGGTTGGGCAGGTCCTGGAACTGCGCGCTCGCGCCGCAACCGGCAACGCGATCCGCGCGCTATTGGATCTCACGCCGAAACAGGCGCATCGCATTGGCGCTGACGGCCAGGAAAACGATGTTGCGGTCGAAGATATCGCGACAGGCGACCGTCTCCGCATTCGGCCCGGTGAATCCGTCCCTGTCGATGGCAAGGTGCTGAACGGCGCGTCCAGTGTGGATGAAGCGATGATCACCGGCGAGCCTGCGCCCGTGGCGAAGAAACCGGGCGATGCGGTAACGGGTGGCACCATTAACGGCACTGGCAGCCTGGAAATCGAGGCACGGGCGGTCGGCAGCGACACCATGCTTGCTCGCATCGTGGCAATGGTTGCCACAGCACAGCATAGTCGTGCGCCGATCCAGAGCATCGCCGACCGCGTGTCGGACTGGTTCGTCCCGCTGGTGTTGGGTATATCCCTCGTGACTTTCGTCGTGTGGTATTTTGTCGGTCCCACGCCGCGCTTCGGCCATGCCCTGCTCAATGCCATATCCGTTTTGATCATCGCCTGTCCCTGCGCGTTGGGACTGGCCACGCCGATGTCCATCATGGTCGGCACCGGGCGCGGCGCGCGTGAGGGCGTTCTGGTGCGCAATGCCGAGGCCCTGCAGGCACTGGACAAGGTGGACACCCTGGTGGTGGACAAGACCGGCACGCTCACGGAAGGACATCCCCGGCTGATCGCCCTCGACGTTGCGCCAGAGTGGCAGGAGGACGATGTGCTGCGTCTGGCGGCCTCAATCGAAGCGCAGTCCCAGCATCCGCTGGCCCAGGCAGTGGTCCGGGCACTGAAGGAGCGCCATGGCACGCTGGTGCAGGTCAGCGATTTCGCCTCACAGCCCGGCCTAGGCGTCAGCGGCACGGCAGGCGGCCGTCAGGTGGTGATCGGCAATGCCGAAAGGCTCAAGCAGGCCGGGGCAGATTCCGCTCCGCTGGAGGCAGATGCAACGCGATATCGTCAGTCCGGCGCGGGGGTCATGTTTGTTGCGATAGACGGGAAAGCAGCGGGGACGATTGCCGTGGCCGATCCGCTGCGGGAAGACACGAAAGCTGCGTTAGCGGCGCTGCATGATGACGGGATGCGCATCGTCATGCTGACTGGCGATAACGAGACGACTGCAAGAGCTGTGGCACAGGCTGCCGGGAACATTGCAGAGGTACACGCCGGGCTGAAGCCCCAGGACAAGGCCGATATCATCAGACAGTTGGAGAGTGTCGGCCGCCATGTGGCGATGACGGGAGACGGCGTGAACGACGCGCCGGCCCTCGCGGCGGCTTCCGTAGGTATCGCCATGGGAACAGGGACTGACGTCGCCATCGAGAGCGCAGGCATCACACTGGCCCATGGCAGCCTGGGTGCGCTGGTCCGCGCCCGAAAACTGGCGCACGCGATCATGCGCAATATCCGGCAGAACCTTGCCTTCTCGTTTCTGTTCAACGGGATCGGCATTCCGGTTGCGGCAGGCGTCCTCTACCCGGTATTCGGACTGTTGCTATCGCCGATGATCGCAGGTGCCGCCATGGCGCTGTCTTCCGTCACCGTCGTTACCAATGCGCTCAGGCTAGGGCGGATCAGTGATGGCGGGCATTCCGCTCGGGATGCCAGAACCGGTAACCTTTTGTGAATATCCGTCCTTCTGGCAGATCCCGGTCTATAAAAGAGAGCACCGGTTTTTCTTGACGCGAAACGCCAGAAAGGCCAGCGATCATACCATGGATACCATCAGCCTGATCGCCCTGCTTCTCGTGCTTGCCGCTGCCTTTAGCATTCTCAATCACCACACGCTTCGCGTTCCCGTGACGATCGGCGTTCTGATCTTCTCGTTGCTGACTTCCCTGCTGGTCATGGTTCTGAACCTGCTGATCCCGGCCTATGATCTTCAGGCCCTGCCGCGGTCTGTGCTGGGGGTCATCAACCTACCCGCGGCGCTTCTGAATGGTGCGCTGTCACTTCTTCTCTTTGCCGGAGCCATGCAGGTTGATGTCGGACACCTGCGTGCGAAACTGATGTCCGTGACAGCCCTGTCCATTCTCGGGACTGTTCTGGCCGTGGCCTTTCTGGCGGGCGCGGCCTGGAGTGTTTTTCCGCTGTTGGGCCACGCTGTTCCCTTTACATGGTGCATCGTGCTCGGCGCCATTCTCGCGCCTACTGATCCGGTTTCGGTCGTGGGGATGTTAAAGGGATCACGACACGAAAGTGTATTTTACGTACGCTTGGAGTGAACACCTGTAGAACTGGCCACATTGAGGTTCACGCAACAAGTAGGGATGCAGGTACCCGAAGCGGTCGTAACGCGCCAGCTTCG
>NZ_JAPIVJ010000043.1:0-7240 GCF_054182245.1 Komagataeibacter sp. NFXK3
GTTCTTTGCCAGATCAATGCCTATCACTGTATCCTTCATCTGCCGTCCTTTCGCGCAGTCGTTTCTTCCAACGACCATTCTGGCACATTGCGATGCCGTGCGGGGAGGACGGCAACCACCCCATCTCGCTGTCGAGTACTGCCATCTGTTTCGGATCGTAGCGTTCCCCGGCTGCGGCCCCTTTGGGAATAGCCTTCTCGATAGCAGCCAGATCACCGGGCGTCAGCGTAAGATCAAGCGCCCCCAGCGCCTCGGAGAGCCGATCGCGCCGGCGGGCTCCTACAAGTGGTACAATATCGTCACCCTGTGCCGCCACCCAGGCAATTGCCAGCTGGGCCACGCTTGCGCCCTTGGTGGCTGCCATTTCGCGCAATGTCTCCACGAGAGCCAGATTGCGCTCGACATTGCCTTCCTGAAAGCGGGGACTATGAACCCGAAAGTCCCCTGGACCCTTTGCTCCTTGCCAGTGCCCGCTGATCAGACCACGCGCGAGCACGCCATAGGCTGTTATGCCGATGCCGAGTTCACGACAGATAGGAAGAATTTTGTCCTCGATGCCACGTGAAATCAGCGAATATTCAATCTGAAGATCGCTGATCGGATGGACGGACGCCGCGCGCCGGATGGTCTCCGGGCCAACTTCCGAAAGCCCGATATGCCGGACATAACCAGCCTGAACCATCTCGGCAATGGCGCCAATAGTCTCTTCAACAGGCACTGCCGGGTCCAGCCGTGCAGGGCGGTAGATGTCGATATGATCAAGCCCGAGCCGTTGCAGGGTATAGGCCAGGAAGTTCTTCATGGCGGCAGGCCGTGCGTCGTAGGAACCCCAGTTGCCACCCGGGTCGCGCATCGCACCAAATTTGACGCTGACGAGGAATCTGTCGCGAGGAATATCCCTGATCGCCTCACCGATCAGCATCTCGTTATGGCCCATGCCATAGAAATCGCCGGTGTCGAGAAGCGTGATCCTGGCGTCCAGCGCGGCATGGATGGTAGCGATGCTTTCTTTCCGATCAGCCGGACCATACATGCCGGACATGCTCATGCACCCAAGACCGATTTCGGATACCTGAGGGCCGCTCTTGCCAAGTTGCCGCAATTTCATATTTGAGAAAAATCCCTGTTTCCTGAAGCAGAACCCTACCACACAGGCTATATTTCGATAACCTCTCTTCCGTTTGGCTTTTTCGTCCTTTGGAACACACGAATGTTTCGTTTGATGGAACAAATGGACAGGCGATAGTCGCCTCATGCCAGACATTGGGGAATCAGAAAGGGATTTCTCTGACGGGACATGAAACTGCATGGCCTTCAGGCAGTAACGCGATTCATGAAATCCTGTAAAAAGGGAAAAACACGTTCAGGCATGTCTTCAAGTAACGTATGTTTCGCGAAGGGTAGGTTAAGCAATCTGGCACCTTTAACCTGCTCAGCAAGCTCAAACGCCTGTTGCCGCGACACCAGCATATCGTCGTCACCATGCACGACGAGCAGAGGACACCGGATGTTTTTTACAGACGCGCCGGGATAGGCATCTTCGTCGCAGCCGAGCCACATATGCGTCGCCGCCTTGAATAACTTTTCGAAATCCGGTTCGGGATTTTCCGCGTTGTAGACCGATATTTGATTCCCGAACATCCCACGCCATTTTTCAAGATTGATCTTCTGATAAATCTGCCGGACCGGATCATTTTCCGGCAACACCCAGTGCGCGCCGACCGCTATGACGAACTCTGGTTGTACGGCATGAGATGCAGCCAGACGAAGGGCGACAATGCCACCGTCACTATGTCCGATTATACCGGATTGTTGCAGCCCCATCGCGTTAAGAACCGCGGTAAAATCATCCTGAAGCTGTCGATATGTCAGGGGGGCCGTCCCGATACCAGATCGACCATGCCCGCGCGTATCAATAGCAATCAGCCTATAATCTTCTGCCAAGTACTTTGCGAGCGGAATGAAATCCAGCCGGCTCTGCAAGCCGCCATGAAGCAATATAATTACTATTCCTTTCGGGTTCCCGGCTTCAGAGACGAACAAATTTGTATCGCCAACTGATACAAACTTCCCTGTATCAAACATTCGATGGCTTTCATAAGGCTGGATTACTCTGGATCGTGCAGCGAGATTATCACCGGTAAGGCCACATTCTCAAGGTTTCACGATGCCTGGTTTGCTGCCGTCAGGGCGCTGCTGGCAACCGGTCGGAAGCTTCCGTCACGTTGTCCTCTTTCCAGAAGACCCGGAAGACTTCCGAAGGTATTCATGGCCGCATCATGTAACTGGGGCTATCGTCTTGCCGACATCGGAACTGAACATCAGCCGATAAAGACCGGGATATTGACAGGCAAACTGGATACAGGCCTGCCCCGCTGCCATGAATTGCATGCACGTTAAAGACATCGCTTCTGTCATGCTCTTCCCACGCCTGACGAAATCGATCCGGGCCACTTCCAGCAGGGGAAAGGTCGAGTTCTGGTCCGCAGCCATCATGGCCGGCGAAATCCCGCATATGATCCGTGCGTTAGCCATACAGGCACGACATGGGCCGGAACAGTCCGGTTTGGGGGATGGGGCATGACCGAGACATATGATTATGATCTGGTCGTGATCGGCAGCGGCCCGTCAGGCAGGCGGGCTGGGGTTCAGGCGGCGAAACTGGGTCGATCCGTGCTGATTATCGAAAAAAATACCCGGGTTGGCGGGGTCTGCGTGCATACCGGCACCATTCCGTCCAAAACCCTGCGGGAGACGGTCCTCAACCTGACAGGCTGGCGGGAGCAGGCTTTCTATGGCCGGGCTTATCGTGCCCGCAAGGATATAACCATAGCCGACCTGAACAGTCGCCTGCGCAAGACCCTGGATTATGAAGTCGATATGCTGGACCACCAGTTCGCCCGCAACGGCATAGCGGTTGTGCATGGCACGGCACGGTTCGTGGATCCGCACCATATTACGATCACCATGGACAACAGGGTTGCGCGGACCGTGTCGGGTGACAGGATCATTATTGCCGTCGGTACCCGCCCGCACCGTCCGGCCAATGTGCCCTTTGACGGGACGGTCGTGCTGGACAGCGATGAAATGACCAGCCTTGCGCGCCTGCCACGTTCCCTGACGGTAATTGGCGGGGGGGTGATCGGTATTGAATACGCGACAATATTCAGTGCGCTGGATGTGCAGGTGAGCGTTGTCGAGGCACGTGACAGTATTCTGGGTTTTGTGGACCGGGGCATCATTGTCGACTTCATGCATCAGTTATGCGATCGCGGAATGCGCTTCAGGCTGGGCAGCCGGCTGGATTCAATCACGGTCGCGGATGGACAACCCGTGGCCCTCCTGGCCGATGGCGGGCAGATCCGTTCTGATATCCTGCTTTATACCGGCGGACGTTCCGGGGCTACGGATCAACTCGGGCTTGATGCATGCGGTCTGCGGGCCGACAGTCGCGGCAGGTTGCAAGTAGACCCGAAGACGTTCCAGACAGGTGTCGCGCATATCTATGCCACGGGGGATGTCATCGGTTTTCCGTCCCTTGCTTCCACATCGCTGGAACAGGGGCGTATCGCAGCGTGCCATGCTTTTGGCCAGACCGTGCCGCCAGCCCCTGAATTCTTTCCTTATGGGATATATTCCGTGCCTGAAATCTCAACGGTCGGCATGACGGAAGAACAGGCAAAGGAAAAATCCATACCGTATGAATGCGGGATCGCACGCTTTCGCGAGACATCACGCGGGCATATCGCAGGCATGCATTCGGGGATGCTGAAACTGGTGATTTCCCTTGAAACCCACAGGCTGCTCGGGGTGCATATAGTCGGTGAAAGTGCCACGGAACTAATCCATATCGGTCAGGCCGTGCTTAATTTCGGGGGAACGTTCGACTACTTTATCGATGCGACCTTCAATTACCCGACATTGGCGGAAGCATACAAGATCGCGGCCCTTGATGCATGGAACCGCATTCCCCGTCGCAGGGGGGACGTGGAGTCTCCATCACCCGTGGCGACATGAAGGATCAGCTTTCCTTGCCTCCGCATTGCATGGCACCGGGCCTGCATGCAGGCTGATCTTCTGGCTGGTGAAGAAAGCTGGCAACATCGAACCTGGCGGAGTAAGGCAACTATGCTCTGTAGTCGGCATCGCTCTGGGCAGGAAAGCCTGGTTGTTCGCCGGTTCCGATCGGGGCGGCCCGCGCGCGGCCGACATGTATTCCCGCATCGTCACTGCAAAGCTCAACGACGTCGATCCCCAGGCCTGTCTCGCCGACGTTCTCGCCCGGATCAACGACCAGCCGGTCTCATGCCTGCACGAGTTCCTTCCCTGGAACTGGGAAAACACTCGTCACGCCAATCATACACAGAGGTGATGCGGCTGATCGACGCCCAGTTCCTGGAAACGCCCTATTATGGCTTACGGCAGATGACATGGCATCTGCGCCGCCTGGAACATGAAGTGGGCCGCAAGCGGGTCCGGCGGCTCATGGCGATCATGGGCCTGCGGGCGATTTACCAGAAGCCGCGTACGACCATGCCCCATCCGGAGCATCGGAAATATCCATATCTGCTGCGGGATCTGGTCATCAATCGGCCTAACCAAGACTGGTGTTCCGATATCACATATATTCCCAATCACCTGTCCGGATTGTATGTATGCGGTGCAGAGAGTTCCAAAAATACGGGACATTTTTGTCCAAATTGGATATACACGATACATATCCATGAGGAGGGATCTCCGATGCTGACCCGCACAACACTCTTTCTATCCAATCGCTCGCAGGCGGTGCGTCTGCCGAAGATGGTCGCCTTCGGGGAACAGGTGCGTGAGGTGGTCATCGTGTCCGAAGGTCCACGGCGGATCATCGCTCCGGTCGATGTGGCGTGGGATGATTTCTTTGCGGCTCCCGGGGTGGATCTGGGGGAGCGGAACCAGCCAGCCATGCAGGAACGCGAGGCGCTCTGAATGCTGCGTTACCTGCTGGATACGAACCTCTGTATCCGGGTGTTGCGGGATCGACCGCAGGGGCTGCGTCCGAGGTTCAACAGCTGTGCGGAGGAACTCTGCATCTCGGACGTGGTGCTGTATGAGCTGCTTTATGGCGCGGAACGCTCGTCTGATCCCGTGCACACAAGGCGTGAGGTCGAGCACTTCGCGGCAAGGCTGGCGGTCCTGCCATTCGACAGTGAAGCGGCCGCCCATACAGCGGACATTCGGGCTGCTCTTGAACGGAATGGCCGTATCATAGATCCGTATGATCTCATGATTGCCGGGCATGCCCGGAGCAGGGGGCTGATTGTGGTGACCGGCAATCTGCGGGAATTTCAGCGGGTGGAAGGTCTTCGAACCGAGGACTGGTTGACTGACACGGTCTGACCGGGAAAGGCTGCGGCGAGACAGAATATTGATAAAAACGATTGTTTATCAATCGACTATGTCATGCAGTAGAGCCTCTCTACGAACCCGCTGACAAACTGCAATTTTCTTTGGTTGCAGGCCCCCTGAAACCAGATATGAATCCTTGATTTGACACGATAAACCCGCTCGCACACGGCGGGTTTTTTGTTGTCTGAAATTCCCTGCAGGAAACACATGGGAAACAGATGAAAAGGTAATCCGGCGCAATTTTGTCGAAGGTCACATGTGTGTGAATGTGGGGCAGGGTGCCCTGATGCCTGTTTCGGGATATCGTTCCGGCCTCACCGAGTCAGGTTCAGGAGACGCAGGAGCAGTCATGGCCGCAGACGAACTCACGGGACTGATCCGATATCTCGGCCAGGAGGACTGGCAGGAGTGTTTTGGCGAAGTGCTTGGCGATCACATTGGTCCGGCGCTGGAAGCGGGCGACATCTCCTTCGAGGATCTGGCGGAGATGATCGGCCCCGACGTTGCCATGACGCTGTGGGGCTGCGCCTTCGAGGATTTTCTCGGGCAGGACTGGGATGACGGCCGGAACTTCGTCGACGTTTACCTCAAGCGTCGGAGCTGGAAGGAAGGGCCGCGTAACAGCGCCTACATGCGTGCCCTCAAGGCTTCGGTCATGAGCCTGTATGAAGTCTCGGACATCAGACCCGGCCAGAGCCTGATGGCGCGAGACCTGCTGCGGGGTAGTGATCCGGTTCTGGTGCATGAAGGCACGGCAACCCGGACACTGGAGCAGTGGGACCGGATTGCAGCACGTCTCGTGCCGTCCGATGGGAAGACCATTCTGGCAGGCGGACTGCTCGCCTATTCGCGGGGTGCCTGTGAGGATCTGGCTGCGAACCTTTACAGGGCTCTGCGGAAAAGACGGGGCAAGGCGGAGTTTCCGAAAGTCGATACGCAGACCCTGCGTGAGCTTGCGCCGATGTTCACGCTGACCTGGCTGTTCCGGACGCTGGAGGACATGGCCCGGCAGATGGAGGGGCCAGCTTTGTTCAATGGGGACGGAGAGGATCTGGTCTTCCACGAAGTGTGTTTCCCGCTGGCAAAGGGCGTGACGCAGAAGATGGTGGCGGATGTGCTTGACGGGATGGCAGCCCTGCGGGCAGAGAGCCGGTCATTCTGGAACTGGCTGAAAGAGCCGATGAGCGATCCCGTGCGCAAGGCTGGACGGGATGAAAACGGGCGGTTCCTGCGCACGGAGATGGATGATGGTGCGATCGTGCTGGGCACGCTGGATCTGAAGGGGCGGCAGTTGCGGCTGCAGGTGAACTCGAAAGAGCGTGCCGAACGTGGTCGTGCCATGCTGCAGGTCGGTCTGGGAGATCTCGTGCGCGCTCCGCTCATGCAGATCATGACGCCGGCGCAGGCGATGGAAGAGCGGGGGACGCATGGACGGGAGGTCTCGCCAGAACTGCAGATCCCGCCCGAGGAGGAAGCCCGGATTATCGGGCAGATGCTGGAGCAGCACTATCGGCAGGTGCTTGATGAGCCAGTCCCGGCCCTGGGGGATATGACGCCGCGCCAGGCCGTCCAGACAGCTTCAGGACGTAAAAAGGTGACCATCTGGTTGAAGGATATCGAAAACACTACGGTCCGCGCCCAAGGGAGTGGCGGTGGCATGGCTGCCTACGATTTTGGGTGGATGTGGCACGAACTCGGAATCATCAGGCTCAGGAAATAGTCCGCTTTCGCCTCATCTCGGTCGTTTGGACCACAAGGTTGTTTGCCAAATAGCGGACATCAGCGCTTCAAAGCCTCGTTGCAGAGATTGTCTGGATCTCACTGATTGCACCTATTGAATGATCCCAAGACACAG
>NZ_JAPIVJ010000044.1:0-6326 GCF_054182245.1 Komagataeibacter sp. NFXK3
CCACGGGCGACTGATCCGGCCGGGGGATCACCATGACAGCCCGCAGAGACCACAGCATGACCGATCCCGATGTCGGAGTGGCTCCGCCCCGGCAAACCGGGGCTCCTGTACGCATCACTGAAAAAATCGGGAAAATCGCTGCCTGCACCGCCAGTTCTGACATCGCGTCATGCAGATCCGGTCACAAAAACCCGTTCCAGCTCCACAAACGCACCTGTATGCTCTGGCTCAGGCTCTCCCACGGGGTGGCGCCAGTTGCAAATTCCCCATAACTGAGTCCCGGTGTCGCGGGTTCGGTCTTCCCAGACTTTCGTACGCCTCGCGGCGCCCGAAACCCTTCAGGAAGTCCGGCTGCTTTGCGGCGATGAAGCCACAATAACGGACGCCCCTAACGCCGAAGTACAAATTGCAATCCTGTATCCCTGAGTCATTGGTGTTGGCCTGTCGCATGTCACGTAAGATTGCGCTAGCGTTGCCGCATTATTGACGCTCATGACCCACGCTCGACACCAAGGCCTTACATGAACCCGACTGAAATCTACGAAGCGTTGGCGACGATCGCTGCGGCACCCTTTGAACCGGACGAATTTCCTTTCGCTTTTGCCGAAGCCACCGACGCCGCTCAGGCGGCAATCTCAAAATTACGCAACGGTTCAACCAACAAGTCGGATCTTCCGGGCGGAGTGCTTTTCGGCAAGCGGTTCCATTACGCCCCCGCTTCCGCCGGACAAAGTGATGTCACCCTTGACCAACTCCGGGCCTCGAAAAAGACTGGAACGTCGAAACCCGCCATCCTGCTCGCAACTGACGGCGAGACGATCGCGGCCGAGCATTTTGCCTCGGGTGACACGCTGCATTGTGCCTTTTCGGAGTTGGGCGACCAATTCGGTTTCTTCCTTCCCGCGGCGGGCAAGGAGCGGTATCGCGCGGTGGAAGAAAACCCCGTCGATGTGAAGGCGACTGGCAAGCTTGCCAAACTGTATGATGCGCTGACCCGCGCGAACCCGGACTGGGCCGGTGCCGACCGCCGCCATGAGATGAACCAGCTCATGATGCGGTTGATCTTCTGCATGTTCTCCGAAGACGTGGGTATCTTCCCGGAACACCAGTTCTCCCGCCTGATCTTTACCTATGCAGGTGACAAGGGCGAGGAGGCCGACAGAGCGATCATTGCAGCGTTCCGCGCGATGAACCTGCCACGACACAAACGCACAGACCTCCCAGCATGGACCAGCGAGCTGGAGTATGTGAATGGCGGCCTGTTTGCTGGCACGATCGACGCACCGCGCTTTGACACCGTTTCCTTCCGCTATCTGCGCGAAGCTTGCGGGTTGAATTGGCGCGAGATCAATCCGGACATTTTCGGCTCCATGATCCAGTCCGTTGCCGACCCGAAGCAGCGGGCCGAACTGGGCATGCACTACACCTCCGTGCCAAACATCATGAAGGTTATCGGGCCGCTGTTTCTCGATGATCTGGACGCGGAAATCGCGAAAGGCTGGGACCGTGCCCGCGCCCTGCTCCAGATTCTGGAGCGCATGTCCCGCATGCGGGTGTTCGATCCGGCCTGCGGATCGGGGAACTTCCTTGTGGTGTCCTATCGCGAGCTGCGCGCGCGTGAGACAAAGATATTACAGCGCCTTGAAGAGATTGACAGTCGCAATGCGATGGGCACCAGCGAACTGTTCTCACGCATCAAGATCGATCATTTCTGCGGCATTGAAATTTCGGATTTCGCCGCCGAAACGGCCAAGCTGGCTCTGTTCATCGCTGAGTATCAGGCTAACGCAAGTTTCAAGGCGGTTTTCGGGCGCTGCCCTGCGGCTCTGCCGTTGAAGGATGCTGCGCGCATTCACACTGGGAATGCGCTTAGGTTGGATTGGGAGAACGTTTGTTCATTTTCTCATGAAAACGACGATATATATATTGTTGGAAACCCACCGTATTGTGGCGCAAAGAAGAGGGAATCTTGGCAGACTGAAGATATGATCATCAATGATTTAGAAAATTTACTGCTTTTGGACTATGTTACAGTATGGTTCTTTAAGTCAGCAAAATTCAAAATTAGGTCGTTTTCTTTCGTTGCTACCAGTTCCATTTGCCAAGGCGAGCAAGTATCTCCCCTGTGGGATGCTCTGTTTAAGCTCAATTATCAGATAAAATTCGCTTATACACCCTTCCTGTGGAGAAATTCTGCGGCCGATAATGCGGGAGTATGGGTCACAATCATCGGTATGGAAAAAAACAAACCCAAGCAGAGCATCCTTATCGATGGAGATACCATTACGACAACGACAGAGATAAGTCCTTACTTAATACCGTTTCAATACATACCTGTGAAAGCGGAAAATCATCAGCTATTTAACCTACCTGCAATGGTAATGGGTAGCAACCCTGTCGATGGAAAGCATCTTTCGGTCACCGCATTCCAAAGAGAGGAAATGCTCAAAGAAGATGAGCGATCAAAAGATTTTCTCCTGCCTTACGTCGGAGGCAGCGAGTTAATTGATGGCGGAGATCGGTATTGTTTGTGGATACCGGACGATAAACTTGCAGAAGCACTTGATATTAATCAAATAAAAATTAGATTAGAGATGTGTAATAAATACAGATCAGGTGCAGGTAGAGACGCCAAGAAAGTCGCAAATAAACCACATCGGTTTTGCTACTCGACATTCGAAAATAAACCTTGCATCGCCATACCAAATTCTCAGTCGTCTGATCGAGATTATGTACCTGCAATCATACTTAATTCCGGGAATGTTTTAAGTAAAGAAGCTTTTGCTGTTTATGACTGTCAAGAGTATCTGTTAGCTATTTTCGGATCTAAGATACATCGGCTTTGGCTGGCGACTGTAGGTGGTCGCATAGGTAATGGTTTCAGGTATTCAGTGAAATTAGTCTACAACACCTTCCCGGTGCCGAAATTCACGGAAGAGCAACTGGAGGCGCTGTCAGCGTCAGCGCGCCGGATTCTCAAATGCCGGTATTCCCACTACCCGAAGACGATCGCGGATCTTTATGATCCGGACAAGATGCCGGACGATCTGCGCGCCGTGCACCAGGAAAACGATGAACTGTTGGAAAGCATGTATATCGGCCGCCCGTTCCGCAACGATACCGAACGACTGGAAAAACTCTTCAAGCTTTACGCCGCCAAAGTGAAAACGCTCGAAGCGACTTCCAAAAAGAAGACCCCAACACTGAAAACAAAGGCCTGACCCATGGCAGAGATGCTCAACGTCACTTATGGCACCTCCACGGCCAAGACGAACGCTTTGGGGCAGCGCCCGATGCAGGCCCGCACCTTTGAAGCCAGGGCCGCGCAGTTTCTGCTCCTAAAAGCGCCGCCCGCAGCGGGCAAGAGTCGCGCGTTGATGTTCGTGGCCCTGGACAAGCTGCGCCATCAGGGGCTGGAGAAGACGATTGTCTGCGTGCCGGAAACCTCGATCGGCGGGTCGTTCCGCTCAACCGACCTGACCAGCTATGGGTTCGAGGCTGATTGGGAGGTCGAGCCACGCTGGAATCTCTGCCTGACGGGGGATGATGCAAGCAGGGAGAAGGTCAAGGCTTTTCAGGCTTTCCTGCAGAGTGATGCCCGGGTTCTGGTCTGCACCCATGCCACGTTCCGTTTCGGGGTGGATGCCGTCATGGAGGGCGACGGGATTGCGGCCTTTGACCGGTGCTTTATCGCGATTGATGAATTCCACCATGTTTCGGCGTCGGACAATAACCGTCTGGGCGTGATCCTGCGGAACCTGATCACCCGCGGCGAATGCCACATCATGGCAATGACGGGCAGCTACTTCCGCGGTGACTCCGACCCCGTGCTGCGGGAGGAGGACGAGGACCGCTTCACCAAAATCACCTATAGCTATTACGAGCAACTGGAGAGTTATGCTTTCCTCAAAGCGCTCGGCATCAATTATGAGTTTTACAAGGGAAACTACATTAACGGCCTTGAGGGCGTCCTGTCCCCCGATCAGAAGACGATCATTCATATTCCCCATCGTGGGTCGTCTGAAGCGTTTGATGACAAGTTCAACGAGGTTGGCCGTATTCTGGACTTCCTTGGCAAGCATGAAGGACGAGAGCCCGAAACAGGCTTCGACCTTGTGCGGACGCCGGGCGGTCGCCTTCTGAAGATCGCCGATCTGGTAGATGACGGTCCAGGCCGGGATATCGTGAAATCTGCCCTGTCGCGCGAAATCAGGGGGGCGGACGGCAAGCGTGATGATGCGGCAGACCGGGCAAAGGTCGATATCATCATCGCCCTTGGTATGGCGAAGGAAGGGTTCGACTGGGTCTGGTGCGAGCATGCGTTGACCATCGGCTATCGCTCGTCACTGACCGAGATCGTGCAGATTATTGGGCGGGCGACGCGTGATGCTCCGGGCAAGCAAAGGGCGCTGTTCACCAACCTCGTGGCCGAGCCAGGGGTCGAGACCAGCGTGGTGACGGACGCCGTGAACGACATGCTGAAAGCCATCTCGGGTTCACTGCTGATGGAGCAGGTTCTGGCGCCGAACCTGAAGTTCTATCGCCGGGAGGATGGGGACGTCCGTGCCCCGATGGGAACGGATGCGGAAGGCAATATTACCATCGGCATCAAGGGGCTGATGGAACCGCCGACGGACCGCGCGCGCACCATCTGTGAGAAGGACATGAACGACCTGATGGCGACCGCCTATCAGGAAATGGACCGCCGTGTGCTGTCACCGGATACCGCCCCAGAGGTCGCTACCCAGATGGTTCTGACGGATATTATCGAGCGGCGTTACGAGACCTTGGATACGGAGGAGACGGAATCCGTCCGCCAGCATCTGGCGGCTCATATGAATGTCCTGACACTGGCACGGCGGGAGGCCGAACAGGGTTTTGCCGAGGCGCAATCGGTGTTTGGCGCTTCTGCCCTGGCTGATACCGAAACCGGGGAAACGAAACACGATTCGGTGGCGGCAGAAGACGAGGAGCCGGGCATGGCTCCGAACACATTGCTGGCCATGGTGAAGAAGTTCATCAACGTGCGGGACATCGATATCGAGTTGATCGACAGCGTAAACGTGTTCCAGGAGCGCTTCGAGGTTGCGTCCAAATCCCTGAACGCCGAGATCCTTGCGCATGTGCAGTCTGCCATGGTGGCTTTGCGGATTAACATGAGCGGTGATGAAGCCCGCACGCTTTGGCCGCGCATCAAGGCGTTTCGGGCACAGGAAGGGCGGGAGCCCAATGTGCATTCAGCCAACGCACTGGAGCGGCGGATGGCGGAAGCGCTGGCTTGGCTGAAGACCGAGAAGGCCCGGCGACTGCGTGAGGCGGCACAACCATGATCCGGCCAACTCTGGATGTTATTTTCAGCGAGCCTGATGAATTCGGTCTGCTGGACCTGAAACAACGCACGGGCCGGGGCGTAAAGCTTTCCGAGGACACGGGTGTTGCCGTGCTGTTGGATGTTACCCGTTTTGTTGAGCGAACCGGGCGTCTGCCTGACGAGGATGCGTCCGATCATGACGAAATGAGGCTGGCCATGACCTGGGGGGCCGTAAAAGTCTCCCCGACTGATGCCATGCGGGCGGCGGATCAACTGGGCCTTCTTGAGAAGGTGCCGACGGAGCCGCCGCGCTCATGGAAGGAGGAGCCTGTCGATGAGGCTGTTCCGCAGAGCCTTGATGACATTTTTGCGGATGAAGACTTGGGTATTGATGCTTCCCTGATTGCGTTTGAACACACCACACCATCGATTGAACGGATTGTGCCCGATCACCGTGCCGATTTTGTGCCGTGCCGAGATTTTGAGCGGTTCCGTGAGCGGTTCGAGGCAGTGCAGCATGGACTGGAAACGGGGGAGCGTAAGGCAAGACCTCTGCGAAAAAGGGTGGTAATTGAGCCGATTGAGGGGGATTTCTTCATCCGCAACGGTCTGCTCGCCATGATTGCCGAAAAGTCGGAGATGACGGCTCGGGGCGGTTCGCGCGATCATCGCCTGCGGGTTATTTTCTCGAACGGGACCGAGAGCGACCCGTTGATGTCGTCCTTTCGGAAATCCCTTACTGAAGACAAGACCGCCCGTACGGTGCAGAGGGTGGGTCTCGGTCCAGTCGATATCGAGTGGGAGAATGACCAGCTTGAACTCTCTGGCACGATCTATGTTGCCCGTTCACACTCCGAGGATCCTGCAATCCGGGAGAAGCGCCTGATCCTGCACAAGATTGGTGTCACCAGTCAGGACGTTGCCCGCCGGGTGGCGGATGCCCGGAATGACCCAACCTTCCTGCTTGCACCGGTAGAGATTGTGGCGACCTACAGCCTGAAAAACCTGTCTCGCC
>NZ_JAPIVJ010000045.1:0-6001 GCF_054182245.1 Komagataeibacter sp. NFXK3
CTCTCCAGATCCATACCTGCCCCGGCCTGTCTCCTTACGCCTACGGCTTCAGGAGACAGGCCGGGCCTTCAACAGGGGGTTAATATTGCATGCCGATCAGGGGTTATTTTTGAGTGCCGATTGACAGGATGTCGCGCCCACGGCCTTTCAGAGAGGGGAGCGGGCGTCAGCCGGGCCGGCCTTCAATGGCGTGCGGCGGCTATTTTCCGCCGCGCGCTCCCTGTGGGACCGCGCTTTGCATCGCGAAGCAAAATAGCCGCCGGCCTGCCATCCTCCGCGTTGCTCCGGCCGCGCGTGAGCGCGCGGTTCCGGCCCGTCCCTGGTCTGCCGCTATCCGCCCCCGGAAAGGCCGCGATGGGCGCGGCCCGTATCCCGGAGGAGAGACCCATGACCCGCGCGACAGACGATTTCGAACCCGTGCATGCCGCATCCGCAACCGCCCATGTGCTGACCGAACTCCAGACTTATGGCTTCCGTCCATTCGAGGACGAGCCGGATTCGCGGCCGTTGCCCGAGGCGGAGCGTATCGGCGGCGCCGTGGCCGATATCTTTGACGCCATCGCAGCCACCTTGACGGACACGCGACTGGAGCCCGATCTTGAGGAATTGCTCTGGTCGGCGGTCAACGTCTTCCACCGCATGGTCGGCCAGGTGGAGCGTGAACTCGATCGTAACGAGCAGGCGCAGAAGCGCGGCCAGCAGGAGCAGGACGGCAGCGAGATCCGCTCGGTGGAACTGGAGCGGCTGATCGCGCAGGGGCTGACCCTGCTGGAACGACGGAACGCCTACGAGATCTTCCGCGACGAGGCGAAGGAGCAGTTCGAACGCCTGACGATGAGCGCGTGGCGTCCGAAGGTCGGCTCGCTGGTGTCACGCCGCACGATGACGGCCTCCATGATCGACAGCCGCGACTTCCTCAACGCCCGCCGCAAATCCGAGGGCGAGTTGCTGGTGCCGTCCGGCCCGAAGGTGGTCGTGACCGGCGGCCTCGACTTCAATGATCATAACCTGATCTGGGACCGGTTGGACAAGGTGAGGGCGAAGCATCCCGACATGGCGCTGCTGCACGGTGGCTCGCCAAAAGGCGCGGAGTTCATTGCCTCCCGCTGGGCCGATCACCGCGAGATCGCGCAGATCGCCTTCAAGCCGGACTGGACACGCCACAAAAAGGCTGCCCCCTTCCGCCGCAACGACGCCATGCTCGACACGATGCCGATTGGGGTCATTGTCTTTCCTGGCACTGGCATTCAGGAGAATCTGGCCGACAAGGCGAAGCGCCTTGGCATCCCGGTTCTGCGGTTCTGTGGCGGCGCGTGAGCGCCGTCAAACCGTCAGGCGAGGCCGACCACTCGCTCCCTCGCCTGACGCTGAGGTCGCGCACGTAATCGCTCGGTGCAGACCAGGACCTCGCCCCGTTCCTTCATGCATGGGATCGGGCAAAGAGACGTCTCACGGCCATAACTCCGATCAGATCGCGCGGGCAGACCGTCACCCGATTGGCGGATGCCGGTACAAAATTGATGGCGAAATTTTCTTCACCGGGATGATACGCTCACCTAAAATGTAATCCGGCTTTGCAAAATGAAAGAATCAAAGGGGGGGTAAGGATATGGAAACTGTATTGGCAGACCAGGAAACCGTTGCGCAACCCCATGATACGGTTCTCGAATGTGTCGAGAAGACAGAGAAAATCAAAGCGTTTGTGCCGCTGGCTCTTGTCGTGCTGTGCGTTGCTCCGCCGGTTCTTGGGAATCTGCTTCATTTTCGACTTGGGAGTGCGCTTGTTAATGGTGTTGTCTGTTTTCTGATCGCGGGTCTTTTGATCAAAGGTGTCAACAGGTTCGTGCTCGCCCCTTTTCAGACATTTCGGTACAAGCGGGCAGCTGAACAGCTGGCGAGAGAAATTCAATCCAGCGATCAGATGGTTCTGCAGAAGAGGATATGGTGGGTGGACACGCCCGGCGCGTTGGCGATTACGCGACAAGGTCAGCTCGTCATCATGGATCAGAATAGCCGGTATCAGAGACTTTATCTTCGGCCGGACCAGATTGTCGGCGTGAGCGTGGAGCGTGAGGCGACGCATGTGACCGATACGCGCCACGGTGGCCGTTTCACGGTCGGTGGTCTGTCCCGTGGCGGATTGTTCGGCGGATACACGTTTGGTGGACGGTCCCGCTCGACGACACGGACCGTCGAGACGGCCTTTCTGGAAATCCAGTATCAGCTGGATCGCAATGGCGTCACCTATATTACCGTCGTGCCATTTGGTACAGCGCGACGCGACGCGGAGGCTCTTCGCACGACGATCGCGCGCCTGGTGCAGAACGTGTAAACCGGCGTGCTGTCCGGGACTGCGCCGAAGCCCAGCCCGGCTTGATCCGGCGGGGTGGTGCGCGTGGCCTTCCGGGGCCAGCCGTGGCGCGCAACGGTGTGGGGGCTCCTACCTGCCGCGGCAAGATGGTGGTTCCGCGCCCGATGCACGGATGGTCCTTCAGCATGGCGACGGGGCCGTCCCGCCGAATGCGTCGATACCAGCGGTCGGTTGCCAATCGTCCCGTGCCGAGAGAGGCGGCACACAGGCGCGTCCTGCAACTCCGGCGTGTCCGTTCTGCCCAGCGGTGCTCCTGCCGGGCGTGACAGGGAGGGTTCGCCGCCTGTCTCACGTCCGGCCCGCCATCGGAGCGGATGTTGCCTTCCTGTCTCTCCCGGGGCTGACGGGTCCGCACACCATGGCCTCTGTCGGATGGCTGATCTAGCCGAAGGACGGCGATGCCTCGATCGGCTGGCCGCAACGGCGTTCCGGAACTTTCTTCCCCTGACGGCTGCGCCGTCATTCCTCGCGCATCAAGAAAGTTCCGGCCCTGCCGTCCTCCGCTTCGCTTCGGCCCTGAAGGGTGCTCTGCCGCTCGCCTCCGGCTGGTCGATCGCCATCGAGGCCACGGTGGTCGCGGTCCGATACCAGCAAGGAGATACGAAAATGGCGAACATTGGTTCCTTCAAGAAGGCGGGCGAGGGTTTCGAAGGCGAGATCGTCACCCTGGCACTCCAGGCCCGCAACGTCCGCCTGGTGCCCGAAACCAACCGGAGCAACGACAACGCTCCCAACTATCGTGTGTATCTCGGCAGGGTCGAGTTGGGCGCCTGCTGGCAGAAACGCTCCAGTGAGGGACGTGACTACCTCAGCCTGAAGCTGGATGATCCGTCCTTCCCGGCGCCGATCTTCGCCAACCTGTTCGCCGACGATGACGGTGAGAGCCACGCCCTGATCTGGACGCGCCCCCGCACCAGCCGCAACGGCGACTGAGCGCCCCGATCACCCGCCCGGGTCCGCCCGGGCGGGGCTTCGGCAGCCAGAGATCAAAAGAGAAACTTCGGACCGTTGACGCCTTTTCGGGCAATGCTAGTCAGCAGAATTGCCCCAGCCTGGCACAGAGGCCCGTGGTTCCTATTCTGCGATGTGGCTGCATCGTGGAAATAAATGATCGCTGCTTCGTAGGTGGACGTCAACGGGCCGCGCTACGCCGCAGGTCAGGATCACGGATGCTCTCCAGCGCACGGCGGCGCTCGGTCGCTATCTGCCGCGCTTCCTTGACCAGATCCGACCTGACGCTTTGATGTTTGGCAAGAATCCGCTGAATCTTGTCGTTAGACTCGACTCCCTCGGTTTTCAGGGGGCCTCTAAAGGTGACGCTTTTCAAAGCCATAGTCATCCTCCCCTCTATGACAATTCACTTATTACCGCATCAAACAGCTCTTTGACAGATTTTTCGAGCATTTCGAGCGCTTCGCTGACCAAGCCGTTCGTCGGGAATACAGCATCGCCATCAATGCGAACAACAAGATGGCTGCCTGAGCCCTGTGCTGATATAGGAATGCAGAGTTGCCATGCTAGGCCCGGCCAGACCTTTTTCCGGCGAAGACGGTTCGCGTCTCCGGGCAGGTCTAAATTGGATGGAAGCGGGGCAACTTCAAAGCGTGACTCATTCTTCGCCCAAGCGGCGCCGATCACCGATCCTTCGATCGGAAGCAGCATACCTTCGTCTGGATCCATCTCGTAACCAACGGAAAACTCAAGGCGAAGTGAATGATGATAGTCCCGATCGGGTAAAGCGATCGCCACCCGAATACGTCCCGCAGTATTGTTAAGTGCCTCCGTCAAAATCTCTTCAGCAAGGCTCCGCGTTTCTTTGCACAAAGTTCGGTAAAGGTCTGGACGCCTGAACAGCCACTTGTCCAGCCGGACGCCTGCCGCCGCTTCACCATCGCGAACTTCCTGACGTGCATCGTCTAGCGTCATGTCGAAATCGAGCAACTCGAGGCGGCTCTCGAGTTCGAGTTGTTCAGACTGGCCAGAGGCTCGCAGATTGAGTTCACCTGAGCCGAACAGAGCAGTACGGATTGCTGCAGGCAGCCAGTTGAAGCGACCGATTACGGGGGTATGGGTTGGATCGGCAATGGCAATGGCGATGGTCAGAGCTTCGGGATCCAGTTCACGTTCTTCGTCAAATGGCCATGCGGGAAGGTTGGATACGATGCCGCCATCGACAAATATCGTCTGGTCGATCGCCCAGGGCTGGAAAATGACTGGCAGGCAGATTGATGCCGCAACGGCATCAGCGACCGCAACATCTGGCGTGCGTTCGGGTGAGAACAGATGCAACTTGCATTCACTCAGATTGGCACTGACGATTTTCAGGGTTGGGCGACCATCACGTCCGAAATCGCCCATAGTAACAACGCGCCCTGGGGTGTCGGGAAACATTCGGCGCTGGAGTAGCGTTGCCAGAGCGTCACGAAAGCCCCGGATGTCCGCAAGCCCCCCAATCAGAACCAGTGCGCTCTGCCTTGCTGTCCATAGGAGGAGAGCGGAGATCAGGAGGGCACCGCATACCATCCACCATGAACGGCTTTCGCCGACACAGAGCAGTCCCACAAATTCTGCGATGCCGATGCCGATTGCGATCGTCTTCAGGAGTGAGGCGTGGCGACTGCCCCAGCGGAAGAGGCGCAGTCTTGCCCATCCCGTCCGCCCGAAAATATCGGTCACTCTGTTTATCCGAGGATCGATCGCATGCAACTGGCCAATGATGGACGTGTCGCTATCCGGGTCGAGCAGTTCCCGCGACGAGAAGCCCGCCGCACGGAGTGCTGCGACGATTGCACCGGCTGACGTGCCGGCAATGCCTTGAAAGACAACATTGCGATCTTCAAGCGCCCTGAGTGCGCCGACATGGATCAGCCCTTTCGCACCGCCACCCGAAAATGCGACGAAAGCGCGGTTCGATTTGGGAGTTATGGGCACATGTCCTCAATGTTGTCGGGCGATGAGCAGCGACTCTATTCGCGCCAGCTTTTGATGATTATCTCTACCTGTGTAAGGAGTGCTCATCCGCAGCGTCAACCATGTTGTCTGGTGTGCTTGTCCGGATAGGTGCATTCGTTCCCATAGCATTTTCTTTGTGACTCCCCATTGATGATGCGTGGCTCCTCCAAAATACTGCGCGTTTCGGCCCATCCGCCCCCGGCACCGCGCCGCAGCCCCGCCCGGGTCGATCCGGTCGCGCGGGGCGAACAGTCTTTCGGGACGGCAGGCTGTGGCGAGCCATGATGCAGGACTGGCTCATGGCCTGTCGCGAGGAAGCATGGCATTTCTACGCCCGATGAACGGATGGTCCTTCAGCATGGCGACGGGGCCGTCCCGCCGAATGCGTCGATACCAGCGGTCGGTTGCCAATCGTCCCGCGCCGAGAGAGGCGGCACACAGGCGCGTCCTGCAACTCCGGCGTGTCCGTTCTGCCCAGCGGTGCTCCTGCCGGGCGTGACAGGGAGGGTTCGCCGCCTGTCTCACGTCCGGCCCGCCATCGGAGCGGATGTTTGTTAAGCGGCATGGAAAAGTGACCCCTTCGGAAGGGGGACAGGCAGCCAAAAACGACCCCTTTCTGAGAAACGGGTTCACGATGGCCTTCATGCTGAATGGAGGCCCGGTTTGGGATGCTTGTTG
>NZ_JAPIVJ010000046.1:0-5831 GCF_054182245.1 Komagataeibacter sp. NFXK3
TCGAGAATATCTGGCAGTTCCTACGCGCCAACTGGCTGTCCAACACCGTGTTCAGCGGCATCGAACACATCATCGAAGCCGCATGCACCGCATGGAACAACCTCACCGCCCTGCCACAGACCATCCGATCCATCGGCCTCAGAAAATGGGCTCATATAGGTCAAAGGTGATAGCCCGTAGTATTAGTTCTCGTTCCTCGATCTGCGCTTCTCCCGAGATGATCCAGACCAGCAAGGGCTCGGCCACGGCCGGGACCAGCACTTCATTCTCGTGTTGCGGCCGGCGGAATATCTGTGCCTCTGCCTCTTTCCATGCCTTCCCTTGGCTTTGCCCGATTTTCCGGCCCGGAATACGGTCCTCGAGGGCGTAACTGGCGGCATGCAGCGAAGAACGATGCGGGTGCGGCATCCGGTTTCCCTTTCAGGCGTGCCGTGAATTGTCCAGTCCAACTCACAAAAACGCAAAATCACAATGGTTTTAGCAAGAGGACGACAGAAACCATCTGCCTGGGTCTTTACCTGTTTTCTCGTTCTTTTTTAAACGGAATAGATGAAGATTATCATGAGTATCAGAGGTAAGGTCGCCCTTGTTACCGGAGCCTCCAGCGGGATAGGCGCGGCAACAGCACGCAAACTTGCGATAGAAGGCGTTATTGTCGGTCTGGCGGCACGGCGCAAGGACCGTCTGGACGCGCTGGCGATGGAAATCACCGGGGCAGGCGGCAAAGCGGTTGTCCTTCCAACCGACGTTACGGATCTGACGTCATGCAGGGCTGCGGCAGATGCCCTCATCGCCCGGTTCGGCAGGATTGATGTGCTGGTCAACAATGCGGGCCTGATGCCCCTGTCCAATGTTGACAGCCTGAAAGTGGATGAATGGCAGCGTATGATGGACGTAAACGTGTCTGGTGTCCTCAATGCAGCGGCGGCGGTTCTTCCACAGATGATCGCACAGCATTCGGGCCATATCTTCAACATGTCCTCGATTGCGGGCCGGAAAGTCTTTACCGGTCTGGCCGTCTATTGCGCCACCAAGGCCGCCGTCGCAGAGTTCTCCGATGGACTCAGGATGGAGATCGGGTCAAAGCACAATATCCGCGTCACCTGCATTCAACCGGGTGCCGTGAAGTCGGAACTGTACGAGCAGATTACAGATGCCACTTACCGCAAGCAGATGGATGATCTGGCTGCTTCCATGACCTATCTGGAAGGCGAGGACATCGCTGACACGATCCTGTTTGCGCTGAACGCACCATCCCGAATGGATGTCGCAGAACTTGTTCGTTCTGCCCACCGAACAGGGATGGTGAGTATCGGAATCATGAAAGAACTTTGGCGAGAGCAATTTCTTTCAGGACATTAAAGTCCAAGGTCGGACAGCCCCGGATGATCGTCGGGGCGTCTTCCCGCAGGCCAATGGAACAGTCGGTCTCCGGCCTCTATCGGCAGGTCATTGATCGATGCGACCCGGCGGCGCATAAGCCCGGCGGTATCGAATTCCCACAGTTCATTGCCATAGGACCGGAACCACCGACCCGCATCATCATGCCATTCATAGGCAAAACGGACAGCCATGCGGTTATTGCGGAAACCCCAGAGTTCCTTGATCAGGCGGTATTCGCGCTCCCCGTTCCATTTGCGTGTCAGGAAGGCCACGATCTGATCACGTCCATGGATGAATTCTACCCGGTTGCGCCATTGGCTATCCACTGTATAGGCCTGCGCCACCTGTTCCGGGTTCCGGGAATTCCAGGCATCTTCGGCAAGCCGGACCTTGCGTGTCGCACTTTCAATATCAAAGGGCGGGAATGGCGGTCGTGACATGGATAAGTTCCGTATGGTTGAGCAGGGTTAAAAGTGATGGTGAAAGCGATAGCCCCACACAGGGTAGAAGAGAAGGACGCTTTTGACACCCCCATTGCATCCTTAGCTTTCATGCCCGAGCCGGTGGCCGGGTCGAAACCCATGGGACCGGGCCTGCCATGCGATCAGGAAGCCGACCGCGACAAGCCCCATCACCGCCCAGGGGAATGATGCCGCCCCCCATGTGTCGAGCAGCGCGCCGCCCAGAAGGCCCCCGCCAGCTATCGCACTGTTCCACGCCACCACATTCATCGACAGCGCGACATCCGCGCCATCGCCAGCCGCATCAGCCAGTGCTGTCTGGAGCAACGTCGCAGCACCACCAAATGTCAGCCCCCATATCGTGACACCGATCATGATCACCGCAGGCGATGCTGATCCGATAGCAAAAGCCGCTGCCACGACCGCGAATATGGCGAGGCTGAGCAGAACAGACAGACGCAGGGCGTGATCGACCGTGCGGCTGGTCAGCCAGATGCCGACAAGGGCAGCGACCCCGAACAGCAGCAGGATGCGATCTGCCTGTCCCGCCAGTCCGGCCGGTGTCACGAATGGCACGATGTAGGTATAGAGAACATTGTGCGCGAGCATCCACGCCATCACCACGCCCAGAACAGACCGCACGCCCGGCATGTACAGAACATGCCGGAACGGCAGACGCTCGTCATACGCGGCACCCGGAAAGTCAGGAACCTTCGCCAGCACCCATGCGATCAGCAGCATGGTCAGGCCCGACATGATCCAGAAAGCCAGACGCCAGCCGACAGCAGCGCCCAGCCATGTCCCGGCGGGAACTCCCAGCGAGAGCGCGATCGGCGTGCCCACCATGGCAATTGCCAGGGCGCGGCCCTGCTGGGCGCGCGTCACCATCCGGCGCGCATAACCAGCCAGCAACGCCCAGGCAAGACCCGCCGCAGCACCCGCTCCGTACCGGGCGACAAGGGTCATGCCGTAATGCGTCGAAAACGCGGTGATGGAATTGAACACCACGAAGCCTATGATCGCCAGCAGCAGGACCTTCCTGCGCCGCCATCGCTGTGTGGCGAGTGTAAGCGGGATCGCCGCACTCAGCGAGCCTATGGCATAGGCCGTCACCATCTGCCCGGCGAGCGCCGGGGAAATATGCAGACCCGCACCGATCTGAGGCAGCAGACCTGCCGGCAGGGTTTCGGTCATGATGCAGATGAAGCCGGTCATGGCCAGCGCGAGCAGGCCGGCAATCGGAAGGCGTGCGTCGTTTTTTTGCGTGGGCACTGTGATGGTCGGGTTCATGGGGTGCTCATATATGGACCGTTTGATACACATATAGAGCGACAGCGGCCTTGGCAATCACTTATGGATCAATTAATATGGAAGTCTTTCGGAAGGAACGATGACATGGCGCGGACCGGGCGTCCCCGTGAGTTTGACCGCGACAGGGCGATTGACGCCGCCACGGCGCTTTTCTGGGCGCAGGGGTATGAGCCGACCTCCCTGACGCAGCTCAAATCCTGCATGGGCAATATTTCGCCTGCGAGCTTCTATGCCGCGTTCGGCTCGAAGGAGGCCCTGTTCCGCGAAGTCGTGCAGCGTTATCTGACCACATACGGGCAGGTCATGGCGCCGTTATGGGATGAAAGCCTGCCCCCGCGCGAGGCCATCGAACGGACGTTGCGCGGCTCGGCGCGCATGCAGTCTGCCCGCACCCATCCGACCGGGTGCCTGGTCGTGTGCGGTGCCAGCAACTGCTCACCTGAAAACGAACCTGTTCAGGCGCTTCTTGCGGCGGAACGACAGCGCACGCGCACCGGCATCAGGGCCTGTGTAGAGCGCGCCATTGCCAATGGTGAATTGAACGCATCCCCGGCGACAGATGTGCTGCCCGATATTCTCACGACTTTCTTCCACGGCATGACATGCGAAGCCCGGGACGGGATGCGTCCGGACACTCTGGATGCGGCTGTCACATCTGTGCTGACATTATGGGATATCAACGCGGTGAAACGGGGAACAGCAAAGCGGCCTGAGAAAAAGCTGACGGACTGACAGCGGCGAGACGATCCGGACCCGGCACGAAATTCCATATCGGTCGGTCCACAAATCCTTGACCCTGCTTCGTGTCCCTATTATGGATCGATTGGTATGGAAGTGGCGTTTACGGAACACAACGCCATGTCTCCTCAAGGAATCCGATCATGAGCACATCAAAAATCGCCTTTGTCACGGGCGCCAATCGCGGCATCGGCTACAGTATCGCCAGGCATCTGACGGCCGTCGGCATCAGCGTGATCGGCACTTATCACGCTAATGAAGACGAGGCGAAAGCAGCCGAAACCGCCCTCAGCCACGAGGACGCAAAGCTGCGTATGCTGCAACTGGACATCGCGAACCATGCGTCGTTCACGGAGTTTGCGGGGCGGGTCAAAGCCCTTCTTGCAAGCGGGTTCGGGCAGGGGGGACTGAATTATGTTGTCCAGAACGCCGGCAACATCATCCACACCCGCTTCGACGCCGCAACGTCCGAACAGCTCGACAATCAGTACAATATCCACTTCAAGGGTCCGTACCTGCTGACGGTAGCACTTCTTCCGCTGATCCGTGATGGTGCCCGCATTCTCAACATCACCTCTGCCGCGACGCGCTTCTATCTGCCGGATCATGGTCCTTACGCAGCCATGAAAGCCGCAACCGAAGTCATCTCGCTCTATATGGCAAAGGAACTGGGCGCGCGGGGCATTACGGTCAATGCGGTCGCCCCCGGCGCGGTGGCCTCGGACTTTGGCGGCGGTCTGGTCCGTGACGATGCCACGGTCAACAGGAGCCTCGCAGAGATCACGCCGCTGGGGCGCGTCGGCCAACCTGACGACATTGGGGCCGCGGTCCGTGGCCTTCTGTCTGACGACATGCACTGGGTGAATGGCCAGCGCATTGAGGTGACGGGCGGCCAGTCACTTTGATCCCACACAGAAAAGGGCAGGGGGAGTCCGTATGATCAACGTTATGGCCAGCAGTGTCATCAATGCACCCGTTTCGTCCGTCTGGGAGCTGATCCGTGATTTTGGTGCCCTTGGTCGCTGGTTGCCGGGCGTGAAAAGCTGCGTGATCGAAGGCGATGATCCTGGCGACCGTGTCGGCGCAATCCGCCGTGTTGAAATGGGCGATGTCGGTGTGATCTGTGAACAGCTTCTGGCACTGTCGGATGTGGATCATGCGGTGACGTTCTCGATCATTGAATCGGCTCTGCCGATCCGGAACTACCGCTCGACCATCACGCTTCTGCCCATAACGGATGGCGATCGCACGTTTATCCGGTGGCGCGGTCAGTTCGAAGCATCGGCCGAACACGCAGCCAGCATGGAGACCCGGATGCCGACACACATCTATCAGCCGGCCTTCGACAGGCTAGCAGAAATTCTGGCGTTGAGGGAAACACGGTCATGACCAGCTTTCATGGTAAATCCGTTCTCGTGCTGGGCGGCAGTCGCGGGATTGGGGCCGCCATCGTGCGTCGCTTCGCAATGGATGGCGCGAAAGTCGTCTTTACGTATTTGTCCTCGCCTGACGACGCTCAGGAATTGGCTACAGAGACCGGAAGCAGGGCCCTGCGCGCCGACAGTGGCGACCGGGATGCCCTCATCGCGCTGATCAACTCGCTCGGCCCCTTGGACGTGCTGGTCGTCAATTCCGGAATTCTTGGCGCGGGTGATCCACTGACCATGCCGCCGGATGCCATCGACCGGCTTTTCCGCATCAATACCCACGCGCCTTATCACGCGGCGGTTGCCGCCGCACGGACCATGCCCGACGGCGGCCGCATCATTTTCATCGGCTCAGCCAATGCAGACCGTATGCCGATGAGCGGCCTAGAGCATAATCTGATCTAATAGGTTCATTTTAAGATTCCCATACTGGTCGAAATCTGATTCATACTATGTGCCGGTATGGAGGCCGGCCCGTATGACCCGAGCCCTGTCTGCTGACCTTCGCCGC
>NZ_JAPIVJ010000047.1:0-5753 GCF_054182245.1 Komagataeibacter sp. NFXK3
CAACAAGCATCCCAAACCGGGCCTCCATTCAGCATGAAGGCCATCGTGAACCCGTTTCTCAGAAAGGGGTCGTTTTTGGCTGCCTGTCCCCCTTCCGAAGGGGTCACTTTTCCATGCCGCTTAACACATATTGTGTCGCGCGTTTCAGTCCTGCCCTTTCAACGTCTGTTGTGGAGGCATGGATCGCTTCGCCAATTTCTTCCCAGCCTGGGCGGGCGCTATCGCTTCCGGACGGAAACAGGTTGTTCGCCAGTTCTCCTGCTCCAAAGCCAATGAAGCGTGACAGGATGATCTGTTCGGGGGAAGAGGCGTTTCGGTCTGCTTCTTCAATCTCCTTGAGCAGCGCGATAGCCAGTGCATTGTCACGAGCCCGCTGTTTCCAGGTGTCAGCGAGGCCTCGGTCGGCCACCATATGAAAGTCGATCTTGGGAAGGGCCATCGCGGCCGGCAAGACAGGGGGCGAGCCATCTTCGCCTTCAAGTTCGCCCCAGAAAAGGTCGTTCTGGGTTTCTGCGAGAGCGGTTGTGCCGAAGAGGTTGAGCTGGAACGACATGGCCGTGCTCCGTACAAACGCCGGCGCCCGGTGCTGCTTCTGCAGGCCGGGATGTTTCCGGGTCAGGTTTTCGGGATGTCAGGAACGGGCGTGCTAATCAGGTTGTGTCGCCTGATTACTCTTTCCTTCAGCTCTCATTGCAACCGGGTCGGGCGGTGCGGGGCAAGGGTGCCGCGTAGCGGCAGCACCGGACCCGCGCGCAGGCGACGCAGACGCCGAGCACGGGGAGGAGCCGCCCCTTGCGGCGTGCTGGTCGATCTGGTGCTTTTACATACTGGCTTATATTTCTATTATGGCTTTTTATTCTCGGTTTATTAGCTTTTGGATTCTCGAATCTAAATCATATCCCTAAAGGGGTGTTTCTCGATTGGTGTAGTTGCAGAGATTGCGACGTTAATTCAACGTCGAATAAGCTGCTTCTTCAAGGGGGGAAAGCTGCTGCTTACATACCGGAAGGTAATGCGTCTTAGCGCGAACTGAAGATGGAATGCAAGGAAGGCAGACTTATCCCCAACGGTCGAGTTAGAAGGTTATTTTTAAACTGTTAAAAAGTTAAAGGCCGAAAAGCGCGTTTAATATCATTTGGTTAGGGCCTGTTTCTGTGCGCGATGTTCCGATAAGGCGTGCGCGATATTCCGAAAGAAAGCGTGCGCGATATTCCGTTGGGATGTGCGCGATGTTCCGATAAGACGTGCGTGATATTCCGAACGAGAATCGCGTTGCTGTGAATAATGGGAGTAATCATCGTCGACAGGGCAGAAGGCATACTTTGCGACCGTCAAGAACAACTGCAACAGGCCTCCAATTCTTGAGAATGGATATAGGGAAGAGAAAACTTCGGAATATCGCGCACGCCGGAAAAGGCATTAGGCCAGATATTCGGAATATCGCGCACATTAACGATCTTCACCTTGCTAATTCGGTCATCAAGTTCACGCCGATAGTTGCCCAAGGTGTTTACGAGGCGCAGTCTCTGCCCAAACGCCATGAATTCGGAACATCGCGCACGTTTAAGGTAGGTCTCTGGCGTTCGGACGTCCGTGCGTGTGATTCCTTGGGCGATGACAAGTTATGGCATCCGATAAGTAGCAGGCTTGATATCTTAGGTATTTTGCGCTTCACAGCAGCCTAGGAAAACAAACGCGACAGCGTCTCATGGTTCGGAACATCGCGCACATGTCCTGCTCATATTTTATCGCTAAGATTGTGATTCTCGATGTTCAAAAATCACTACGGGACGCCCTCCCCTTGGACCTACTTCGAGGGATAGCTGATAATCGGGGATAACGTCATCGCCTATAATTTTGAGAAGATCTCTTTTGAAAAATCGTAATTCGCGTGTAGTACCGATTTTCTTGGCGAGTTTATCTAGACTAATTTTCCATATTTCCTGGTTACCAAGATGCTTTCGTCCGATTTCATAAATACGGCGCCCCAGGCCACTATCGAGACTAAAATAAGTGGGGTTAATTGTCAGCACCCTGCGTTCCTTGACGAGGGCACGAAACATCCAGTCATTGAGCGTAATTTCAATGGCTGCCATAATTTTACGTCCAGTCGATGTTTTCCGCTCGACTACGCGCCATGTCTCTATCCAGCCAAACCCGCGCCGGTCGCGTTCGTCTGCAGATTCGATGGTTGTCATGATATTTGTAGATCTCAGACGATGAAGCGCATCGAGCAAAAGGTCGTAGCTGCGCTTACCTGTTCCTCGACCGGTGACGCGCAGGAGATCATGCGCAGCGAAGCGGACTGTATGGTCGACAGTCATTCCTCGCTCAATGCGTTCATTGATAAGAGAGACGACATAAAGAAGTATGTCTTTATCCCAAATCGTCGCAAGCCCTTTTGGGCCAGGTTCTATGGTAATTTGTATTTTCCCGTCGTCATATACCAGAGGCTCCATGCGCGGTTGCTTCTGGATGCTGAAGAACGGATATTCCATAAGGGCTCTGTCATCCTTTAACGGAGCCCCTATTAGGGAGTCGACAAACAGGTCAGCTTCGTTGCTAGCCATTATCTACCCCAGCCTTGCCTTTTGTGCGCGATGTTCCGAATGCAAACAAACCGGTTAATACAGCCAGGGTCAATGATTCTCTCGTCAGTGTTACGTATTTTCATCACCCAGCACCTGATCAATCTCGGCCCGGAGTCTTCGCAAGCGTTCACGGTCTTCCGAATTAAGCGGGAGTTGTTGGGCACGGACTTCACTTAGACGCTGGGCCATCCTGTCTACGGATGTAAACGTAAATCCAGAAGGTTTGCGGGTCGGTGCGGATTCTGGCCGTTCGAGGTCAGCTCGACCCAGTCGAATAGCTTTTACTGTGAGTTGTCCGGTTCTGGCTTGTTCAATGAGCTCTTGTTGTCTCACAGGATCCGGGACTCGTGCGAGTTCCACAAGGGTATTTCGTGCCACACCTCGCTCTGACGTCAACTCTTCAAGGATATCGGTTGGGAGCGTCAGGATTTTCAGGATAGAGCTAATTTCGCCGCGACTTTTTCCAAGAACTTCACCTGCCTGGCTCTGGTTCCAGCCTCTTTTTTCAATCAGTCGTTGGATGCCGGTTGCTTCTTCCAGAGGGTTTAGGTCCACTCTCTGAAGGTTCTCAATGAGCGCTGCGACTTCAGCATCACCGTCGTGTTCAATTGCAAGCATGCTGGACCAGCCAGCATGTTGCGCTGCTCGCCAACGGCGTTCGCCCGCGACTATGACCCATCGTTTGTCGGATTGTGAGTTCGTGACACGACGTACAAGAATGGGTTGAAGCTGTCCTTCAGCGACCATGGTTTCTGCTAGTGCTGCGATACTCTCGTCGTCGAAACTTTTTCGCGGTTGGTCCGGATCTGGCGCCACTTCTGTCAAAGGAACTTCGAATGTATGTCGAAATTTTCCGTCCTGGCGAACAAAACTGTTGCTGGCGTCGTCAATGAGACCAGCGGCTACGCCGAGAATAGGAGACGGGGCTTTTGTTTTGCGTCGGGTTGCCATCACGCATTACTTTCAGGCTGTTCGATATCTGCAAGCGGAAAATCTGTCTTCGTTTGGAGTGCTTGTGCCAGTCGAAGGTATGGTGCCGTTGCGGCTGCTGAAGAAGAGGACTCCAACGCAATCCTGCCTGCGCGTGCAGCATGACCGTACACAGCGCTTGAAGGCACGGGTTCCAGAACTGGAGCGCGGTCTTTCATCATGGAACATAAGTGTTGAAGGACTTCGCGGTCCACAGATTTGCGTGCGTTATATTGGGTCGGTAAAATACCAAGGAGTCGAAGCCCTGGATTCAGACGACGCTGGATCTTGCCGATGGTGCCGATAATCAGGCCAACGCCCATTGTGTCGTAAGGCTCGGTTCTCACAGGGACAATTGCATCATCGGCAGCAGCAAGGCTCATCCATGTAAGCATGCCGAGATTGGGAGGTGCATCGATCACGATCCAGTCGTAGTCCTCACGGACAGGATCAATGGCTTCCCGTAGCGCGGCGTCAAAACCGGGTTCTCTCCGGCCGTCCGTTTCGGCTAGGTCAATATGGCTGGCGATGAAATCGAAAGGCAGTTCGCGTCCGTCTGGTAGCGTGCCCGCCGCAACCACGATCTCAGAAAGGGGTTTTCCACCAAGGATGAGGTGAGCGGTCGTTTTGCCTTGATGATAAAGTTCAACACTGGCGCCAGCGAGTATCCCGGCTGTAGCTGTGGCTTGTGGATCCATATCAATGAGAAGAACGCGCCCTCCCAGTGATGACAACGCGTATGCGAGGTTGAGCGATGACGTTGTTTTCCCAACGCCGCCTTTTTGGTTTGCCAGCACAAGTATTCTTGCAGAATCTTGAACTGCGCCAGCCATATTACGTATCACCTCGGCGACATCATCCGGGATTGGTTCTTTATCGTTTTCCCACCGGCTAATCTTGGGCTTATCATAGCTTCGGCCAAGTCTGCGGTTGAGTTCATCTTTGATGTCGGCCTGACTTAATCGCAAAGTCAGTCGGCTATTTCGAAATGTTTGACCGTTCATTATGGCTTCCCCAGACAGACTTTTGATGCGTAAAATAGCATCAACGTCAACGATGATGGTTGATGTTGATTGTTATCAGTCTTTCTTGTCAAGGAAAAAATCGACGGCATATGGGCTGATATGAAGCCCTAAATTGGTCTTCGAGAGATACGATCAATGTTGCCTGCTTCTCGTCAAACATCTAATCCGGCCCAGGTGCGGCATGACTGAAGTGGCAACTTAGGACCATGTTATAGATTACTTGTGTCTTGAATGAGGCTTTGTCAAAGCGGACGAATCATTAAAACGAGGCATAAATCAGCCGAGGAGATAGCGATCAAAGATATAATGGAGGATGATATTTTGCTGTGCGACGTGTTACGATAGTCTTCTGGTTCTAGTTCATCCTTATGCTCAATGTTCGGACGTCAGAACATTCTCAGGCGGAATTTGTAAGATCATTCTTGGATGGGAGTAATACATTCCATCGCAAAATGCGTGAACTTCAGGGCATTGGAGCAGATGCTGATGTTCGGACGTCAGAACATCAGATGGCGCGTACCGGATTTTTATGAGCAGTGGTTCTGGACGTCGTTGGTCATCGAGATCGTGGTCGGTTCCTTGATTGCACTCCCCCCAAGTTCAGGAAACCTATCGAACATGCATTCACCCTGACTGGGGACTTGGATAATGCGTCGTTTTTCCTCATCGTCCACTACGAGCGATCGCAAGGCGTGCTATGTCGATGAGGGGGCAGCAACCAATTCCGCTGTCTTCATGTGGCCGACGTTTCATCCGAAAGATCGTCATGGAACGTACTCGCTGCAGTGAGACGTTCGCTGGACATGGTAAGACTGAGCATTGCCGCACCTTGGCGGCTCTAGCCTATGACAGCAAGACGGATCGCAGCATCGGGATAGACCAGGACGCTGCCATGGCGCTCATCCTCAAATGTTCAGGAGGCCGACCTGTTAATCATGTGGAGATGACGATACGGTACAAGCGGATCATCGACGTTCTTTTTCAAGGCATGAAAGAAGTGAGAGATAGGTCACGCTGCTACATATGCCGTTTTGCTTTGAACTAGAGCATAATCTGATCTAATAGGTTCATTTTAAGATTCCCATACTGGTCGAAATCTGATTCATACTATGTGCCGGTATGGAGGCCGGCCCGTATGACCCGAGCCCTGTCTGCTGACCTTCGCCGC
>NZ_JAPIVJ010000048.1:0-2500 GCF_054182245.1 Komagataeibacter sp. NFXK3
CCTTCAGGTTATGAGCCTGACGAGCTACCGGGCTGCTCCACCCCGCGATTGTAGGGGAGACTGGAAGACCTGGCGGCGACCGACTTTCCCGTGCCTTAAGGCACAGTATCATGGGCGCTGGGGGTTTTCACGGCCGAGTTCGGGATGGGATCGGGTGGATCATTCCCCGCCATGGCCACCAGGTCATCCAGTCTCCCCGGTATGGGGTATGGCTGGAAGTGGATGGGTTGGTGTGTATGGTGATGTGTTGAGAGTGGATGACTGCTGTGCATGTGTGTTGCCCGTTTGATTGGGCGATGGAATGAGCCTATTGGGCGATTAGGACCAGTCAGCTGCACGCATTACTGCGCTTCCACACCTGGCCTATTGACGTGATGGTCTATCACGGCCCTTGGGGAGACCTTGTTTTGAGGTGGGTTTCCCGCTTAGATGCTTTCAGCGGTTATCCCGTCCACACTTAGCTACCCGGCTGTGCCGCTGGCGCGACAACCGGTGCACCAGAGGTATGTTCATCCCGGTCCTCTCGTACTAGGGACAAATCCTCTCAAGTCTCCAACACCCACGGCAGATAGGGACCGAACTGTCTCACGACGTTCTAAACCCAGCTCACGTACCACTTTAATCGGCGAACAGCCGAACCCTTGGGACCTGCTCCAGCCCCAGGATGTGATGAGCCGACATCGAGGTGCCAAACCTCCCCGTCGATGTGGACTCTTGGGGGAGATCAGCCTGTTATCCCTAGAGTACCTTTTATCCGTTGAGCGATGGCCCTTCCACGCGGGACCACCGGATCACTATGGCCGACTTTCGTCTCTGATCGAGCTGTCACTCTCACAGTCAGGCGGGCTTATGCCATTGCACTCGACAGCCGGTTTCCGACCGGCCTGAGCCCACCATCGCGCGCCTCCGTTACACTTTGGGAGGCGACCGCCCCAGTCAAACTGCCCACCATGCAGGGTCCCGGACCTGGCTAACAGGCCTCGGTTAGACATCAGAAACAGTCAGGGTGGTATTTCAAGGATGGCTCCACCGGAACTGGCGCCCCGGTTTCAAAGCCTCCCACCTATCCTACACAGAATGTCTCTGATGCCACTGCAAAGCTGCAGTAAAGGTTCATAGGGTCTTTCCGTCTGACCGCGGGTACCCCGCATCTTCACGGGGAATTCAATTTCGCTGAGCCGATGCTGGAGACAGCGGGGAAGTCGTTACGCCATTCGTGCAGGTCGGAACTTACCCGACAAGGAATTTCGCTACCTTAGGACCGTTATAGTTACGGCCGCCGTTTACCGGGGCTTCAATTCAGTGCTTGCACACCTCCTCTTAACCTTCCGGCACCGGGCAGGCGTCAGGCCGTATACGTCGTCTCTCGACTTCGCACAGCCCTGTGTTTTTACTAAACAGTCGCTACCCCCTGGTCTGTGCCACCCGCCCATGGTTGCCCACTGACGGGTCTTGCTTATCCCGAAGTTACGCAAGTAATTTGCCTAGTTCCTTCAGCATCGTTCTCTCAAGCGCCTTGGTATTCTCTACCAGTCCACCTGTGTCGGTTTCGGGTACGGTCTATATGCCAGAGCTATTTCCTGGAATACTCCAAAAGCCAGATCAATCCGATAAGACCTGACAACATATTGTATTCGTCACTTCTGGCAGGCCCGGGAATATTTGCCCGGTTTCCATCGACTACGGCTTTCGCCCTCGCCTTAGGGGCCGGCTCACCCTGCGCGGATTAACCTTGCGCAGGAACCCTTGGACTTTCGGCGACAGTGTTTCTCGCACTGTTTGTCGCTACTCATGTCAGCATTCGCACTTCCGATATCTCCAGAGAGGGTCACCCCGTCTCCTTCACAGACCTACGGAACGCTCCGCTACCGCGCATTCATAGAATGCACCCACAGCTTCGGCACGTGGCTTGAGCCCCGTTACATTTTCGGCGCAAGGTTTCTATTAGACCAGTGAGCTATTACGCTTTCTTTAAAGGATGGCTGCTTCTAAGCCAACCTCCTGGTTGTTTTGGAATCCTCACATCCTTTCCCACTTAGCCACGATTTGGGGGCCTTAGCTGGTGGTCTGGGCTGTTTCCCTCTCGACAATGGACCTTAGCACCCACTGTCTGTCTGCCGAGCTCATACTTCCGGGTATTCGGAGTTTGGTTAGGTTTGGTAAGGCTTTGGGCCCCCCTAGCCCATCCAGTGCTCTACCCCCCGGGGTAATACTCGACGGTCTACCTCAATAGATTTCGCGGAGAACCAGCTATTTCCGAGTTTGATTGGCCTTTCACCCCTAGCCACAGCTCATCCCCGACTTTTTCAACAGGCGTGGGTTCGGCCCTCCAGTGCGTGTTACCGCACCTTCAGCCTGGCCATGGCTAGATCACTCGGTTTCGGGTCTTCTGCCAGCAACTCGTCGCCCTATTCAGACTCGCTTTCGCTGCGCCTACACCTAACGGCTTAAGCTTGCTGCAAACAGAAACTCGCTGACCCATTATACAAAAGGTACGCCG
>NZ_JAPIVJ010000049.1:0-4662 GCF_054182245.1 Komagataeibacter sp. NFXK3
GAGGCCATCGTGTGGATGGTACGCTAAACAACGTTTGGCATGAACAATAAAGGAACGATCAGGCGGCACGAGCCTGTTTCGACAGATTGAGCGTCTTGCGGCCCGCAGAAGCTGCGGCTTTGTCCCAGAGGAAGTCTCCGGAAAAGGCGATGTGCTCCCATCCCACCGGGGAAGTATGCGCCAGCAGGTCCTCCGGGACGACCGCCGATGTTGAGCGCAGATGTGTGACGGCGGTTTGCAGATAGACTGTATTCCAGTAGACGATCGCCGCGATGACGAGATTGAGGCCCGACGCCCGGTATTGCTGGGCTTCATGGCTGCGGTCGATGATCCGTCCCTGGCGGAAGGTATGGATTGCCTGGGTCAGCACATGCCGCTGCTCGCTGTTGTTGAGCCCTGCCTGACATCTCTGCCGCAGATCAGGGGTTTCGAGCCAGTCGAGCATGAACAGAGTGCGCTCGATCTTGCCGATTTCCTGGAGTGCGACGTCGAGCCGATTCTGGCGCTCATAGGCAGCAAGCTTGCGCAACATCCTGGAGGGCGCGACATGCCCGGCCTTGATTGATCCGACAAGCCGCAGCACGTCCTCCCATTGTTCCCGAATGATGTCGGTGCGGATGGTTTTGCCAAGCAGCGGGCTGATGGAGGGATAGGAACTGGCCGGTGCGATGGACGCCAGGCGTCTATCCGGAAAGTCGCGCAGGCGTGGGCAAAAGCGAAAACCCAACAGGGCGCAGAGCGCGAAGACATGGTCGGTGGCACCACCCGTGTCGGTATAATGCTCGGTGATTTTAAGCCCCGTTCCATGATTGGTCAGGCCGTCGAGCACGTATGGCGCTTCGTGTGTCGCAGCCGAGATGACCTTCACATGGTATGGGGCGCGCTGATCAGACACATGCGTGTAAAAGCTGAACCCATGGTCGACGCCATAGCGGGCATTGACGTCTCCGCCTGAGGCACCGCGCTTGGCCCCGCGAAAGAACTGTCCATCGGAGCTTGAACTCGAACCCTCACCCCAGATGCGGGAAAATGGCAGACGATGGTGAGAGTCGATGAGGATAGCCAGCGCCTTGCGGTAATTTTCGTCGCGGACGTAAGCGTCGTGGGTCCAGAAGAGCTGATCACGGGTAACGCCGTGACTCGCGGCAGCCATGCGTGACAGCCCCAGATTGGTAGCGTCCGCCAGAATGGCAGCAAGCAACGCGTTCTCGTGGGGGCAGGCTTCGCCCGTGCGCAGGTTGGTAAAGGCGTTCAAAAAACCGGTGGCCTGCGCCACCTCGTGCAGCAGCTCCGTGATGCGGATTGGCGGCATCAGGGCGTTGAGCTGTTGCGCCAGGTCTTCCGCCTTGGGAGGCGTTGTTGCGCGTATCGGCGATATCTGGAGGTGCCCGTCTCGGAATCGTACGCCTTGCAAAGCGTCGCGTTTCAGGCTTTGCGCAAACTTCTTCAGGCGTTTATCCAATTCGCGAGCGCGCTGATCCAGCCATTCATCCGCCGACAGGGGAAGGTCAAGTTCGGCAATGAACGGTTTTGCCTGCTCCGTACTGAGCATGTAGCTGTCGAAGCGACGATAATTGGCCGACCGCTCGATCCACACATCACCGGAACGCAGCTTGTTGCGCAAATGCGCGAGCGTCGCGATTTCCCACAGACGCCGGTTGGGCTTGTCATCCTGATCGATAACGATCTTCTGCCATTCCTTGCGAAACGGCATCGGTGCGTCGCCAGGTAAATCGCGTTTGCCTGCTCTGTTGAGGTTCCGCAACAACGTGATCGCAGCCAGGGTCTTGGCGCCTCCTCTTCCTGCCTGGAATTCCAGCGTTTCCAGCAGATCGGGCGCGAATTTTCGAAGGGTAATATAACGCTCCGCAGCGGCTGTCAGAGGATCGAGGTCGGCAGTCCTGGCGATCGCCCCAACCTCTGACCTTGCTTTCAACAGGGTCGCCCATCCGACCGTGGCATCCAGAGTTTCCATGGGATCTCTGCCGTCGCTGGCCGCCTCGGCCAAGGCATCGATGGTCGCCTGAAACAGGCGCATCAGGCGTGCGACGTTCTTCGACGTTGCCGAAAAGCTGCGGGCCTTTGTGTTCCGTGCCCGGGTAAAGATGCTGCCGACCAGCTTGTCAGCCATGTCCAGGGCGCTGTCCGTCAGACGTTCCTCGGCATCGATCAGGAAAGCGACGAGCGTGGCGTAACGGCGTGATGGCGTGTAGCGCTCGATCATCGAGGCCGGAGATATCCGGCCTTCCCGGACGTATTGGTGAAAGCGGTCGATGTGAATGCGCTTGGCGACGACGGGATCAATCCCGATCTGTCGAACCTGTCTCAACAATTCCAGAATGCGCTTGATGTGATCCGGCTTGACGGCAACCGGTATGGTCTTGAGCGAGGCAAGTTGGCTGATGCTCCCTTCAGGCGTTGTGGCGAAAAGCCGATCCAGCGCCGTGACCTGATCGCCTGTGAGGCCCTGCGTTAACGCCTGCGCGGTCTTCCGTCGGGCCCGCGCCCGTCCCGCAATGCTGGCGCGTTCGATGGTTGAAATCGAAGGGAGTGCGATTTTGGCATGGCGTAGCGCGTCCATCACGGCCCGGACGATTACGATGCCGCTGTCCGTGGCCCAGGCTGCGTTTGCCGCAGCCTCGATCATGAACGGGATATCGACTCTCTGGGGCGCGCGCAGGCCAAGGATCGTCATCAGATCGCGGGCATGATCGGTCATCGTCTGCTCCCGCGCGGCGTAATCGGCGAGGTCGCTGCCGGAAAGCTCAAGTTGGTCTGCCACGAAGGCGACCAACGCGGATGGCGTCGATCCGACGTCCTGCACAAACTGAGCCAGTGTTGTTCCCGGGTGCCTGAGTAACGCCAGTTGCACGGCAACGCCCATCTGGGTGCGTCGCCTGCGCCGGGAACCGATGATATCCAGATCCGATGGCTCGAAAGTGTAAAGGCGGACCAGACTGTCCCGGTCTGTCGGGATGGCGAGCATCTGATCCCGTTCCTGGGCTGTCAGCAGGTGATGTTTGAGCCTGGTCACGCTGTCATTCCGTCCACAAAAGGTCAGTCTCGGCTATGGACAGCGGAGAGTAAAGAGACGCATTATGTGGACGGATATTGTCGATCCGGAATGGTCATTCACTCAGTGTCCACAGAACGGTCGTTTGGGAGACGGTGCCATGGGCGGCATTCTGGGATACGCGCGTGTCAGTACCGGTGATCAGGATGTGGCCGGGCAGCGTATGCGATTGGAAGAAGCCGGTACGATCCGTGTGTTCACCGATGTGATGTCGGGCAAGAGCATGGAGCGACCAGGACTGGACGAGCTGCTGGAATACGCACGCAAGGGCGATACGCTTGCGGTTGTGCGGCTCGACCGCCTCGGTCGTTCACTGGGAGAGTTGCTGACAACGGTGACCATGCTCCGCTCACGCGGAATAGCGTTGCTCAGCCTGGAGGAGAAAATCGACACTTCCTCCGCAGCCGGAGAGCTGATCTTCCACGTCTTCGGCGCCATTGCGCATTTTGAGCGGCGACTGATCTCAGAACGTACACGCGACGGGATTGCAGCGGCGAGAGCAAAGGGCAGGCTGCCGGGGCGGCAGCCGCTCGACAACGACAAGATCAGCGCGGCGCTAAAACTTATCGCGGCGAGCGTGTCGCCGACTGAAGCGGCGCGTCAGCTCGGGATCGGGCGATCGACTGTCTATCGCGAGATGAAGCGTCTTGGCGTCGCGCGGCCGACACCATCGGCTGTATCATGACAACAGACGATCAAGTGGTTCTCAGCGCGCGCGAGAAAGAAGCTCTACGTCTGCTTCTGGTCGGCCATGACGCGAAATCCATCGCCAATACGCTTGGTCTGTCGGTGCACACAATAAATGACCGCCTACGCGATGCGCGGCGCAAGCTGGGCGTTTCGAGCAGCCGTGAAGCTGCCCGACGTCTCGCCGAGATGGATGGGGGCACCCCCAATAATGTCGGCCCCAAAGAAATTGGGGGTGCCGAAGCAACTTCTTCGGTGGATAGAGCCAAAGAGCCAGCACCGCCGCGATCGTCGGGGCATCGCCTGGCGTGGCTTACCGGAGGAATGCTTATCATGTCTCTTATCATTGCGGCCGCAGCGCTTTTGACCATCAGCGGGCAGGACGACGCCCGGGTTTCCGCCCAGAATATTTCGACAAGCATTGCCCGTCCTGCCGAAACAAAGGCATCGGCCGATGCCCGCAAATGGGTCGAATTGCTTGATGAAGGGCAGTGGGATGCAAGCTGGCAAGCCGCAGGCACACTGTTCAAGGCAAAGATCACCCCGGCGCAGTGGGCCACTACGATCCAGTCTGTACGACAACCGTTGGGACGCCCGTCATCACGCACTTTCCAAAGCGTGATGCAGACAAAAACGCTGCCGGGCGCGCCAGCGGGTGACTATCAGATCATTCAGTTCCAGACGCGTTTCGCTAACAAACCCAACGCGGTTGAAACCGTCGTACTTTCGCGTGAACAGGCATATTGGCGCGTTAGCGGATATTTCATCCGCTAACTTCCGTGCTGCTTGCCGTTGTTCAACAAAGAAACAGCGGCTTGCCCTCAGGCAAGATCACGCTACCCAGACGTTCTTCTACTGTTCATGCTAAACGTTGTTTAGCGTACTTTCCACACGATGGCCTC
>NZ_JAPIVJ010000005.1:0-265475 GCF_054182245.1 Komagataeibacter sp. NFXK3
CAAGATGGCCACCGGTGGTGGACACGGTATCGATCGTCTCCGACCGCAGTTCCTCCGCAAGCTGCTTGAGCTGCTCGACCGAGAGGTTGCGCATGTCGTGCGGCCACTGCACCCGGTCAAGCTGGGCATAGCGCCCAAGGGTGGGGATGGTGGAGGACGTGTTGCTCTCGCTCATGTCGATCAGTTCCTGCGCTCGACCACGTAATGCACCAGGTCACGCAGGCGATCCGCCTCTGGCCCGAAGATGTCGATATGGGATTCGGCCTGCTCGGCTACGCGCCGCGCCTCGCGCGCGGCGCCTTCCACGCCCAGCAGGGCGACATAGGTGGACTTGCCCGCCGCCTCGTCCTTGCCTGCGGTCTTGCCGAGTTCCTCGGCGCTGGCGGTGGCGTCGAGCACGTCATCGGCAATCTGGAAGGCGGCGCCAAGGTCACGGCCATAGGCCGAGATGCGCTTGCGCACGTCATCGCTGGCCTGGCCAAGGATGGCCCCGGCCTCGGCGGAATAGCGGATCAGGCAGCCGGTCTTGAGCGCATGCAGGCGGGCGACTTCCTCAAGCGACAGCGCGCGGCCTTCGCCTTCCATGTCGATCATCTGGCCACCCACCATGCCAGCCGCGCCCGAGGCATCGGCCAGCGCGCGCACGAGGTTGATGCGTACTTCGGCTGAGGCATGCGTGAGCGGATTGGCCAGGATGTCGAACGACATGGTCTGCAGCGCGTCACCGGCGAGGATGGCGGTGGCCTCGTCAAACTTGCGGTGAGTGGAGGGCTGGCCCCGGCGCAGGTCGTCATCATCCATGGCGGGCAGGTCGTCATGCACGAGCGAGTAGGCATGCAGCATCTCGACCGAGGCTGCGACACGGTCGGCCGCCTCAGGGCTGGCCTTGAACAGGCTGGCCACTTCGGCCACCAGGTAGCCACGCAGGCGCTTGCCGCCGCCAAGGGTGGCATAGCGCATGGCATCGATCAGGCGGGCCTCGCCGCCTTCCACGCGCGGGAGCAGGCGGTCGATCATCGCCTCGATGGCAGTGGCGCGCGCGGACATGGATGCACGCAGACGGACCATGCGATCCGTTCCGTCTGTTTGGGACGAGGGTGCTGTTGTTTGGCTCATCTGGTGCATCAATCCATTGGTTTCGCTTCCAGCGCGCCATCGGCACGCTGGACAATCGCCTGAACGCGGGCCTCGGCCTCGTCCAGTTTCTTCTGACAGTACTGTCGCAGGGCGGCGCCACGCTCATAGGCGGTAATCGCGTCTTCCAGCCGCAGCTGGCCGACCTCAAGCTGGCGCACGATGGCTTCAAGTTCGGCCAGAGCCTCCTCGAAGGAAAGGTTGGTCAGGTCATCGGTCATGTGGGCGCGGCACTTCCTGAAATAACGGGGCTGGCGGAGGCATTACATCCTTGTAGGCCCTCCTGCCAAGGGGACAACGTGTTTTACGGCATTTTGGAGTCTAGGCCGGGGCCGGTGACGCGGGGGTAGTGGGTGTTGTGTCGGGCCTGCGGCGGATGACGAAGGAGAGCGTGCCGCCTTCCTCGCCAAAAGCGATGAGGGCATGGCCCGTTTCGCGGCAGAAAGCCTGGAAATCCGCAACCGAGGCCCGGTCAGTCGCGATCACGCGCAGCCGCGCGCCCGGGGGCAGCCCGCGCAGCATGCGGTTGGCCTTGAGCACGGGCAGCGGGCAGGTCAGGCCGCGCGCGTCTAGCAGGATTTCACTCATGGGTGGCCATGCCTCCTTGGTGGTTGGCAGCTATGCCCTTGCATCAGGGTTTGATGTTGCGTGCAGGTACGATCATAAAAGCAAATGCGCCACTGATAAAACATGATGAAAGAAAGACTCCGGATGGCCGACTATCGTATTGGAATTGATTTTGGTGGTACCAAGATCGAAATAACCGCCCTCGGCATGGATGGCGCAGAGCTGCTGCGTCGCCGCATTGCCAATCCTGGCAACTATCCTGCGGCCATCGAGGCCATGTGCGACCTTATCCGGGGTGTTGATCATGAACTCGGGGGCACCGGCACGGTTGGAATCGGCATTCCCGGTTCCATCAGCCCCGATACGGGCGTGATCAAGAATGCCAACGCCACGTGGCTCAACAACCAGCCCCTGATCGTTGACATGACGGCAGCGCTCGGGCGCGAGGTGCGCATCGAGAATGATGCGAACTGCTTTGCGCTGTCAGAGGCGATCGATGGCGCGGGGGCAGGGTATCGCAACGTGTTTGGCGTGATCATCGGCACCGGCATGGGGGCGGGCATCGTGGTCGACCAGAAGCTGCTGATCGGCCATAACCACATTGCGGGCGAATGGGGGCATGTGCCGCTGCCGTGGCCGCGCATCGAGGAATTTCCCATGCCCAAATGCTTCTGCGGCAATGAAGGCTGCATGGAGCGCTTTCTCAGCGGCTCGGCGCTTGCACAGGACTGGAAAGGCCCCGGCCATCGCAGCGCCGCCCATATCGAGCAGGAGGCCGAGGCAGGCGACCTGACCGCCATCGGCGCGCTCGACCGCTACATGGACCGCATGGCCCGCGCCTGCGCCATGGCCATCAACTTCATGGACCCCGACATCATCGTGCTTGGTGGGGGCGTGTCGAACCTTGATTCGATCTATGACCGTGTGCCCCGCCTCATGCGGCGCTATGTCATCACTCCCAACTGCACCACGCCGATCGTGCGCAACAAGCATGGCGACAGTTCGGGCGTGCGCGGTGCCGCATGGCTGTGGGATGATCACCACACGGCATGAAGCCCCGGCGGGGGCAGGCTGTTTTAGCCTTCCCCCTCGGCCTCCACATCCGGGGCACGGAAGCCCGTGGCCACCACGTAAAGTTCGCTGGATTCCTTGCGGCTTGCGGGCGGCTTGGCGTGGCGGACCTGGGTAAACAGGCGCTTGAGTTCAGCCAGCATCTGCTTTTCCGACCCGCCCTGGAACACTTTGGCCACGAACGCGCCGCCGGGGGCAAGGATGCGCGTTGCAAAATCCAGTGCCAGTTCGGCAAGGCCGATGATGCGCAGGTGATCGGTCGGCGCATGGCCCGTGGTGTTGGGCGCCATGTCGGACATGACCACGTTGGCCCGCCCGCCGAGCAGTTCCGTCAGGCGGCCGGGCATGTCGGGGTCGTTGAAATCCCCTTCGATGATGGTCGCACCTGGCACCGGGTCAACCGGCAGCAGGTCCACGCCCACCACCTCGGCAGCCCCCCGCTTGACCGCGACCTGTGTCCAGCCGCCCGGTGCCGCGCCAAGATCGACAATGCGCGTGCCGGGCGTGATCAGGTGAAAACGGTCATCGAGTTCGATCAGCTTGAAGGCCGCACGCGAGCGCCAGCCCTGCTTCTGGGCGGCCTGCACGTAGGGGTCGTTGAGCTGGCGCTGCAGCCAGCGGTGCTGCGCGGTGGTGCGCCCGCGGGCCTTCTTTACGGTTACGGTCTTGGTGCGGTTGGACTGGGCAGCCTGCCCGTCGCTGGCGCTGTCACCGCCGGGAGTGAGACTGCTGGTACGGGCCTTGCCCGGAATGCGGGTGGTGGAACGCTGCTTCATGACGGGACGCGGTCAGGGGCTGACCTGGTGCTCCAAACGATTGTACAGGGAAAAGGAAGGCGGCGCGGTGGCTGGGGCCGCCTGTCGCCTGCGGTCGCCAATCATGCGTAAAAGCAGGCCGTCGCGCAATCCCCGGTCGGCCACGGTCACGTCCGGCATGGGCCATGTGGTGACGATGGCCTCGAATATGGCGCAGCCCGGCAGGATGTAGCGCGCGCGCTCCGCCCCGATGATGGGGTTGCGCACCAGCCCCTCGAGCCCGCCCGCGCGCAGGGTGTCGATCATGCTCAGGGCACGGGGCACGGACAGGGCGGAGCCATCAATGCTGGCCCGGTCGTAACGGTCCTGGCCCAGGGCAAGGCTGGCCAGCGTGGTCACGGTGCCGCTGGTGCCCAGCAGCATGACATTCTGGCGCGCGATTTCACGCGCGATGCAGTGCACGTCGTCAAAGCCGCGCAGCACGTCGCTGATTTCGGATACGACGCCGTGATAGCCCCGATCGGTAAAGATATCGGCGCCGTGGCGCTCGGCCAGGGTCATAATGCCCACCGGCAGGCTGACATAGCCCGAAAGGTCATGCCGCCCGGCCTCGCGGTCGATGCGCGCCCAGGCGATCTCGGTCGAGCCACCACCAATATCGAACAGTAGCCCGCGGCTGGTGCCCGCCCGCCCGCCCTGCAGCAGCGAGGTGCAGGCCGCAAGGGCAAGCTCGGCCTCCTCCCGCGCGGAAATGACGGATATGTCGAGCCCGGTCTCGCGCAGCACGCGGCCGATGAACTCCATGCCATTGGCCGCCCGCCTGCATGCCTCGGTGGCAATGGCGCGGTGGCCATGCAGGTCGTACAATCCCATGCGCGCCACGCAGGCTTGCAGGGCGGCGAGCGTGCGCTCCATGGCGGCATCGGCCAGCTGGCCGGAATGGTGCAGCCCTTCGCCAAGGCGCACGGCACGGCTGAAACTGTCGATCACGCGCAGGCCGTGTTCGCCCGCGCGCGCAATGAGCAGGCGGCAGTTATGGGTGCCAAGGTCGATGGCGGCATAAAGCGGCGCGCGCATGAAGCGGCGGTGCGGGGCGGCCGGGTGGGGCGCAATCCCTGCCAGCGGGCGTATCTGTGCACTGTGCGGCTGCTGGACCATGTTCATCCCAAACCCGTTTGACGGCCAAGGTATTACCTATTGTGTTGAGTGTTCTGCGCAAAACGCAAGACAAAAGAGAAAAGTTTATAAAAATGCGCAGCAGGGGGTTGCACGCCCTGAAGCAGGCCGGTATATGCCTGATCACCGCAGCGCATCGCGCCGCTCTCTCCTTGCTGGGGGATAGTTTAGCGGTAGAACTACCGGCTCTGACCCGGTCAGCCCTGGTTCGAATCCAGGTCCCCCAGCCAAATTTTCCCTTAAAAATTGATTGTGGTTTGCAGCCTGTCGTTCGACAAGGCTGTTTTTTTTGTGCTTCCGGCTACCGTTCCACCCACCGGCTGAGTGTGCGGGCGAATAGCGGGCCGGTAAACAGCACGAGCACGAAGCGCACGGTCTGCATGGCCATGACGAAAGGCATGTCAACGCCTGGCGTGGTGGCCGCGATAATGGCCACGGTATCCTCGCCCCCCGGGCTGGTGGCCAGATAGGCGGTGAGCAGCGAGACATGCTTGAAATGGGCCAGGACGAGCGCCATTGCCCCGCAGCCTGCAATCATCAATGTAATGGCGATCAGTATGTAAGGAAACGCGCGGGCGGCATAATGCAGCGTGGCGCGTGTAAACCGCAGGCCGATGCCCCAGCCCAGCACCGCGTAACCGGTAGCGAGAAACCATGGTGGCAGCTCGATCGAGAGCAGGCCCGTATCCTGTAGCCCCGTTGCAAAAATAAGCGGCACCATGAGCGCACCGGCTGAAAGCCGTAACATATGGGCCAGGTACACGCCGGCCACGATGATGCCGATCGTCGCGCCAAAGGCGGGCCAGGATGCGGGCATTGCCCAGAACACGCTTGCCGCCCCGTCAGCCATGACCGGGGTTGTGCTGCGTGCCATGGTGGTTGCTGCTATGGCCACGGCGGCGGCGCGGAAATACTGCATGAAGGCAACAAGCCGCATATCCGCGCCATAGCCCTGCGACATCAGCGTCATGACCGTGGCGGCACCCGGCGAGGCGCCCCACAGGGCCGTGCTGCCGGGCAGGATCTTCCACCGTGCCAGGCAGAAGCCGATCAGGGTGCACAGAACGATCACGCACAGGACCCCACCCAGGAAAAACGGTCCCTCGCCCATGACCTTGTAAAAAATACTGACCTTCAGGCTGCGTGCGATCATGCACCCCACAATGCCCTGCGCCAGCAAAAAGGCGGGGCCGGGAATGGGGAGGTGGGCCTCATTGACCGCCAGCACGACGGCGGCGAACATCGGCCCGATCAGGATGGCGGCAGGCAGGTGCAGCGCATGCAGCGGCACGGTAAGGGCAACTGACAGGGCAAGCAGGCAGCACCACTTCATGCCCATGTTGCCATTCCGGAATGAAAGGCGCGTGGCGGAAGTCTGCCGGGCAGGGGTGGGCGTTATGTCTGGCATGGAATTTCTCGATCGGACGCAGGCGGCATCAATGCCACGTTTCATCCTGCCCGGATACGGTTTCGCGGTGCTGCTGCCGCGAATGGCTGGTCATTCCCCAAGGAATGGCTTTGTGGGTTGACGGGAGTTTCGGGGCGTCGTCACGCGTGATCCGTGTCGGGGCCGGGCGGCATGGTCGTGCCGCCCGGGCCTTCAGGGGTTGTTCAGGCCGTGATGCCCCCATCTGTCGTCAGTGCCGAGCCGGTGATGAAGCTGGCCTGCGGGCTGGCAAGGAACGAGACCACGGTGGCGATATCGCTCACCTGCCCGTATTCCTTGTGGCACATGAAGCTGCGCAGCAGGTCGGCCGCGGGCCCGGTGGCTGGGTTCATGTCGGTATCGATCGGGCCGGGCTGTACCACGTTGATGGTGATGCCGCGCGGGCCGAGGTCACGCGCAGCCCCCCGGGCAAACCCGTTCAGCGCTGCCTTGGAGGCCGAATAGAGCGAAATGCCGGGGAAGGGGGAGCGATCGGCAAAGGCCGAGCCGATCAGGATGATGCGGCCACCCTTGCTCATGTGGCGCGAGGCCTCGATGGCCTCGATCATCACGGCGCGCACGTTCAGGCCCAGCACGGCATCGACCTGCGCGTCGGTCATCTCGCTCACGTCGCCATGGGGGTAGACGCCCGCATTGCACACCAGCGCATCGATGCGGCCCAGGTCGCGCACCACCTGCTGGATCGCGGCACGGTTGCCATTGCCTTCGCCATCACAGCAGATGGCCATGGCGCGGCGGCCCAGGGCGCGGATTTCGGCCACGGTTTCCTCGGCGGCCTTCTCGTTGCGGGCGTAGGAGATGGCAATGTCATACCCGTCTTTTGCCAGCGCCTTGGCAATGCCCGCGCCAATGCCGCGGCTGCCGCCGGTTACGTAGGCTACGCGTTGGGTCATTTTGTTTTCCTCCCGGTTATTAATGGTGCTTTTTCCTCCTACAGCATGGGGCGGGCAGGGGAAAGCACGGCGCGGGCCATCAAGGGGGTTGATCGGGAATGCCAGGTTGTCTATAGCCTGCGTGTTCGCGCGTCCGGGCCTGTAGGGCATGCCCGGCCGCAATGGCGTTGCTGCCTGTAACAGGGCAGGGCGCAGCCTTTAACCTTAAGGAGAAGCAAATGCCCAAGATGAAGACCAAGTCTTCGGTCAAGAAGCGGTTCAAGATCACCGCCACCGGCAAGGTGCTGGCTGGGCCCGGCAACAAGCGCCACGGCCTGATCAACCGCTCGCAGAAGATGAAGCGCACGAACCGTGGTTCGCAGGTGCTGACTGAAATGGATGGCCGCACTGTAAAGCAGTGGGCTCCCTACGGCCTGGCATAAGGAGCACCTGAGATATGGCACGTGTGAAACGCGGCGTAACGACGCTCGCCCGTCACAAGAAGGTTCTGGCAGCTTCCAAGGGCTTCCGGGGTCGTTCCTCCACTAATTACCGCATCGCGCTGGAACGTCTGGAAAAGTCGCTCCAGTACGCCTACCGCGATCGCCGCAACAAGAAGCGTGAGTTCCGCGCCCTGTGGATCCAGCGTATCAACGCTGCGGTGCGCGAGCATGGCCTGACCTACAGCCGCTTCATCAACGGCCTGGACAAGGCTGGCATCGAGATCGACCGCAAGGTCCTCGCCGCCATCGCCTATGACGACGCGGCAACCTTTGCCGAGATCGTGAAGAAGGCGCAGGCCGCTCTGGCCTGATCCCTGTTCCCGCCCGCGTGGCGACAGGTCCACGAAACGGGTCGTCCGCAGGGGCGGCCCGTTTTGTTTTATACGATGCCCGCGCCCTGCCGCCATGGCGGGTGCGGGCGCAAACACGCGCCGGGTCTGGTGGCCAGACTGCTGCCCTTGCCAGCCCGCCCGATTGAGAGCCTGTGCGAGGTGCTATGAGTGACGATCTCGAAACCCTGAGGGAACAGACAGTTCAGGCACTCGCTGCCGCGACCGACCAGCGCGCGTGGGATGCCGTGCGCGTGGGCACGTTGGGCAAGTCGGGCAGGCTGACCGCGCTGCTCAAGGAACTCGGGCGCATGACGCCGGATGAGCGCCGCGCACGTGGCGCGGCACTCAACCGCCTGCGTGATGACCTGACCCGCCTGATCGAGGCGCGTGGCCAGGAACTCGAGGCAGCAGCCCTCAACGCCCGCCTCGCCGCCGAGCGCGTGGACGTAACGCTGCCCGGCGCGCCAGAAGCCTGCGGCCTGCTGCACCCCATCACCCGCACCATCGAGGAAATGGCCGCCATTTTCGGCGCCATGGGTTTCCAGGTTGCCGAAGGCCCGGATATCGAGAGCGACTGGCACAATTTCTCGGCGCTGAACACGCCCGCCCATCACCCCGCCCGGACCGATCAGGACACGTTCTACCTGCCGCCCGAGGCCGAGGGCCAGCCCGAGCGCGTGCTGCGCACCCAGACATCGGGCGTGCAGATCCGCACCATGCTGGGCCAGGAGCCGCCCATCCGCATCATCGCCCCCGGCCGCACCTACCGCGCCGACCATGATGCCACGCATTCGCCCATGTTCCACCAGTGCGAGGGGCTGGTGATCGAGAAGGGAATTACGCTCGGCCACCTCAAGGGCTGCCTGTCGGACTTCCTGCGTGCGTTCTTCCAGATGCCGGACCTGCCGGTGCGCTTTCGTGCCTCCTACTTTCCGTTCACCGAGCCGTCGATGGAAATCGACATCGGCTGGTCGCGCAGGACCGGCCAGATCGGCGCGGGTGATGACTGGCTGGAAGTGCTGGGTGCCGGCATGGTCCACCCCCGCGTGCTGGCCAATTGCGGGCTGGATGCGCGTGAGTGGCAGGGCTTTGCCTTTGGCATGGGCATCGAGCGGCTGACCATGCTGCGCCATGGCATTCCCGATCTGCGCTCGTTCTATGAAAGCGATGTCCGCTGGCTGCGCCACTACGGCAGCAGCCCCCTGTCTCCCGCCCTGCTGCACGAAGGTCTGTGATCGATGAAGTTCTCCCTGTCCTGGCTGCGCGAACACCTTGAGACCACCGCGACGCTGGAAGAGATCACCGCCACCCTGAACACCATCGGCCTTGAGGTGGAAGGTGTGGAAGACCCGGGTGCCGCGCTGGCGTCCTTCCGCACCGCCCGCATCATCGAGGCCGTGCAGCACCCCAATGCCGATCGCCTGCGCGTGTGCCAGGTCGATGCGGGCGAAGGCTTCGAGCGCGTGCAGGTCGTGTGCGGCGCGCCCAATGCGCGGGCGGGGCTGCATGTGATCTTTGCGCCGCCGGGCACGCATATTCCTGCTTCCGGCATCACCATCAAGGCAGGCAAGCTGCGTGGCGAGGCCAGTGGCGGCATGCTGTGCTCGCTGCGTGAACTGGGCCTTGGCGAGGACCATGACGGCATTGCCGAACTGCCCGATGGCACGGCGCCGGGCCAGTCCTACCCGCTCTTTGCCAAACTTGATGATCCCGTGATCGATATCGCCATCACCCCCAACCGGGGCGATGCGCTGGCCGTGCGTGGCGTGGCGCGCGATCTGGCGGCAGCGGGCCTTGGCAAGCTGAAGCCCTGGCTGGTCGAGACCGTGGAGGGGCAGGGCGAGAGCACCATCAACTGGCGCATCACCTACCCCGAGGCCTGCCCGTGGGTGCTCGGGCGCACCATCCGAGGCGTGAAAAACGGCCCCAGCCCGGCATGGCTGCGCCGCAGGCTGGAATCGATCGGCCTGCGCCCGATCTCGGCGCTGGTCGATATCACCAATTTCTTCACCCATGACCTCGGCCGCCCGCTGCATGTGTTCGATGCGGACAGGATCCGTGGCGGTGAACTGACCATCTGCCGGGGCGCGGGCGAGACCTTTACGGCGCTTGATGGCAGCGAACATGTCATGACGCCTGATGACTGCGTGATTGCCGACAGCAGCGGCGTGCTGTCGCTGGCCGGCATCATGGGCGGGGCGGAGAGTGGCGTGAGCGCGGAGACGACCACCGTGTTCGTGGAATGCGCGCTGTTCGACCCCGTGGCCATTGCGCTGTCCGGGCGGCGGCACAACCTGCACTCCGATGCCCGCCAGCGCTTTGAGCGTGGCGTGGACCAGGCCCTGCCGCCCGCAGCCCTTGAGGCCGCGACGCGCATGATCATCGATCTGTGCGGCGGCGTGGCCGATAATGTGGTCTCCGCCGGGGCGGAGCCCACATGGCAGCGGCAGGCGCATCTGGAATTCGCCCGTCTTGAAACCCTTGGCGGCCTGGTGGAAAAGCCGGATCACGCCGTGCACCTGCTTGAGGGGCTGGGTTTCGAAGTGCGCGAATGCGATGCGCGGCACGTGGTGGTGGACGTGCCCTCGTGGCGTAATGACATTGCAACGCCCATGCTGCTCGACCAGCAGCCCGGCCTGCCCGAGGCCCGCGCCAGGGCCGCGGCGGAAGGGGCTGTGGCGATCAACCCCGAAGTGGACCTGATCGAGGAGGTGCTGCGCCTGCGCGGGCTCGATAGCGTGCCCGCCGTGTCGCTGCCGGTGCATAGCGCCGTGCCGCTGCCAGCCCTGACCCCGCGGCAGGCCCGTATTGCCAGCCTGCGCCGCACGCTTGCCGCGCGCGGATTGCTCGAGACGGTCGGCTTCTCCTTCGTGGCGCAGGAACAGGCCGCCCAGTTTGGTGAAACGCCCGCTGATCTGCACCTGCTCAACCCCATTGCCGCTGACCTCGACCAGATGCGCCCGACCCCGCTGGTCAACCTGCTGGCCGCGATCAAGGCCAACGCGGCACGGGGTTATCCTGATATCGGCCTGTTCGAGGTTGGCCCCGGCTTTGATGCCGATGGCCAGAAGCAGGTCGCAGCCGGTATCCGCAGTGGCCATTCGGCCCGCCAGCCCGGCCAGCCAGCCCGGCCGGTCGACCTGTGGCAGGTCAAGGCCGATACACTGGCAGCCCTCGCGGTGATGGGTGCCGCGATGGAAGGGCTGAGCCTGAGCGCCGATGCCCCCGCTTACTACCATCCGGGCCGCTCGGGCGTGATCCGGCAGGGGCCGAAGCTGGTGCTGGGTCATTTCGGGCAGTTGCATCCCGCCCTGCTGGCCGCGCGCGGCATTGACGTGCCGGTATGCGCGTTCACGCTGTACCCCGATGCGGTGCCCGAGCCCAAGCGCAGGCGCAAGGGGCCGCCCGCGCTCTCGGCCTTCCAGCCGCTCAAGCGTGATTTTGCGTTTGTGGTGGATGCGGATGTGCCGGCGGAAAAACTGCTCAGGGCCGTAAAGGGCGCGGAACGCAACCTGATCGTGGCCGTAAGCCTGTTTGATGTGTATGAGGGCGACAAGGTGCCTGCGGGCCACAAGTCGCTTGGCATCGAGATAACCCTGCAGCCGATGGACGGAACCCTGACCGATGCGGAGATCGAGGCTGTGTGTGACCGGGTGGTGGCCGCCGCGCATAAAAGCTGCAATGCTGTCCTGCGGGGCTGAGAGGCGCGGCTGGGGGCTGGGGCTGGCAGCAATGCTGGCCGTGGCCAGCACGCCCGCCCTTGCCACCGACATAACGGGCGCAGGCTCCAGCTTTGGCGCGCCGATCTATGGCGCGTGGGGGGCCGGGGCGGCAAAGGCCACCGATATCCGCCTCAATTACCAGACCATCGGCTCGGGGGCAGGGCAGAACCAGGTCAAGGCCCGCACGGTGGATTTCGGGGCCTCTGACGCGCCCATGACCGCAGCCCAGCTTCAGCAGAACGGGCTGGTCCAGTTCCCCACCGTGCTGGGTGCCATCGTGCCGGTGGTGAACCTGCCCGGCGTGGATGTCAGCCAGCTGCGCCTGACCGGCCCCCTGCTGGCCGATATCTATGGGGGCGAAATCAGCATGTGGAACGACCCGCGCATCGCGGCGGAAAACCCCGGCCTGACCCTGCCCGCCATGCCCGTGGCCCCGGTGCGCCGGGCGGACGGGTCGGGCACGACCTTCGTGTTCACGTCCTACCTTGCCCGCGTCTCGGAGCACTGGGCGCATGAGCAGGGCAGTGGCACCTCGATCGAATGGCCGGTGGGCGAGGGCGCGCGTGGCAATGACGGCATCGCCGCCGCCGTGCGCAATACCGAAGGCAGCATCGGCTACCTTGAATACGCCTATGCGGCAGGCAATCACATGCCCATGGCCCGGCTGCGCAATCATCATGGTGATGTGGTGGCGGCGGATGATGCAAGTTTCCGCCAGGCCGTGACCACCGCCCACTGGTCAACCGATGCCAGTCATTCTGCCGATGTGCTTGATGGCGATGGCACTGGGGCATGGCCCATCATGGCCGCGACCTATGTGCTGGTCCCGACCGACCGCGCTGATACGCCACAGGGCCGGGCAGTGCGGGAATTCTTTACCTGGAGCATGGCGCATGGCAGCGAGGCAGCGGTGACGCTGAATTACGTGCCTCTGCCCGATGATATCCGCGCCAGCATAACGAGCCTGCTTAAGACCCGGTAAGCGGCCAGAAAATTGTAAAGAAGTTTTTGGTGAAGCTTTTTTCAAAAAGCTTCAGACCTGAAACAGGGCAGGGATCACGCATGGGGCGGCAGATATTTTCGCCACTGCCATTTGCGCCTTTTGTCCCGACACGATAAGCCGGTCTGGCATGACCAAGCCTTCCATTCCCCCTGCGCCTGTGGGCGTTTCCCCCTCCGGCCCGACCATATGGATCATGGCGGGGGAAGCCAGTGGCGACGTGCTGGGCAGCCGCCTCATGATCGCGCTGCGCCAGTTGCGGCCTGACCTGCATTTTGCGGGCATCGGGGGGGAGCGCATGCACGCACAGGGGCTGCAATCGCTTTTCCCGCTGCGTGACCTTGCGGTGATGGGCCTGCTCGAGGTGCTGCCGCGCATCCGCCACCTCTCGCGCAGGCTCGATCAGGCCGTGGCGGATATTACCGCGCGCAGACCCGCACTGGTCATTACCATCGACAGCCCCGGCTTTACCCTGCGCCTGCTGCGCCGGATCGCGCCGCTCTCCATTCCCCGCCTGCATTACGTGGCCCCGCAGGTCTGGGCGTGGCGCGAGCACAGGGTGCGCGAATTTCCCGGCCTGTGGGAGCGCATGCTGTGCCTGCTGCCCTTCGAGCCGGAATTCTTCGCACGCCACGGCATCGAGGCGCGTTTTGTTGGTCATCCGGTGGTGCAGTCGGGGGCGGATGAGGGGTCGGCTGCGGCCTTCAGGGCGCGTTACAAAATTGCGCCAGAGGCGCCCATTCTCGTGCTCATGCCCGGCAGCCGCCGCTCGGAGGCGCCGCGCCTGCTGCCGGTCTTTGGTCGCATGCTGGCCCTCGTGCAGCGTAACAGGCCAGATATCGTGGCCGTGGTGCCGGTCTCGCCCGTTATTGCCGATATCGTGCGCGCGGGTGTGGCCCGGTGGCCAGTGCGGCCCCTGATCGTGACCGATGTGTATGACAAGCATGATGCGTTTGCCGCGGCCTCCGCGGCGCTGACCAAATCAGGCACCTCCACGCTGGAGCTGGCCATGGCCAACGTGCCCATGGCCGTGACCTACCGCGTCAATCCGCTGACGGCAGCCATTGCGCGGCGGCTGATCCGCGTGCCGTACGTGGCCATGGTCAACCTGCTGGCGGGCCACCGGCTGGTGCCCGAACTGCTGCAGGAGCGCTGCACGCCCGAACTGCTGGCCGCCACCGTCGAGCGCCTGCTGGCAGACGCCGCCAGCCGCGACCTGCAACGCACCGGGTTTGCCCATATCCGCGCGGCCCTGCATGGCCCGGGCGAAAACCCGGCCCATGCGGCGGCCCGCGAGATTATTGACCTGCTGGGGGCGGGGCAGGCGGCGCGGCCTGGCCCGGTGTTGCAGGGGCAGTAGCAGCAGGCGGGGCGGCGGGTTCGTTTTCCGAGATCAGGGCATGCATTTCGTTGCGCAGCATGAAAAAGCCCATGAGGACCGTGCCCACCACGGTAATGCCGATCCAGACCAGCTTGGTGATCTGTTCGCGTTTTTCTTCGTCGTTTTCCTGCATGATCCGTTCAGCCCTTGCCATAAAGTGTTTCAGCCGCGACCTCCGGCTGCGTGATCTCCACGATCCCTTCGGGGCGCAGCGCGTTATAGAAGCAGCTGCGCCGCCCGGTGTGGCAGGCAACGCCTTTCTGGTCGACCAGCAGCAGCACCGCATCGCGGTCGCAATCCAGCCGGGCATCCACCAGGGTCTGCACCTGGCCCGATGTCTCGCCCTTGCGCCATAAACCGTTGCGGCTGCGCGAGAAGTAGCACACGCGGCCCGTGCGCAGGGTCTCGTCCAGCGCCTCGGCATTCATCCACGCCAGCATCAGTACCTCGCCGCTGTCATGTTGCTGGGCGATGGCGGTTATCAGGCCATCGGCATTGAATTTGACGCGCTCGAGCATGGCGGCGCGCGTGGCCGGCGCAGGCGGTGTGTAAGACATGGATCTTGACCTTGGAACGTGAAAAACGGGGGCGGGCGGGCCGCCTTATTGCGGTTTGGCGGGCAGGCTGAACCACTGCGGCAGATGCACCTGCACTGCATGGCCTGCCGCCACAAGATCGGTGTCGTGCAGATGCTCGCTGCGGATCATGGCCAGTCCCGTGCCATCGCGTGAGGAGCGCATCTCGCCCACCGTCTTTTCCCCAGCCATGACGGGCGTGCCCGGCACGGGCAGGTCGTGGCGGGACGATACGGGCACGAGATGGCGGCGCACCAGCCCCCGGTAGCGCGTGCGCGCGGTCAGTTCCTGGCCCATGTAGCAGCCCTTGGTCCATGAAATGCCATTGAGCTGGTCGAAATTGGCTTCGAGCAGCAGGGTTTTATCGCTTTCACAGTCACGCGGCCCATCGGGCAGGCCTAGCGCCAGGCGATGACGGTCGTACTCCACTTCATCCGTCGTAGGGTGGGGCGTGGGGTGACCCAGCAGGAAGCGCCAGCCCGCCCCGGCCACACGCGGGTCGGGGGCTGCGGGATAGCCTTCGGGCGCGGTGAAGCCTTCGCCCCAGGCCGCATGCACGGCGTAGCCGGTCTCGCCGAGTTCGACCTGCGCGCGCAGGCGGTAGCGCGACAGGCGCTGGCGCAGCATGTCGGCCTGGCTGGCATCGCAGTCAAGCAGCAGGCGCTCGCCCTCGAGATCGGCAAAAACAAAGAAATCCGCCAGCCATTTACCCTGTGCCGACAGGAACGCGGTCCAGGCCGCCCGGCCGGGGACAACCGTGGTCATGTCGTTGGAGACAAGCCCCTGCAGGAAGGAGACGCGGTCAGCACCTGATACGCTGAGCACGCTGCGGGCGGGAAGGTGAGCAATTCTGGCCATGGGTGCAATCTGACCACGCCCGTGCCCGCAGGCAAGGGCAAAGAGAGGTTGGCACGCACGCAAAACCTGACTAGCACCGAAAAAATGCACATCCTGTTCATCACATCCACCCGGCTGGGTGATGCCATTCTCTCCACCGGGCTGCTCGATACGCTGCTAAGGCGTTACCCCGAGGCCGATTTCACCATCGCATGCGGGCCGGTGGCGGCCGGGCTGTTCGCGCACATGCCGCGCCGCGTGCGCACGATCGAGATGGTCAAGCGCCCGCGCAACATGCACTGGGTCGATCTGTGGCGGCAGTGTCGGGGGCGCAAATGGGATCTGTGCGTGGACCTGCGCAGCTCGGTCGTGAGCTATTTCCTGCGCGTGGGCGAGCGGCACGTGATGCAGGGCGGCCGCCGCAGGGGGCCGCGGATCACGCATATCGGCAACCTGCTGGAACTTGATCCCGCACCCCTGCCAGTTACGTGGACCAGTGCCGCCGAGCGCACGGAGGCCGCGCGCATGCTGCCCGATGATGGCACGCGCTGGCTCGCCCTTGGCCCCACCGCCAATTGGGATGGCAAGATCTGGCCGCCCGAGCGGTTTGTTGCAGTATTCAAGGCCCTGCAGGCTGATGATCCGCGCCTGCGGCCGGTCATCCTGTATGGCCCCGGTGAGGCGGAGCGCGCCCGTGCCCTGCCGGTGATCGAACATCTGCCCGATGCGCTGGACACGGGGGGCAGCTTGACGGTGACGCAGGTCGCGGCCCTGCTCGCGCGCTGCACGCTGTTCATTGGCAATGATTCGGGGCTCATGCATCTGGCTGCGGCCAGCCGGATTCCCACGCTGGGCCTGTTTGGCCGCAGCAAGGCAATGGAATACGCGCCCGCAGGCCCGTGGGGGCGGGTGGCCATGGCACCCGGCCCGGTGGGCAATGCACCGATGGAGGGGCTGAGCGTGAAGCAGGTGGTCCTGACCGCGCAGGGGCTCCTGCGCGACTGGAGCCATGCGAAACGGTGAAAAAACCCGATTTTTTGCATTTTCCGCCCGCTTATCGCTGGCGGTGCAAAACAGGCCGGTCTATGTGATCGAACAGGCAGAAATGGGCCGTGGCACTGGCTGGGTGGTTTGCCGTGCCGCGCCGGGCCGGATATGCTGGCCCGGAAATCACCACGCGTAAGGTGCGATGCGCCACGCAAGCGAGCAGGGAACGACACGAACGTGGCTGACGACATCTTCATGGAAGTCGATGAGGAAATCCGTGCCGAACGCATCCGGGCACTGGCGCGGCGCTATCTTGTCGTTGCCGGTGTCGTGGTGGCGGCCGTGTGCATTGGCGCGGGCGGGTGGCAGTATTCCGTCTCTCGCGCACACAAGGCGGATGCCTCCGTCTCGGCCGCCTATTTCACCGCCATGCAGGATGCCGCCCGTGCGCCCGATGCCGCGGGCACCGATGCCGGCCTGACCGCACGGCAGAAAAAGGGCCTGCAGGAACTCGAAGCGCTTGATGCGCAGGCCCGCCCGCCGCTGCGCGTGCTCGAGCGCATGGAGCGCGCGGCCCTGCTGGCCACGGATGGCAAACTGCCTGCCGCCCTGGCCCTGTGGGATGGCGTGAGCCAGGAACACGCGGTTGACCCCACCATTGCCTCCCTGGCCAGCCTGCTGTGGGTACAGCACCAGATTGACGGCGGCGACCCCGCCACCCTGCGGTCGCGCCTTGCGGTCATTGATGGCGCGGGCCAGCCCTGGCGTGGCCAGGCCATCGAGGCCGAGGCCCTGCTTGACCTGAGGGTGGGCAAGCCTGCCGAGGCACGCGCCAAATTCGAGCGCCTTGCCATGGACATGACCATTGCCGATGGCGTGCGCAGCCGCGCCGAGGCCATGCTCCAGACGCTGGGGGGCGACGCTGGTGGCTAGTCCTGACCCTGCATCCCCCACGCCGACCGACAGGAAGACCATGAAATCAGCCCTGAGCCGCCGCCATGTGTTGCTGGGCACGGGGGCGGCACTGCTGGCCGCCTGTTCCGGCGAGCAGAAAAAAGCCCCGTTGCTGATCGGTCACCGTTCTGACGTGCTGCACACCGCCGCAGGCCTGACGGTTGACCCCGAGGAAACGCAGGCCGTGACCATTCCCGCCCCCACGGCGCTGAACGCATGGCCGCAATCGGGCATCACCCCCGACCACGGGGGCCGCGATATCGCCTGGGCGGGGCAGATGCGCCATGAATGGACGCATGATATCGGCGCGGGCAATTCCGAGCCGGAATGGCTGTTCTACGTGGCGCTTGGCGATAGCGGGCGCGGCATCATCCAGGCCACGCCGGTCGTGCAGGATGGCCGGATCTTCGTTGCTGACGCACAGGGCGTGATCCGTGCCTATCGCTGGCCCGGCATGCACAAGCTGTGGGAATACAATCCCAAGCCGCGCAAGATGAAGTCAAACAATCTCGGCGGCGGCATCAGCGTGGACAAGGGCACGCTGTACATCGTCGATGGCATCGGGCAGGCGCTTGCGGTCGATGCGACCAATGGCAAGCTGAAATGGCGCGTCAACATCCAGGCGCCGGGCCGCTCCGCGCCCACCATCGCCGATGGGCGGCTGTTCTTTGGCACGATTGACGAACACCTGTACTGCCTCGATGCGGAAAACGGCAACGTGCTGTGGACCTATGCCGCCACAGCCGCCGATACCGTCATTTACGGCCAGCCCGCGCCCGCCGTGGCCGATGGCGTGGTGCTGGCGGGCTTTGGTTCGGGCGATCTCGTGGCGCTGCGTGCCGAAGGCGGCGAGGTGGTCTGGGCCGATACCCTGGGCAGCACCAATGGCCAGCAGGCGCTGATCGATTTCTCGTGCGTGCATGGCATGCCGGTCATTGCCGATGGCACGGCCTATGCCATCAGCACCGGCGCCGTTCTTGTCGCCATCGACATGCGCTCGGGCCGCAGGCTGTGGGAGCGCGGTATTTCGGGGCAGAACACGCCGCTGGTGATCGGGGACTGGATCTTCCTCATCTCCATGGACCAGCAGGTGGCCTGCCTTGACCGGCTTTCAGGCCATGTGCGCTGGATCACGCAGTTGCGGCAGTATGAGAATTCCGACAAGCAGAAGCGTGGCATCGTGTGGAACGGCCCGATTCTGGCAGGCGGCAAGCTGGTGTTCATATCGAACTTCAAGCAGAACGGCGTTGTCATCATCGACCCCGCGCAGGGGCATATCGACTCCCTGCACGAACTGCCAGCCGAGGTGACGACAGCACCGATCGTGGTCGATAATACGCTGTTGCTCATGGATAATAACGGCTACCTTATAGCCTATACCTAAAAAGAAAGTTGCCGCAGTGAGTTCATCTTTTCCATCCGCGCCAGTGGATGCGCTGCCGGTTGTCGTGATCGCGGGCAGGCCGAATGTCGGCAAGTCGACCATTTTCAACCGGCTGGTTGGCCGCAGGCAGGCGCTCGTGGCCGATACCCCCGGCGTCACCCGCGACCGCAAGGAAGGCCAGGCCACCGTGCGCGGCCGGGCCATTCGCATCATCGACACGGCCGGGCTGGAGGAGGCTGCGCCCGATACGCTGTACGGCCGCATGCGGGCTTCATCTGAATCCGCCGTGGCCGAGGCCGATCTCGTGCTGTTCTGCATTGACGCGCGCAGCGGCATTACGCCTGCCGATGAGCATTTTGCCAACTGGCTGCGCCGCCAGGGCCGCCCGGTGCTGCTGGTTGCCAACAAGGCGGAGGGGCGGCAGGGCGCCGCCGCCGCCATGGAGGCGTTCTCGCTGGGGCTTGGCACGCCGCTGGCCATGTCGGCCGAACATGGGGAGGGCGTGGCCGATCTCATGAGCGAGATCGTGGACCGCCTGCCACCTACCGACCTGCCGCCGGTGAAAAAAGTTACCCGCCGCTCCCGGCGCGAGGATGCGCAGGCCGAGGGCGAGGAAGAGGATGTGCGCCCGCCCGGCCCGCTGCGCCTTGCCATTGTGGGCCGCCCCAATGCGGGCAAGTCCACGCTGCTCAACCGCCTGCTGGGCGAGGAGCGGATGATCACCGGCCCCGAACCGGGGCTGACGCGCGATTCCATTGCCGTCATGCTGCATGACGACGAAGGCCCGATCCAGCTCGTTGACACGGCCGGCCTGCGCCGCAAGGCCCGGATTGACGAGACGCTGGAGAAGATGTCCGTCTCCGCCTCCATCGAGGCGCTGAAGATGGCGGAGGTCGTGATCCTGGTGCTTGATGCAACGCTGGGCGTGCATGAGCAGGACCTGCAGATCGCCCGCCTGATCGAGCGTGAGGGCCGGTGCTGCGTGCTGGCGCTGAACAAGTGGGATGCGGTGGAGGACCGGGCGGCTACCCGGCAGGCCATCAAGGACCGGATCGAGACCTCGCTTGCGCAGATGCGTGGCATTCCCGTCGTGTCGTTCTCGGCCATGACCGGGGCGGGAATCAACCGCCTGCTGCCCACCGTGCGCCGCGCCTATGATGTATGGAACCGCCGCGTGCCCACCGGCGCGCTCAACCGCTGGTTCGAGATGATGGTCGAGCGCCATCCGCCGCCGCTCGTCGATGGCCGCAGGCTCAAGCTGCGCTACATCACGCAAGCCAAGGCGCGCCCGCCCACCTTCATCCTGTTCGGCACCCGCACCGACCAGTTGCCCGAGGATTACCAGCGCTATCTGGTCAACGGCATGCGCGAGACCTTTGACCTGCCCGGCACGCCCATAAGGCTGCTGCTGCGCGCCTCGAGCAATCCGTACGCCAAGGGCTAGAGCCAATCCAGTTTGAATGGACACATTCGAACTGGTGAAGAGGCTCGATAAACAATGAGCTAGAGCAATTCCACTGAGCCAGAGTTCAGTGGAATTGCTCTCGGTTGCCAGATAAAAGTTTTTGGTGAAGCTCGTTTCCAAAAAGCTTCTTATTTAAAAAACATCTCTCGGCAGGGGGTAGCATGGCGGCGGACGGGCATTCAGGGACCCTGTTCATCACCCCTTCCGATGCGCTGCTGGTTATCGACATGCAGGTCGATTTCATGCCCGGCGGCCCGCTGGGCGTGGCGGGGGCGGATGGCATCGTGCCGCTCATCAACCGGCTGTGCGAACTGCCCTTTGGCCTGATTGCCGCAACGCAGGACTGGCACCCGCCAGGTCATGTCTCCTTCGCCATGCAGGGCGGCCCGTGGCCGGTGCATTGCGTGGCGGGCACGAAAGGGGCGGAACTCGTGCCCGATCTGGCGCAGGCCCATATCGGCGTGGTGCTGCGCAAGGGCATGCGCCCCGATATCGACAGCTATTCCGCCTTTGAGGACAATGCCCGCGCCAGCCGCACCGGGCTTGACGGACTGCTGCGGGGCAGGGAAATCACCCGGGTGTTCGTGGCAGGCGTGGCGCTGGATTACTGCGTGGCGGCCACGGCACGTGATGCGGCCATGGCAGGGTTCCCCACGGTGGTCCTGACCGATGCATGTCGCAGCGTGGCGGAGTCTGTCGCTGCGATGGAGGCGGCGTTCGTCAGTGAGGGTATCGGGACTGCCCACGCGGTGGATGTACTGGCCCTGATGAACAGGGGCCTGACGCCCCGGCAGATAGCCAGCGTGCTGGAATCCCTTCTCGACCGGAAATCATTTGTGCAGGCCATCGCTGATAAGCCGCTGGAGATGGACAACAGCCATGACCGCCTCCGCTTCAGGGCATTATCGGAGGCCCTGATGGAACTGGCGGTGATGGATGCCGGGCCGGAATTCGAACTGGACCGCGATGCCATCCGCGCCATCATCAACCGGATCAGATACGTCTGATGACTCCTACCCCACCACCAGCGACAGCAGCAGCGCAAAGACCAGCCCCAGCACGGCAATCAGGGTCTCGATCACCGACCATGTCTTTATGGTCTGGCCCACCGACAGGCCAAGATATTCCTTGATCTGCCAGAAGCCCGCATCATTCAGCGGCCCCAGCGCCACCGAGCCCGCGCCGGTCACGATCACCATCAGTTCGGGCGAGGCGCCATGCGTGTGCACCAGAATCGGCCCCACGATGCCCGCCGCCGTGCTCATGGCCACGGTGGCCGAACCCGTGGCTACCCGCACCACCACCGCCAGCAGCCAGGCCAACACCAGCAGCGGCACATGGGCACCCACCGCAAGGTCGGTAATGGCGGTTGAAACGCCGCTATCGACCAGTTCCTGCCCGAATCCGCCGCCTGCACCCACCAGCAGCATGATCAGCGCCGTGGGAGCCAGGCAGTCATTGGTGAATTTGAGAATCGTCTCGCGGCTGAAGCCACGCGCGGTGCCAAAGACCTGAAAGGACAGCAGGGTCGCCAGCGCCAGCGCAATATCCGTATTGCCGATGAAGTGCAGCGCGTTGTTCAGCGGTGTGTGCGGGCTGGCCACTGCATCCGCCACCGAGCCCACCAGCATCAGCACGACGGGCGAGAGAATGGTCAGGACCGTAATGCCAAAGCCGGGCATGCTGGCCGGCACTTCGTGGTTGACGAACTGCGCCTCCAGCGCGGAAGGCAGCACGGGGCCGATGCGCCCGGCAATGAAGCGGGCATAGACCGGCCCGGCCAAAGCCGCGGCAGGGGTGCCGATCACGATGCCCCACAGGATCGTGCGCCCGATATCGGCATGATAGGCCGTAAGGGCGAGCAGTGTTGCCGGATGCGGCGGGATCATGGCGTGCGTGACGGAAAGGGCTGCCCCCATGGGCAGGGCCACGCGCAGAAGCGGCGTATTGGTGCGCCGCGCCAGCGTAAACGCCAGCGGGATCAGCAGCACGAATCCGACTTCAAAGAAAACCGGCAGCCCCACCAGCAGCCCGATCACCATCATCGCCCAGCTGACACGCTTCTCGCCCGCAAGGCGGGTAATGGTCAGGGCGATGCGGTCGGCCCCCCCTGACTCCGCCAGCATCTTGCCCAGCATGGTGCCCAGCGCGATAACGGTGGCCACATGCCCCAGTACCCGCCCCGCACCGGCCTCGAACGAGGCGATGGCCTTTTGCGGCGGCATGCCCGCGCACAGCGCCAGCGCCAGCGAGACCGCGAACAGCACGATGAACGGATTGATCCGGAAGCGTGCGATCAGCACCACGACGGACACGATGGCGCAGATGGCGAGCGAGAGGGCAAACAGGGATGACATCATGATTTCTGTAACGGATTCATGCCCCATACAGGCCGGGGCGGGGACGGAAAGTCAATGTTTGAAGTGCTTTTTGCGCAATATATGAACAAATAACAATCAATTTACGACTTGATATTACAGGCATGATCGACCCGCCCCCTCTCGGTTGGCCGCCCGCATGCTGCTATCGTGGCCTTTTGCACCACTGGCAGGAGCGTCATCATGATTATCCATTCCGACGAGACGGCAGACATCCCAACGCCTTCAGGCATGATGCGGATGCATGTTTTCCGCCCTGCCATTGCAGGGCGCTTTCCCGGAATCGTGCTGTTTTCCGAAATCTATCAGGTTACGGCCCCCATTCGCAGGCTGGCCGCCATGATGGCGGGGCAGGGTTACGTCGTGGCCGTGCCCGAGGTCTATCATGAATATGAACCGGCGGGCACCGTGCTGGCCTATGACAAACCGGGCACGGATCGCGGCAATTTCCTCAAATTCGAAAAGCCGGTCGCGGGTTACGACCATGATGCCTGCGCGGCACTGGACTGGCTGGCCGCCAACCCGCACTGCACCGAAAGCCTTGCCACCATGGGCGTGTGCCTTGGCGGGCACCTGGCGTTTCGCGCAGCCCTTGACCCGCGGGTGCGCGCGGCGGTGTGTTTCTATGCCACCGATATCCATTCCGCCACGCTGGGGCAGGGCAGGTGCGATGATACGCTGGCCCGCGTGGGCGAGATGCGTGGCGAGGCGCTGATGGTATGGGGGCGGCAGGACCCGCATGTGCCCTTTGAAGGGCGGCAGATGATCCGTGCCGCGATGGAAAAGGCGGGCACATGCTACGAGTGGCATGAGTTCAACGCCCAGCATGCCTTTTTGCGCGATGAGGGGCATCGCTTTGATGCCGCCCTGTTCCTTCAGTGCATGGGCATGGCGCATGACTTCCTGGCCCGCACGCTGCACGTCAGCGCGTAAGCGTTCCCGCCAGAACGGCCAGGGCGATGGCAAGCCCGGTTTCGCGGTTGAAGCGGAACAGCCGCAGGCAGGTGGCGGGGCTGCGCTCGTCCAGCCGCCACACCTGCCAGGCCAGCAGGGCCGCGGGCAGCGCCAGCGCCGGCCAGAATCCCGGCCCCACATGGGCCAGGTAGCCTGCTCCGGCCAGCCCCGCCAGGGTCAGCCCATAGCACGCGCCCACGAACAGCCGCGCATGCCCCGCCATGAGGCGGGAGGTGGAGCGCACGCCAATGCGGGCATCGTCCTCCATGTCCTGAAAGCCGTAGATCGTATCGAAGCCGAGCTGCCACATGATGGTGGCGGCATAGAGCGTGCCCAGAGCCGCATCGATATGGTTGGCCGCCGCCGCATAGCCCAGCGGCGCGCCAAAGCCGAAGGTAAAGCCCATGACAAGCTGCGGCCACCACGTAACCCGCTTGGCCAGCGGGTACAGCCCCACCAGAATGAGCGAGGACGCACCCAGGATCTGTGAAAGCCCGTTGAGGTTCATGAGGATGTTGAAGCCGATGAGCAGCAGGGCTGCGAGGAACAGCGCCGCCTCGCGCATGGACAGGGCGCCCGAGGCCAGCGGCCTGCCTGCCGTGCGCGCCACCTGGCGGTCGATGTCGCGGTCCCACATGTCATTGACCACGCAGCCCGCGCCGCGCATGACCACGCTGCCAATGCCGAACAGCACGACCAGGAAAAGTCGCTGTCTGGCAGGTACATGGTCCGGCAGCATGATGCCCCATACGCCGGGCAGGAACAGGAGCCACGTGCCAATTGGCCGGTCGAGCCGCATCAGCAGGGCATAAGGGCGCAGGCGGGGCGGCAGGCGGCCGATCCAGCCATCCACCCTGATGTCCGTATGGGGTACGGGCTGGTCCACGCTATAACTCCTTGCCGCTTGTGCCTGCCGCCGGTGGGGCCGCGTTTGCCGATGACGGCGCGCCCCATGGCTGCTAATGGCCACACAGATGGGCCGGAAGGCCCCGTGGGGTCAAGACCGGCCCCGGTATCGTGTATCCTGTCCTGCGCTGAAAGGTTATCATCCGGCATGAGGGATTGTCCGCGCCTGTTCATATCACCCGCCCATATCGCCCCCATGGCGGTCGACGTCGTGTTCGATCTGGAACCGGGGCAGGCCCATTACCTGGGCACGGTCATGCGCCAGCAGGCCGGGGCAGTGGTCGAGGTCTTCAATGCGCGTGATGGCGCGTGGCAGGGCGTGATCGACCACCTGCGCCGTGACCGCTGCCGCATCCGCCTGGTGGACCAGACCCGCGCGCCCGCCGCCACGCAGGGGCTGTGCCTCGTCTTCGCGCCCCTCAAGCGTGATGCGACCGAGACGGTCATCCGCATGGGCACGGAACTCGGGGTCACGCGGTTTCGCCCCGTGGTGACCGAGCGCACCAATACCCACCGCATCAATGCCGATCGCCTGAACAGTATCGCCATCGAGGCCGCCGAGCAGTGCGAGCGCCTTGACGTGCCCGCCATCGACCCGCTGGCGCCGCTGACCACGGTGCTGTCGCAATGGCCTGATGATACGTCCCTGTTCGCAGCCCTTGAGCGCAGGCCGCAGGGGGCGCCCGCGTCCGCGCCGCATGCGGGCGATGGCGTGCTGATTGGCCCGGAGGGCGGATTTTCGCCCCGTGAGCACGAGATGCTGTGCAGGCAGGCTTTCGTGCGGCCGCTCTCGCTTGGCGCGCTGGTGCTGCGGGCGGATACGGCGGCGGCGGCGGCGCTGGCTCTTGTCGGGTCGGGCCTCAAGGCCTTATGTGATAAGACTTCGTAACGACAATCCCGCTTCCCTTCGGCCTGTCTCCGGCCCAGCCTTGCCCTGACTGTCATGAGGATATTGCCCCCGCCATGTCGAATCCCGGCGCGCATAATACAAACGTAATCGAATCCCTTGACCAGATGGTCGCCCTGCTTGCGGCGGGCGCGCGCCCGCGGGCGCAGTGGCGGATTGGCACGGAACATGAGAAATTCGGTTTTGTAAAACCCGCCGCCGCAGGCCCCGGCCGGCCGGCATGGTCCGCTCCCCCCTACGCCCCGCGCGGAATCGAGGCCCTGCTGCGCGCGCTTTCAGCCGAAGACGGTGGCACGCAGTGGCAGGACATTATTGACCAGGGCGCGCTGATCGGCCTCAAGGGGCAGGCGGAGGCCAGGGGCAGTTCCATCTCGCTCGAGCCGGGTGGCCAGTTTGAACTCTCCGGCGCCCCGCTCGTCTCGCTGCATGATACGGCAGCCGAGATGGCGCACCATTTTGAATCCATCCGTCCGACCTGCACCGAGTTGGGGCTGGGCTTCGCCCCGCTGGGCTTTCACCCCATGGCCAGGCGCGCCGACATTCCGTGGATGCCCAAGAGCCGCTACGCCATCATGCGTGACTACATGCCGCGCGTGGGCACGCTGGGGCTGGACATGATGCTGCGCACCTGCACCGTGCAGGTGAATCTCGATTTCGGCTCGGAGGCCGACATGGCGCGCAAGATGCGGGTCTCGCTGGCGTTGCAGCCGGTAGCGACCGCGCTGTTCGCCAGCTCGCCGTTCTATGAAGGTCGCCCCAATGGCTTCCTGTCCAACCGTGCCCGTGTCTGGACCGATACCGACAATGCGCGCGCGGGCATGCCGCGCCAGTTCCTTGAAGATGGCTTCAGCTTTGCGGTCTATGTGCAGTGGCTGCTTGATGTGCCGATGTATTTCGTCACACGGGGCGAGCGCATGATCAATGTGGCGGGCCATTCCTTCCGTGACTGGCTTGACGGGCGCTGCCCGCCGGGGCTGGAGGGCGAGCGCCCCACCATTGGCGATTTCGAGGACCACCTGACCACGGCCTTCCCCGATGTGCGGCTCAAGCAGTTCCTTGAAATGCGCGGCGCCGATGCAGGCTCACCCGCCATGATGCTGGCCCAGTCCGCACTGTGGACCGGGCTGCTCTATGATGACGCCACCCTGCATGCCGCCGAAAAGCTGGTGTGCGAACATGGGTGGGACGATTACCTCGCCCTGCGCGCCGCCGTGCCGCGCCTGGGGCTGGATGCGCCGTGGGGGCAGGGCACGCTGCGCCCGCTTGCCGCCCGCATGATCGCCCTTGCCACTGACGGCCTGCGCGCCCGCGCCCTGCGTGATGGCAATGGGCAGGACGAGACCCGTTACCTCGCCCCCCTGCATGAAATTGCCGCGGGCGCCCCCACGCAGGCCGAGGCCTTTCTTGCCGCCTATCATGGCCGCTGGCAGGGCGACGTGACCCATGTCTTTACCGAAGCCGCCGTGGTGTGAGCGGCGGGCAGGGGATATGTTCACCAAGAAACGTAACCGAGAAGCATAATCATTTTCGATCGTTTTACTTGGATATTTCAATTGAGAATTATTTGTAACTTTACAATATTCTTGAGCCATTAAGAGAATTTATGCATAGACTGGGCGATGCGTAAATTCTCTTCCCTGTCCGATCAGGAAATCCTCGCGCTTGCCATCTCCAACGAGGAGGAAGACGGGCGCATCTACTCCGATTTTGCCTATACCCTGCGCGAGAAATACCCCGACACGTCCAAGATCTTTACCGACATGTCGATGGAGGAGGACGAGCACCGCCGCGACCTGATCGACCTGTATGTCAGCCGTTTCGGCCCGCATATCCCGCTGATCCGCAGGACCGATATTGCCGATTTCATGGTGCGCAAGCCCGCCTGGCAGGTGCAGACGCAGGGCATCGAGGCCGTGCGCGCCCATGCACGGCAGATGGAAATGGATGCGGCGCGATTCTACCGCCAGGCCGCCCTGCGCACCACCGATGCGGCAACCCGCAGGCTGCTCGGTGACCTTGCCCATGCCGAGGACCAGCACGAGCAGGCCGCCAACGCCATTACCCTCGACCGCCTGCCCACCAGCAAGCGCGAAAGCGAGGATGAGGATGCCCGCCGCCGCTTTGTGCTCCAGATCATCCAGCCCGGCCTTGTGGGGTTGATGGATGGCTCGGTCTCGACACTTGCGCCGGTCTTTGCCGCGGCCTTCGCCACGCACCAGTCCTGGAATGCCTTCCTCGTCGGCATGGCGGCCTCGGTGGGGGCGGGGATTTCCATGGGATTTGCCGAGGCCCTGTCCGATGATGGCAAGCTTTCAGGCCGGGGCGCGCCATTGCTGCGCGGGCTGGTGTGCGGGCTCATGACCACGGCGGGTGGCATCGGGCATACCCTGCCGTTCCTGATCGATGATTTCTCGGCGGCCATGATTGCCGCGATCATCGTGGTGGTGATCGAACTGTTCGCCATTTCATGGATACGCTGGCGCTATCAGGACACGCCGTTTGGCTCGGCCATCGTGCAGATTGTCATCGGCGGGCTGCTGGTGTTCGTGGCGGGCGTGCTGATTGGCAGCTCGTAGGCTCACGTGCCGGAGGGCTGGCTTGATATTGCGGGGCTGATGGGGCACGACTGTGCACAGAGTGTCTGCACGGATTGCGCCGCATCATGAAATTTCTTCCTGTCATTGCCGCCTGTGGCGTTGCCTGCCTGCTGGGCGGTCCCGTTGCGCCTGTTGCCCATGCGCAGGAGCAGATGGCCGTGGGGGCATCGGACCAGGACCATGCGCTGCTGGAACGGGTCGAGCATCATCTTGATGCGATCAGCCTGCTCAAGGCGCGGTTCCGCCAGACCGCGCCTGATGGCAAGGTCAGCACCGGCACGGCGTGGATCGACCGCACGAATCGCCGCATGCGCTTTCAGTACGACCCGCCCAGCCCGCTGCTGCTCGTGGCCAACCATGACCAGGTGGTGTTCAACGACAGCCAGCTTGACCAGACCACCACCATGCCGATGGAAAAGACCCCGCTTGGCCTGCTGCTGCGCCCGCATCTGCAACTGTCGGGTGATGTGACGGTGACCGGCCTGTCGCATGATGGCAATGAGCTCGACATAACCGTGGTGCGCACCGACACGCCGGGCGATGGCAGCATGACCCTGTTGTTCCATGACAACCCGCTGCGGCTGCGCGGCTGGATCATTCAGGATGCCCAGCAGGAAACCACCCGCGTCGACCTGCTCGATGCCAGCACCGGCGGCCCCATGCCAGCGGATTCGCTGTTCAATACCGATATCGGGGGGCAGTAACGGCCTGCGGGCTTATTTTTTCTCCCGCGCCAGTTCCAGCGCGCGGGCATAGACCGTGCGGCGGGGCAGGCTGGTAATGCCGGCCACAAGTGCTGCCGCATCCTTGACCGAGAGCGTGCGCAGGGCCTCGTGCAGCTGGGTGTCGAGGTCGGTTGCCGTGCTGTCTTCCTGCAGCGGCGGCCCAAGCACCACGGTAATCTCGCCCCGTGCGGGGTGTTCGCCGTAATGGGCGGCGAGTTCGGCGACCGTGCCACGGCGCACTTCCTCAAAGCGCTTGGTCAGTTCGCGGGCAACTGCGGCAGGGCGGTTGCCGCCCATGACATCGGCCAGCGTTGCCAGCATTTCCGCCAGCCGGTGCGGGGCTTCATGCCAGATCAGGGTGGCGGACAGGCCCGCGCATTCGGCGGCGTGGAGTTGCGCCAGCACCTCGCGCCGCGCCGCCTCGCGTGGCGGCAGGAAGCCCGAGAACATGAACGGGTGCGGCGGCAGGCCCGACAGTGTCAGCGCCATCACCGCGGCATTCGGCCCCGGCACGGCCGTCACGTGCCCACCCGCCGCAACCACCGCGCGCACCAGCCTGTAGCCGGGGTCTGACATCAGCGGCGTGCCCGCATCCGAAATCACGGCAATGCGCTGCCCCGCGTCCAGGGCCTCAAGGAGTGCGGGTATCTGCCTGTCCTCGTTGTGGTCATGCAGGGGGCGGGTTCGGGTGCGGATGCCGTATTCACGCAGCAGCCGCGCGCTGGTGCGCGTGTCCTCGCACAGGATCAGGTCGCAGGCCTCCAACGTCTCGACCGCGCGGCGGCTCATGTCGCCAAGGTTGCCTATTGGCGTGGAAACCAGCACAACTTCTCCACCCTGATGCACAACCGGAACGGTTTCATCGGCGTTCCCGGCATGACGGGTGGCGGATTCTCCGCTATGAATATGGCCACGGTTTATATCCGCCGGATGTTCCGGGGCATGTTGAGATTTTGAAGGCGAGGAAGATGAGGCGTCAGACATTCGGAACCCAGATGCAAGGACAGGATGCTGATACTGCCTCTGCGCGCCCTGCATGCAAGCGCTTATTGCTGGCAGGGCTGGCGCTGTCGGTGCTGACCGCGTGTGCGGGCGGGGAGGGCGGTGGCCACCATGCGCCCCATGCCGGGCGCAACGTGGGCGTGCTGCTGCCGCTCAGCGGGGCCAATGCCCGCCTCGGGCAGGAAATGCTGACCGCCACGCGCATGGCCATGAATACGCCCACCGCTCCGCCGCTGGATGTGCATGATACCGCCGCCCCGGGTGGTAACGCCGCTACTGCTGCACAGGCGGCAATCAAGGCAGGCGACGGGCTGATCCTCGGCCCGCTCACCGCCGACGAGACAGCGCAGACGGCACCAGTCGCCACCGCTGCCGGGGTGCCTGTGCTGGCCTTTACCAGCGACATGTCCGTCGCCCAGCCTGGTGTCTGGACCCTTGGCATTGCGCCCGAGCAGCAGGTGCGCCGCATGGTACTCGCCGCCCGCCAGCAGGGGCGGCAGCATTTCGCGGCGTTCCTGCCCGATAACCGGCTGGGCCATGCGCTTGGGCAGGCGCTGCAGCAGGTGTGCGAGGAAAATGGCCTGCAATCGCCACAGATCATGTTCCATGACAGCACGCAGGAGGCGATTACCGCCAACCTGAAAACCCTGTCGGCCTATGACAGTCGCGCCGCCGCCGTGCCACAACCCGACCCCGTGGCCCAGGCGCCTGCGGCCCCCACGCCCGAGGCCGCGCCCGATTCAGCCACTATCGACCCCGCCAACCCCGATGGCGCGCCGCAGGCCCCGGTAACTGAAGCCGCCACGGCGCCCGCTGTCCCGCCAGATTTTCCCGCCCCGCCGTTTGACGCGCTGCTTCTGGGCGATACCGGGCTGCAACTGGGCATGATCATCAACGCGCTGGCCCAGGCACGTGTGGACAATACGCATGTGCAGATCATGGGGCCGGGGCTGTGGTCGGCATTCGCCACCAAGCTGGGCGCGTTGCAGGGTGCGTGGTACGCAGCGCCCGATCCGGCCACGCGGCAGGCGTTCGTGCAGCAGTTCATGGCGGCTTACCACCACATGCCAACCCCGCTGGCCGACCTGACCTATGATGCGGCAGCCCTGGTGAAGGCGCTGGACCAGAACCGCCCCGCCGGAAGTGCCAATGGCTATTCCGTGCAGGCGCTGACTCGCCCCGACGGGTTTGGCGGGGTGGATGGCGCATTCGGTTTTCTGGATAATGGCAAGACGCGGCGCGACCTAGCCGTGTTCCAGATCCTGCCCACCGGTGGCGGCAGGATCGTCATTCCCCCAGCGGGCAGGCTGCGGCGCAGCGCCAACTAGGGAGCAATGCAGGCGGGTGCCTTACCCGCCGCTGGCCTTTCAGGCGGCGGCGGTGGCCCCATGCGCCAGCACCGGGCGGATGGCGTGAAGGGCGGCTTCAAAGCTGCTGTAGGTAGCAAGCTGGCAGTCGCGGATCTGGTCAACAAGCACCCAGCCCATGCCTTCGGGGCGGACCATGTAGGCCGGGCGGGCATTTTCACGCACCCAGACCAGAACATGTTCGATATCAGGCTCGTTATCATCGTTGTGATCGGAGATATCCGCATCACACAGGCCCATGCACGCACCGGCTTCAAGCCAGCGCATCAGGTATTCGCGGTGGCGGGGCAGGAAGCCCTGCCGCAGGGAAATAACATTGGTGGCGGAAGCCTGCTTGCTCATCATGTGCATTCCGTTGGCCCTCTGACTGTCTTGGCGTGACAAGATAGGAACAACGCTATTCCTGCATGGCAGCTTTGCCAAACTGAATTTCAGGCAGAAAGCCGCACAAACAGGCAGAAACAACACCCTGTGGCAAAAAAGCAATATTTTGTAGCATACGCGCCTATTTTTTAGGCTCAATAATAGGCAAATGCTTATTCCATCGGCGGTGAATCCAGAGCCAGCTGCCTGGCTGCTGCCGTATTGTGCCTTCAATCCAGTCATTCACCTGCTGCGTCAGCGCCATCTGGTCTGCCGTGCGGTTGCCGCTATCGGGCAGGTCGATGGGGGGGAGGACATGCATGCGCAGCCGCGCCGGGCCCAGGCGCTCGATATAGCCGGGTATGACGGTGCAGCGCAGCTTGAGCGCCATGGCCGCCATGGCGCCCGCCGTCATGGCGGGCAGACCGAAAAAGCGGGCGGCGACTCCATCATTCATCTTCTGGTCCACCAGCATGCCCAGGTGGCCGCCCTTGAGTATGTGCGCCAGCGCATTGCGCGCGCCGCGTGCTCCCTTGGCAAACAGCGGCACGGGTTCCCCCATCGCCTCCTCACGCAGGTCGCACAGGATGCGGTCGACCAGCGGATTGTTGGGCGCGCGATAAAACGAGGAGAATGGCAGTCCGTACCGCGCCACGGCGGGGGGCAGCATCTCCCAGTTGCCGATATGGCCGGATACGAAAATGGTCGGCCCGCCCTTCGCCGCCTGCGCGATGAGGTGTTCCTCGCCCACCACGTCCCAGCCGGGGGCACCGTCAGCCGGGTTGCGGGGCAGGGTGGCAAGATGCGGGAACTCGCCTGCGTTGCGGCCGATATTGTCCCACATGGCGCGGATGATGGTGCGGCGCATGCTGGAATCGAGTTCGGGCATGGCCATGCGCAGGTTGGAATCGGCTATTTTCGATATAGGCAGAACCGGTCCGATCGTGCGGCACAGCCATCCGCCAAGGTTGGAGGCCCGTACCGGACCAAGGCGGCGGAATAGGGCCACAAGCCCGCGCACCAGTGCTGCTTCAAGGCGCATCTGCCGCGTGGCGTGCCGTGCTTTTACTGCTGTGTCGTGCCCAGCCATAGGTCCAGTATCCGTTCGGGCATGGCGGGGGTGGCCCATGCCAGTTCCAGGCCGACCGTGCGCACCTCTGTTTGGAGGGGGGCATTGAGGCGCACGGCATCCTTTTGTGTTGTAACAAGGCAGGCCCCGGCTTGTGCCGCAAGTCTGTGCAGTCGGGCCTGCTCGGCTGCGGTATAGGCGTGATGATCGGGAAAGGCGAGACAGCGGACAGGGTGAATGCCGCACTGGGCCAGCCCATCGAAAAATTTGGCGGGCCGCCCGATTCCCGCAAAGGCGATGATGGGCCGGTCACGGGGGATGGTCTGCGTGTCGGGTTGCAGGGTTGCTGCAAAACAGGGCAGCCCCTCGGGCAGGCTGGCCGCAACGCCCTGCCGGTCACGGCCCATGATGACCACGCCACCGGCGCGGGCGAGTGCCGGGGCCACCGGCTCACGCAGTGGGCCAGCAGGCAGCACGCGGCCATTGCCAAACCCGACCGCGCCATCAACCACCACCAGCGCCAGGTCCTGATGCAGGGTGGGGTTCTGGAATCCGTCATCCATCAGCAGGCAATCCGCTCCGTCCGCCACGGCGCGGCGCGCCGATACAGCCCGGTCAGCGCCCGCATAACATGGTGCGATATGGGCCAGCAGCAGGGGTTCGTCGCCCACGTCGCGCGCGGTGTGATGGCTGGGGTCAACCCGTATTCCCGCACGCGCCCGGCCGCCATATCCGCGTGAGAGGAAAGCGGGCCTGCGCCCCCGGCTTATGGCGCGCTGTGCCAGATCCATCACCAGCGGCGTCTTGCCCGCGCCACCCACGCCAATATTGCCACAGCACAGTACCGGCACTGGCGCATGCCATGATGCACGGCGCAGGCGGCGTGCCGTGGCGGCCGCATAAATATGGGCGAGGGGGGCGAGCAGGCCCGCCATCAGTCCGGCATCGGCGGGCGGTCGCCACCAGAAGGCGGGCGGCCGCATCAGCGCGGACCCAGTGCAAGCAGGGCTTGGGCTATGTTCCGGGCCAGTGAGGAATCCGGCAGGGCATGCCGCCGGGCGCGCGCGCCTGCCCTGTGGCAGGCTTCGGGGCTCTGGAGCAGGGGGATGAGCCACTGGGCGATATCGGGCGCGGTTTCGACAAACTGCACGCCGTCCTCCATCCGAGCGTAAGCCTGCCGGAAATTGCCGATCCGTGGCCCACTGGCCACGGGGCAGGCGGCACGCGCGGGTTCCAGCGGGTTATGGCCGCCGCCCGCGCAGCCAGGCAGGCTGTTGCCCATCAGCACCGGTGCGCCAAGGGCAAGGAACAGGCCCATCTCGCCCAGCGTGTCACAGATCCATAGTCCGTCCTGCGCGGCAGGGGTCTGCCCCAATGCGCGGCGCGGGGCGCTGGCGCGGGCGGCGATATCCGCGCCGCGTTCAGGGTGGCGGGGGATGAGGATGGTCAGGGCATCGGGCACCACCTGGCGCACAAGGGTGCTGGCGGCGATGATGGTGGCGTCTTCTCCCGCATGGGTGGAGGCCGCGACCCAGACCGGCCGCCCGGCCAGCAGGGATCGCAGTTCCGCCAGTGCCGCCGGGTCATGTGGCAGGGGGGGCGCTGCATCCTTGAGGTCGGCAATCAGGTCGATCCGGGTTGCGCCGCCGTGTTGCAGGCGGGCTGCATCCTCCGCGCTGCGGGCCATGACCCATGCAAAGGTCGAGAGCATGCGGGCCAGAAGGCAGGCGGCCCTGCGCCAGCTGGCCAGGGAGCGGTCGGACATGCGGCCGTTGAGCAGGGCCAGTGGCATATGCCGCGCGTGGCAGGCGGCAATCAGGTTGGGCCAGAGCTCGCTTTCCACCAGCGCGCCCACGTCCGGGCGCCAGTGATCAAGAAACCGCGCCCCCCACCGTGGCACGTCCAGCGGCGCGAATTGCGTAATGACCCGCTCCTGCCCGGCCATGGCAGGCAGGCGGTCATGCAAAATGTCATTTCCCGTGACCGTGCCGGTCGTGACCAGAACGTGCAGCGCCGGACTGGCGCCAAGAAGCTGCTCCACCACCGGGAGGAGGGCAACCGTCTCGCCCACGCTGGCCGCATGCAGCCATACAAGCAACCCCGGAGGGCGCGATCGGCTGGTCAGGCCGCGCCGCTGGGGCAGGCTGGTCAGGCTTTCCCTGCCACGCGCCAGCCTGCGGCGCAGGTTGAGGCGCAGGGCAGGGGCCAGCAGGGTGGACAGGCCATGCCACCCCGCCCCCAGCATGGCGCCGCACAGGCGGCTGCTCATGGCAGGGCGGTGGCTCATGCCTGTACCGGTCGGGAAAAAGGGGTGTGCATGCCCTTGCGGTAACATGCCTTGTGATGGCGGAAAAGGCGGTGCTGGGGCCATGGGCGGGCTGTTTTTTTGTTGAATACCCGCCAATGGGGTTTAATAAGACCCGCACCGGTCCGATATGCCGGTCATGACCCCCATGCAGGAACCGCGCAGCATCATGGCCCCTCCACCTTTCCGGTCCTTTCTTGTTCCGGGGCAACTGGTCCGCCACCCCGACCACCCGGAATGGGGCGATGGCGCCGTGCAGTCGGCCATTGGCGCGCGGGTTACGGTCATGTTTCCCCATGCTGGCAAGGTAATGGTCAATGCCATGGTCGTGCAGCTGACCGTGCTGTCCTAGGGTTTGTGACTGCATGAACCATGCCCCGCTACCCGATTCCTACGGCCGCCTGCTGACCTACCTGCGCGTGTCAGTCACCGACCGGTGCGACATGCGCTGCATCTACTGCATGGCCGAGGACATGACCTTCCTGCCCAAGGCGGAAATCCTGTCGCTGCCCGAACTCGAGCGCCTGTGCACGGCCTTCATCGGCCACGGTGTGCGCAGGCTGCGGGTGACCGGGGGCGAGCCGCTGGTGCGGCGCGATGTCATGTCTTTTTTTAACGAGATGGGCAAATGGCTGCACCGCGATACCGGCCAGCCGGGGCTGGATGAACTCACGCTCACCACCAATGCCAGCAGGCTGGCCGAATTTGCCGATGGCCTGTGGGCAGCGGGCGTGCGCCGCGTCAATGTCAGCCTTGATTCGCTTGATCCCGCCCGCTTTGCCCGCATCACCCGGCGCGGCAACCTCGCCCGCACGCTTGATGGCATCCGTGCTGCAAGGGAGGCGGGGCTTGCGGTGCGCATCAACACCGTGGCCATGGCGGGCGTGAATGAGGATGAATTCGATACCCTGATCGCCTGGTGCGGCGAGATCGGCGCCGATCTGTGCCTGATCGAGACCATGCCCATGGGCGAGACGGGCGAGGACCGCACCGATCATTACCTGCCGCTCTCAACCGTGCGCCGCAGGCTTGAGCGGCGCTGGGCGCTGGAACCACTGGCCTACCGCACCGGCGGCCCGGCGCGTTACGCCCGCATTGGCCAGACCGGCCAGCGCATCGGCTTCATCACGCCCATGACCCATAATTTCTGTGAAAGCTGCAATCGCGTGCGGCTGTCATGCACCGGCAGGCTTTACACCTGCCTGGGCCATGAAGGTTCGACCGACCTGCGCGCGCCCCTGCGCGCGGGCGAGGATGACGTGGCGATGATGGACCATGTCCGCGCCGCCATCCTGCGCAAGCCGAAGGGGCATGATTTCCTGATCGGGCGCGATGCCGATGATCCCGCCCGCGTGCGCCGTCACATGAGTGTCACGGGGGGATGAATGTCAGGGTGGGTCGCGCAGCGCCTCCTCAAGGCTTACGCTGAACTGGCCTGGCCGGAGGGGTCGGGGTTGCGTGGGGGCAGGGGCCCAGCCGGTCATGACCGCGATGTGCAGCGACTGCGCCACACAGCCATCGGCATTACGCGGCAGGCGGCCAAGGGCATCGGCCAGCAGGGCGGGGGATGTCAGGCCCCGCGCGCGCTGGTGCAGGGCATTGGTCTCGCCTGCGTGGCGCAGATCGGCCAGCAGGCCCATGGGGGTTGCGTAACTCAGTTCGATCACATCCGCATCGGCCACCGGCAGGGCAAACCCTGCGCGTTGCAGCAGGGCGGCGCAGTCGCGCAGGCCGGGAAAGGGCGAGACGCGCGGCGAGACGCCACCGCGCTGCGCCATCTCGGCTTCCATCAGGGCGGTACGCAGCCCGCCCAGCGTGGGCAGCACGGGCATGCAGGCCAGGAACAGCCCGTCAGGCGCCAGCACATGACGCACCTGCGCCAGCAGCCCCGGCAGGTCATTGACCCAGTGCAGCGAAAGGCACGCCACCACCAGGTCGAAACTGTGCGGCAAGAAGGGCAGCCATTCCCCATCCATGGCCACGGCGGGGCCGGCATCAAGGGCGGCCATGCGGGGCGAGAGATCGGCCGCAACGGTCTGGATGCCGCGCGCGCGCAGGCGTGGGGTCACGACGCCACGCCCACCGATATCCAGCGCCATGGCGAAGGGGCGCGTGACGTCATCCAGCCGGTCGAGCAGGCGGGTGGCGGCTTCCTCCACAATGGGGCGCACGGCCGCCACGTCACGCGCGGCGCGGTCACGGTGCAGCCTGACGGCATGGCGGTCGAAGATCTGCGGCACATCCGGGCTCATGCCCCTTGGTGTGAACGCATGCCCGCGCCCTGCCAAGCCCACGATCGTGTGAGCTCATGAACCGCGCCCCGTGGTGGCGTCCATGGTGGCGCAGGGTCGCAACGCCGGTGCTTGACCTGCTGTTTCCGCCGCGCTGCCTTGCCTGCGGGGCGGAGGTGGCCCAGGCGGGGCATCTGTGTGGCGCGTGCGTGGGCCGGCTGCACCTGATTACGCCGCCGTTCTGCCGCCGCTGCGCCCTGCCATTCGCTTCACGCGCGGCAGCGGGGCCGGACATGACCTGCACCGCCTGCGAGCACAACCCACCGCCGTGGCGTGAAGCGCGGGCTGCCATGATGTATGATGAGACCGCACGCAGCCTGATCCTGCCGCTGAAATATGCCGACCGCACGGAAAACGTAGCGCTGCTGGCACGTTACATGGCCATGGCGGCCAGCGACATCATGACGGGGGAGAGCCTTTTTATGCCGGTCCCGCTGCATCGCCTGCGGCTGTTTGGCCGCCGCTACAACCAGGCTGCCCTTCTGGCCCGCGCGCTGGCAGGTCTCGCGGGCGCTGCGGCCCTGTGCGACGGGCTTGAGCGCACCCGTGCCACCCGCCCGCTTGAAGGTCTGGGTCGCAGCCAGCGCCAGCACCTCATGCATGGGGCAATTACGGTGCGCCCCGGGGTTGTTCCCGCGCTGGCGGGGCAGCATGTGATCGTGGTGGATGATGTGATGACCACCGGCGCCACGCTTGCCGCCTGCGCGGTGCCCCTGCTTGCGGCAGGTGCCGCGCGGGTTGATGTGCTTGCCGCCGCGCGAGCCAGTGGCCAGCATGCGCCGCAATAGGATAGGATGGTCCAGAACAGATGCATTCGCCCCGGACCATGGGGCGGATCCAACCCGCAAGCCAAGTGAAGGTTCAATGCCCGCAATCGATATCTACACCCAACCCGGCTGCCCCTACTGCATCCGCGCCGTGCGGCTGCTCCAGCACAAGGGTGTCTCCTTCAACGAAATCGATGCCCCCTACGGCACGCCCGAGCGCGCGCAATCCATCAGCCGCTCGGGCGGGCGCACCACGGTGCCGCAGATCTTCATTGACAATACGCCCATTGGCGGCTGCGATGACCTGATGGCGCTCGAGCGCGCGGGCCGGCTCGATGGCCTGCTGGGCAAGGGCTGATATAACGGCATGATCCGGTATCAGTTGCGCTGTGGTGCGGGGCATGAATTTGAAGGGTGGTTTCCCGGCAGCGCCGCGTTCGAGCGGCAGGCCGCGGCCGGGCTGCTGTCCTGCCCGCATTGCGCCTCGCCCGACGTGACGCGCGCCCTCATGGCGCCCGCCGTCCATACGGGCATGCCTGCACGCCAGGCGGAGGCGGCAGCCGTAACGCCTGCCATGCCTGCGCCCACGCCACCCGGCCATGCGCCACAGGCCATGCCTGATACCATGCTCGCCCTGTTACAGAAAATACGCGACACGGTTGAGGCGGAATGTGAAGACGTGGGCGACCGCTTTGCCGAGGAAGCCCTGGGCATGCACCATGGCGAGCGTGAAGCCCGGGGCATTTATGGTAGCATGACGCAAGAGGAGCATGCCGAACTCGATGAGGCGGGCGTGGAAGTTCACGCCATTCCATGGGTCCGGCGCGCTGACAGCTAGAGGGTAGACGCAAGCGCGCCCCGGGGCACAGACCGGGACGCGCGCCATGTCGGGGGAACGATTCAAGATGCACGACACAAAACGGAACATGACGCCGGGCGAGGCGGGCGGCCGCATCCTCCGGGCGTTCACCCTGCCGGCCATGGCCGCGTTATGTGCCATGGCGGTCGGGCTGGCTTCCCCTGTTACCGCCCATGCCGGGGAGCCGGACATTATTGGCCGGTGGATGACCAAGGACCATGACGGCGTGTTCGAGATCAGCCAGTGCGGGCAGGAAGTGTGCGGCAGGCTGGCCGGGCTGCGCTACACCACCGACATGCCGCGCGACAAGCGGGGCGAGCCCGAATGCAACCTTCCCATGCTCAACGGGTTTACCCCCGACCCCGAAACGAAGGGGCACTGGAATGGCCATGTCACCGATCCGGATACCGGGCATGTGTACCATGCCAAGCTGTGGGTCTCGCAATCGGGTGACCTGAAGCTGCGCGGTTTCGTGGCAGTGCCTTTATTTGGTGAAACCGAAACCTGGACCCGCTATACCGGGGATATCGGCCCCGCCTGCAAACTGCCGTAGCAAGCAATAAAAACAGTTCCAACTGACCAGGATCGTCCTTTCTGTCATGAGCACCCCCCTCTCACGCCGCACCTTCGCCACCGCCCTGGCCGCTACCGTGCCCGTACTCTCCCGTCGCGCCGTGGCGCAGACCGCGCCGGGCAACAAGCCCCGCACCATCTGCTACATTGGCGGCTACACCCAGCATGCCCCGCCGGGCGGGGCTGGCAACGGGCAGGGCATATCGGTGTTCGAGATGAACCCCGATACCAGCAGCCTTTCCCCGCTCATGACCTATGTGGATATCGCCAGCCCGTCCTTCATGGCCATGTCCAGTGATTTCAAGCATCTCTACGCCCTGAGCGAGATCGATGATTTCAATGCCAACAAGGAAGGCTGCGTCACCGCGTTCTCGGTCAACCGCTCGAGCGGGGAACTGACCAAGCTCAACGTCATGCGTTCAGGCGGCGCCGTGCCCGCGCATCTGAGCATCCATGCCTCGGGCAAATACGTGCTGGTGGCCAACTACATGGGCGGCACGGTGGGCGTGCTGCCCATCCACCCCGATGGCAGCCTCGGCGACCCGACCGATGTCGTGCACAATACCGGCCCGCGCATGCCCGACCGCGCGGCGGATAATCCGCCGGGCAACTTTGCCATCAGCGACCATTCCATGGCGCATGTGCACATGGTGGCCTCCGACCCCTCGGGCCGCTACGTCCTGGCATGTGATGCCGGGCTGGACCGGGTCTATGTCTGGACGCTCGACCTGCATACCGGCCGCCTCGTGCCTGCCAAGACACCCTTCATCGCCATGACGCCGGGTTCCGCCCCGCGCCATTTCTCCTTCAATGAAAAGGGGACGATGATCTACATCCTGGGCGAGCAGGATTCGAAAGTGGTCGCCGCCACCTTCAACCCGCAGACCGGCGAGATCGTGCCGCAGCAGACCGTCAGCACCGTCACCCCGCATTTCCGCGGCAGTACGCTGGCTGCAGGCATCCTGCTCTCGCCCAATGGCAAATACCTGTATGTATCAAACCGGCTGGGCGATTCGCTGGCCAGCTTCCACGTGAACGATGACGGCACGCTCAACCTGGTGGAAGAAATCTGGATGCATGCCGATTATGGTCGCGCCATGATGTTCGACCCCAGCGGCACCTTCCTGTTCTGCGCCAACCAGCGCAGTGATTCGGTCACGTCCTTCAAGGCCAATGCCCAGACCGGCGTGCTCGACTTTACATGGAACTTCACCCCCGTGGGCAGCCCGACCACGTTCGCGTTCATGAACACGATCTGAGTGGCCTGACCGCAACGGGTGCGCGGCCCTTATCAGTCGCGCACGAGGGCCGCGATGTAGTTCACCGCCATGTCTCGGCTCTCGCGCCAGCCACCCAGCCCGGGCACCATGCCCGCCGCATCGGTCACGCGCAGGCCTGAGCGGGCGGCGTACTGGCCCAGCTCGGCGGGCGTGATGAACTTTTTCCAGTCATGCGTGCCCACGGGCAGCAGGCGCAGCACGTATTCCGCCCCGATCTTGGCCATGGCCATCGAGCGCCACGTGCGGTTCATGGTCGAGACCACCATCGCCCCGCCCGGTTTGAGCAGGCGGCCCAGCATGCCCAGGAAGGCGGCAGGGTCGGTGACGTGCTCGATCACCTCAAGGGCGGAAATTGCATCGAAGCGCGCATGATGGGCCACCAGTTCTTCCGCGCTGCCACAGCGATAGGCCAGCGGGCCTGCGGACTGGGGCAGCGGGTGGTGGCGCAGGTGCAGCCGCCCTGCCGTGATCGCCGCCTGCGAGGCATCAAGCCCGGTCACGTCAAATCCCGCGCGGGCAAAGGCCTCGCTGGCCAGTCCCGCGCCACAGCCGATATCGAGTAGCGTGCGCCGCGTGCCATCTTGTGCCACGGGGGCGGGCAGGTGGCGCATGGCCCAGCCCGTGCGCAGGTCGTTCATGGCATGGAGCGGGCGCATGGGGCCTGCGGGATCCCACCACCGGGCAGCGAGATCGCTGAAATGGGCGATTTCATCCGGGGCGACGGAATCCGCCGACACAACGGTCGAATCGTGATGCTGCATGGGTGCACCGCCTTTCATTTGGCTTTCTCCCGCTGGACGCGGAAGCTGCGGAGATGTATGTGACGCGGCTTGCGCATAACGCAATGCCCCGGATTGGCCAACTGGCCCCCACTCCGGATATGCTGAAGCCCGAGCCATAATGGAGCCATTATTCCGATGTCCCCTACCGTACCGCGGATCGTGATGAAATTCGGCGGCACTTCCGTCGCCGATCTTGACCGGATTCGGGCCGTGGCGGAAAAAGTCCGGAAACAGGTCGAGGCCGGGTGCGAGGTTGCCGTTGTGGTCTCCGCCATGTCTGGCGTGACCAACCGCCTTGTCGGTTACTGCCGCGATCTTTCCGCAACGCACGATGAACGCGAATACGATGCCGTCGTTTCCACCGGCGAGCAGGTGACCAGCGGCCTGCTGGCCATAGCGTTGCAGAAGCTGGGCATCAACGCCCGCTCCTGGCTGGGCTGGCAGATCCCGCTGCGCACCGATAACGCCCACGGCAAGGCCCGCATCGAATCAATCGATGGCGCGGCCCTGATTTCCAGCATGCGCGCGGGCCAGGTACCGGTCGTGGCGGGTTTCCAGGGCATCGGGGAAGACGGGCGCATCACCACGCTGGGCCGTGGTGGTTCCGACACCTCGGCCGTGGCGCTGGCTGCGGCGCTGAAGGCGGATCGCTGCGACATCTACACGGATGTGGACGGAATCTATACAACCGATCCCCGTATTGTTACCAAGGCACGCAAGCTGGACCGCATCACCTACGAGGAGATGCTGGAACTGGCATCGGTCGGCGCCAAGGTGCTCCAGACCCGGAGCGTGGAACTGGCCATGAAGGAGCGCGTGCGCGTGCAGGTGCTCTCCAGCTTCAATGACGGGCCAGCACCATCGGAAGGGCATCTGCCCGGTTCATTAGTCGTGGATGAGGACGAAATCGTGGAACAGGAACAGGTCGCCGGAATTGCCTACTCCCGGGACGAGGCGAAGGTTTCCGTCCGCCAGCTTCCCGACCGGCCGGGCATCGCCGCCGCCGTGTTCGGCCCGCTGGCCGACGCCAACGTGAACGTGGACATGATCGTGCAGAGCACCGGCGATGATGGCATGACCAACATGACCTTCACCGTGGGCAAGACCGATCTCGCCCGCGCCATTTCGGTGCTGGAAAGCACCCACGCCACCACCCAGTACGCCGAACTGCAGACCGATGACAGCGTGGTCAAGATCAGCGTCGTGGGTGTTGGCATGCGCTCGCATGCCGGTGTGGCCAGCACCATGTTCCGCACCCTGGCCGAGCGCAACATCAACGTGCAGGTCATCTCGACCAGCGAGATCAAGGTCTCGGTGCTGATCGCCTCCGAATATACCGAGCTGGCCGTGCGCGCGCTCCACACCGCCTATGGGCTGGATGCAGCGTGAGCACCACCATGGCCGCCACCCCTGATGCCCCGTCCGCCCTGACCGACCCCGCGCGCCGCAGGGAGGCCCGTGCCCGCCTCGACCACCTGTGGGGTCGTGGCACGCGCTTCCTGGGCAGCGAATACGCGTTGCTGGCAGGTGCCATGTCGTGGGTGAGCGAGCGCAACCTTGTCTCGGCCATTTCCAACGCGGGCGGCTTTGGCGTGCTGGCCTGCGGCGCGATGGAACCCGAGCGCCTGGCCGAGGAAATCGCGGCGACACAGGCGCTGACCAAGCAGCCCTTTGGCGTGAACCTGATCACCATGCACCCCCGGCTTGATGACCTGGTGCAGGTGTGCATCCGCGCGGGCATTACGCATGTGGTGCTGGCGGGCGGCATCCCGTCCGGGCCGGTCATCCGTGCCATCAAGGACGGGGGTGCGAAGGTCATTGCGTTCGCGCCCGCCTTTGTGCTGGCCAAGCGGCTGGTGCGGCTGGGCGTCGATGCGCTGGTGATCGAGGGATCGGAAGCAGGCGGGCATGTCGGCCCCGTGTCGCTGACGGTGCTGGCGCAGGAAATCCTGCCCCATATCCATGACGTGCCGGTGTTCGTGGCAGGTGGGCTGGGGCGGGGGGATGCGATCCTGTCCTACCTTGAGCAGGGCGCATCGGGCGCACAGCTTGGCACGCGCTTTGCTGCCTCACGCGAGAGCATCGCGCATGAAAACTTCAAGAAGGCCTTCATCCGCGCCAACGCGCGTGATGCCGTGACATCCGTGCAGCTTGACGAGCGCTTTCCGGTCATTCCGGTGCGTGGGCTGAACAATGCAGGCACAAGGCGCTTCATGCAGCACCAGGCGGAAACGCTGCGCCGCTTTCAGGGTGGTGAACTGACCAAGGAAGCCGCCCAGCTTGATATCGAGCATTTCTGGGCGGGCGCCCTGCGCCGTGCCGTGATCGATGGCGATGTGGAGAATGGATCGGTCATGGCCGGGCAGTCCGTGGGCATGATCACCGCCGAGCAGCCGGTCAGCGAAATTATCAATCAGCTGGTCGATCAGGCCATCGATGCCCTGATCCGTCAGGAAGAGAGGGCCCGCTACGGATGACCGACGGCAAGCGCATTTTCCGTGGCAAGGCAACGCCGGGCGCGCCTGCGCCAGCACCGGGCACCACTCCCATCGCCTCGGTCGGTGACATGCTGCGCGCGCGCCGCGAGGAGCTGGGCTGGAACCTGCCCGATGTCGCGGCATGGCTGCGCATCCGCCTGCCTTACCTGCAGGCCCTGGAGGAGGGGCGCCCCGGCGAACTTCCCGGCTCGGCCTATGCCATCGGCTTCCTGCGCAGCTACGCCAATGCGCTGGGGCTGGAAGGCGAACAGCTTGCCGAACGCTTCAAGATCGAGAGCCGGGGGGCCTTTACCCGCAAGGCCGAACTGTCCTTTCCCGTGCCGCTGCCTGACCGGGGGCTGCCAACCGGCGTGCTCCTGCTGTGCGGCCTCGTCATTCTGGTGGGGGCCTATGCGGGGTGGTACAAGCTTACCGGCTCGCAGGGCATTCATGACCTTCCGGCCAAGCTGACCCTGCCGGGCGTGTCATCGGGCACGACCGCGTCGCCGCAGGTGGCCTCGGTGCTACCACCCACGGATGAGCGGCCCGCGCCCCAGCCCCTGCCACCGCAGGAGCGCGAGGCGCTGACCGGAACGCCTGCCACGCTGCCGCCCGCGGCAGTGCTTCCGCCCATGCCGGCACCTGCCGCACCTGCGCAGCCGCTCGAGAAAATGGGCGAGGACCGCAACGTGCTGGCCCAGCAGGCCCCGGCCACGCCAGCCCCCGTTTCGGCTGGCGACAGCGTGACCCTGAACGCATCGGCCACGACCTGGGTGCAGGTGCGCAGGCATGGTGGCCCCGTGCTGTATGACCACGTGCTCCAGCCCGGCGAGACATGGCAGACACCGCAGGGCCAGACCAGCCTGGAACTGACCGTGGGCAATGCGGGCGGCCTGACGCTTGCCGCAGGCGGGGTCACGACCCAGCCGCTGGGCCGCAACGGGGAAGTGCGGCACAATATCCCGCTCACCCCGGCGGCCGTGGCTGATGGCTCGGTGCTGCATGCCGCGCCTGCGGCAAATATTCACCCGCCAATGCCTTCATCCATGCAGCCAGGCGGCACAACCGCCACAGGGAGCGGCAATAATCTCTCTCCGCCCCTCCCGCAGCACATCAATCCGGAGTAAAAGGGTCTCCTACGGCATGGTCCACAATGTGGCCGCCATGCCGGGAACCGGCATGTAACAGACCATCGGGCCGTGCCACGCCCCGCCACGGCGGGCCGGAGCACATACCGCCGCCTTAATGTGGAGGGCACAGAAATGAGCAGCTATCGTCCCTATCAGCACATCGAACGCCGCAAGTCGCGGCAGATCCATGTCGGCAGCGTGCCGGTCGGTGGTGATGCCCCGGTTTCGGTGCAGACCATGACCAACACCCTGACCACCGATGCCGAGGCCACGATCGCGCAGATCCGCCGCGCCGAGCTTGCGGGCGTGGATATCGTGCGCGTGTCCTGCCCCGATGAGGAGAGCACGAAGGCACTGGCCGAGATCGTGCGCGAAGTGAACGTGCCGATCGTGGCCGACATCCACTTCCACTACAAGCGCGCCATCGAGGCCGCCCAGGCCGGCGCCGCGTGCCTGCGCATCAACCCCGGCAACATCGGCAGCGCCGAGCGCGTGCGCGAGGTGGTGAAGGCGGCGAAGGACCACAACTGTTCCATCCGCATCGGCGTCAATGCTGGTTCGCTTGAGAAGCACTTGCTGGAAAAATACGGCGAGCCAAACCCCGAGGCCCTGGTGGAAAGCGCGCTCGAACACGCCAAGATCCTTGAGGATCATGACTTCCACGAGTTCAAGATCAGCGTGAAGGCGTCGGACGTGTTCATGGCGGTCGCGGCTTACCAGCAGCTTGCCGATGTATGCGACCATCCGCTGCATATCGGCATTACCGAGGCGGGCAGCAAGCGCGCGGGCACGGTCAAGTCCTCCATCGGGCTGGGCAACCTTCTGTGGGCGGGCGTGGGTGACACGATGCGCGTCTCGCTCTCGGCGGAGCCGGAAGAGGAAGTGCTGGTCGGCTGGGATATCCTGAAGTCGCTGGGCCTGCGCCATCGTGGCGTGAAGATCATTTCCTGCCCGTCCTGCGCGCGGCAGGGCTTCAACGTGATCGAGACCGTGCAGACGCTGGAAGACCGCCTGGCCCATATCAAGACCCCCATGACGCTGTCGATCATCGGCTGCGTGGTCAATGGCCCCGGCGAGGCGCTGATGACCGATATCGGCGTGACCGGCGGCGGTTCGGGCCGCCACATGGTCTATTCCGCCGGCAAGCAGGACCACACCATGCCTGCGGGCGACATGATCGAGCATATCGTGGAGCTGGTGGAGAAGAAGGTGGCCGTGCTGGAAAAGGCGGATGCCAACAACACCCCCGCCGAGGAAATGGCCCGCGAGGCCAGCATGTCCACCACGGACTGAGTCAAACGCCGCATGCCCGGCCAAGGGGCACGCGGCCTGACCGGTGGCCTGCGTGCGGGCCATCGGACTGAATACAGGAATATCGCGTAGTGAGCAGCTTACAGCCCGTTCGTGGCACCCATGACCTGATTGGTGAGGAACGCAGGCGGTTCAACCATGTAGTGGAAACCGCGCGCCGCATTGTCGGCCTGTACGGGTTTGACGAGTGGTCGACCCCCGTGTTCGAGGATACGCGGGTCTTTTCGCGCTCGCTGGGCGATACGTCCGATGTTGTCTCGAAAGAGATGTACACATTCGAGGACCGTGGCGGTGAATCCCTGACCCTGCGGCCCGAGGGCACGGCAGCCATCTGCCGCGCCCTGGTCACCAACGGGCTGACCCAGTCGCTGCCGCAGAAGGTGTTTTACGCCGGGCCGATGTTCCGCTACGAGCGCCCGCAGAAGGGACGCTACCGCCAGTTCCACCAGATCGGTGCCGAACTGCTGGGTTCCGCCGAGCCGCTGGCCGATGCCGAGGTCATTGCCATGGGCCGCGACGTGCTGCACGCGCTTGGCATTGGCGATGAAGTGGTGCTGGAGCTCAACACGCTGGGCGACAGCGACAGCCGTGATGCCTGGCGGACGGCGCTGATCGCCTATTTCAGCGAACGGCGCGCCGAACTCTCCGCCGACAGCCAGGCCCGGCTGGAGCGTAACCCGCTGCGCATTCTCGATAGCAAGGCTCCGCAGGACCGTGCGCTGGTGGCGGATTCCCCTACCATTGCCCAGTTCCTTACGCCCGAGGCCCAGGCTTTCTGGGATGGCCTGCGCAGCACGCTGGATACGATGGGCGTGCGCTTTAGGGAAAATCCGCGCATTGTGCGGGGTCTGGATTATTACGGGCATACCGCCTTCGAGTTCGTGACCGAGCGCCTTGGCGCGCAGGGCACCGTGCTGGCGGGGGGGCGCTACGATGGCCTCGTGGCCGAAATGGGTGGCCCCGCCACGCCAGCCATTGGCTGGGCGGGCGGGATCGAGCGCCTGTCCATGCTGCTTGAGGATGTTCCGTCCGAGCCGCGCCCGGTGGCTGTCGTGCCGATGGGGGCGGATGCGCAGGCCGTATCCCTGACCGTGCTGCAGGGCCTGCGGGCTGCTGGCATCCGGGCCGAAACGTCCTATCGTGGCAACATGAAGCGCCGCATGGAACGCGCCAACCGCATGAAGGCGTCGCATGTCGTGGTGATCGGCAGCGACGAGATTGCACGCGGCGTAGCCCAGCTCAAGAACCTCGATAGCGGGCAGCAGACCGAGGTACCCCTCGATGGCGTGGCCGCCGCCCTGCAGGCCGGAACCGCCGCAGGGGGCTGAGCGTGTCAAAATTCGACGAACGCCTGGACCGGATCGTTGGCCGGTGCGAGGAATTGCAGGCTCTTCTGGCCCAGGGCCTGTCGGGCAGCGACTTCACGCAGGCCTCACGCGAGTATGCCGAGCTTGAGCCGATTGTCTCGCGCGTAAACGCGCTGCGCGGGGCGGAAGAAGCCGAGCGCGATGCCAGCCAGATGCTCGCTGACCCCGAGATGCGCGAACTCGCCCAGGCCGAACTTGACGAACTGCGCACGCAGATCCCGGGCCTGCGCCATGATATCCGCCTGGCCATGCTGCCGCGTGACGAGGCGGATGAACGCAGCGCCATCCTTGAAATCCGCCCCGCCGCGGGCGGCGACGAGGCCGGGCTGTTCGCTGCCGAACTGTTTGGCGCCTACCAGCGCTATGCCGACCAGCGCGGCTGGCGCTTCGAGATTCTGGAATATGACCAGTCCGAACTCGGTGGCCTGCGCGAGGGCATTGCCAGCATTACCGGGCGTGGCGTATTCGCCCGGCTGAAATATGAATCCGGCGTGCACCGCGTGCAGCGCGTGCCGGCGACCGAGAGCCAGGGTCGCATCCATACCTCCACCGTCACCGTGGCCGTGCTGCCCGAGGCGGAAGAAGTGGATGTCGAGGTCAATGAAGGTGACCTGCGCATTGATGTCTACCGGGCATCCGGGGCAGGGGGGCAGCACGTCAACAAGACCGAGAGCGCCGTGCGCATCACCCATCTGCCCACCAATATCGTGGTGGCGATGCAGGAAGAGAAGAGCCAGCACAAGAATCGCGCCAAGGCCATGAAGATCCTGCGCGCGCGCCTGTATGAGCGCAATCGCGCCGCCGCCCACGAAACCCGCGCCGCCGACCGCCGCGCCCAGGTGGGCACGGGCGACCGCTCCGAGCGCATCCGTACCTACAATTTTCCGCAAGGTCGCGTGACCGACCACCGCATCGGCCTCACGCTTTACAAGATCGACCGCGTGATGGCGGGTGAACTCGATGAATTCGTCGATGCCCTGACGCAGGAAGAACAGGCCGCCCTGCTTGCAGCGGATGAGGGCTGAGGGAAGCCCCGTTCAGGACGTAGGTGCGGCGCACAGGCTGCTATGGCCGGGATGGCGTTCGACGCTTTCGGGCTCATCTTCATCGACAAGATAGAATTCGGTGAAATTGCGCGAGGCAATGGCCTCAAAATGGTGGCCATCGGGATGATACAGCACGCCTTCGCCGCTGACCTGATGGATCTCGATCTTGCCACCGGGGCGGCGGATGTAAATTTCCCCGCACAGGGCGTAGCTGTGGTTGAGGCGCCCCATCGCGGTATCGACATGGACCGTCTGGCTGGTATGGTTCGCGTCAAGCTGAAAGGTGGCGACGAGCTGCTCATCGACATAAAACCGCTCGGCCTCCGAAATCTCCCCCATGCCGTAGTCGTCCCTGACATCGAACGACCCGGCAAGGGCAGGGGAAGCGCCAGCGCACAGCATGGCGGCCAGGAGCATGCGCGCAAGGCGCGATGAAAGGGCAGGCAGGTACATGATGCCCCAGTATGACGGAAAGCAGCTGTGATGAAAGATGCCATGACACCAGCGCCCACAAATTTGCGCCAGCTGTTGCGTGATGCGACGCAGCAATTGCAGGCCGCAGGCATCGAGGCCCCCCAGCGCGAGGCCCGCCTGCTTGCGTCCCACGCGGCCGGGACCGACCTTGCCGGCCTGCTCCGCATCGACAGGCTGACAGATGCTGCCCAGGCACAATTCGCCCAGGTGCTGGCCCGCCGCCTGCGTTACGAGCCCATGGCCTATATTACCGGGCAGGCCGGGTTCTGGTCGCTCGACCTTGCAGTGTCACCCGCAACCCTTATCCCCCGTGCCGACACCGAAACCCTTGTCGAGGCCGTGCTCGACCACCTGCCTGACCGCAACGCCCCGCTGCGCGTGCTTGATATCGGCACCGGTACGGGCTGCCTGCTTCTGGCCACCCTCGCGCAATACCCGCACGCCCATGGTATTGGCACGGACCTCAACCCGCAGGCTGTGGCGCTCGCCGCCCTCAACGCCACGCGCAACGGACTGGCCGCGCGCAGTCATATGCTGTGCTGCAACTGGGCCGATGGGGTTGAGGGGCCGTTCGACCTCGTTCTGAGCAACCCGCCCTATATTCCGCATGCCGATCTGGCCACCCTCATGCCCGATGTGGTGGCCCATGAACCCGCGCGCGCGCTTGATGGCGGGCCTGACGGGCTTGTCGCCTACCGTGCCCTGGCCACGATCCTGCCATGCCTGCTGGCTCCGGGGGGGCTGGGCGTGCTGGAGCTTGGCATTGGCCAGGATGAGAGCGTGCCCGCACTCATGCGTGCGGCGGGACTGGATATTGTGGAAATACGCCCCGATCTTGGCGGAATAGGGCGCGCACTGGTGGTGAAAAAATAATTTGGCAGAAAGAAACGTGCAGGTTATATTGCCAAAATGCAGGGAAAACGAAAAGCGGGTTGATTGCTGTTCCATTCCCCGCGGGCGATCCCGATTGCAAAACAGAAATACAGGCGACCCGAACCCTTGACAGGTTCCGCCATGCGCAGGGATCCGCGTCCGGTGTCGTGCCGGACAATCAACATGGCAACAGACGGGACGGGCAGAGACCGCCCCACGGTCCAGGGCAGCGCCAGCGACCGGCAACAGGAAAGTGCTGCGACAGCTTATGAACATGAAACGCATGCGGAGCCGTCACCATCGTTCGGGCGGCAGCAGTGGCGGAACCGTACGCCATAATAATGGCCAGATCCCGTTGAACCGCAACCATGTATTTGACAGCAATGGTCCGGACCTGCGCGTGCGGGGCACGGCACAGCAGCTGTTTGAGAAATACCTCCAGCTTGGCCGCGACGCCAGCGGTAGCGGCGACCGCGTCATGGCGGAAGCCTATTTCCAGCATGCCGAACATTATTTCCGCATTCTCAACGCCATGACGCAGGCAGCCCAGCAGAGCCAGCAGGAACGCCAGGAGCGTATGTCCAACCGGCAGCCGCGCCCCGTCGAGAACCGCCAGCCCAGCGAGAACGCCGCTGAGGAACCCGCCGAGCCCGCAGCCGAGCAGCCGGCCGTGATCGAGCCTGCGGAAACAGCCCCCCAGCCCACGATTGACGCAGCCCCTGAAGCCGCACCGGCTCCCGCGCCGCGCGCACCCCGCGCGCCGCGCCGCAGCAGCCGCGCCAAGCCTGCCGCAGGCAAGAAGGAAGAACTGGAATCCACCCCGTCCTGACAAACGGGCCGACCCCCGCCAGCGCTGCTGCGGGGGTCATTTCATTCAGGCGGTTGGCTTGACCAGCCGCCAGACCTTGCGCTTGCGGCCATCGCTCGCCCCCGGCGCATCTTCCACCGTGACCAGCCCCTGATTGCGCAGGGCCTGCAGCGCCAGGCGGGCATGATAGGTGCCAAGTTCGGGAAACAGGTCGCCAATTTCCTTGACGGAACGCGCCTGACCATCCGACAGGATCTTCAGTACGATCTGCCGCTTGCTGTCATGATTTGTCATGCGCCAGGATCTATGCTGAAAAAAAGTCATATGCTTCCATACCAGATCAGTCCCTGATGGCCTAGCGCTGATCCGGCGGCATATCCCCCAGAACCGTATGGATTGCAGCACAAAGATGGCTGAGTTCGGCGGGCGTGATGGTGAAAGCAGGCGTCAGGTAAACGATATTACGGAAGGGACGTACCCATACGCCCTGCGCGATCAGGGCGGTCTTGAGCGCATTCATGTCACGTATGCGGTCAAGTTCCACCACGCCGATGGCCCCCATGACACGCACGTCAACCACATGGGGCAGGGCACGGCAGGGTTCGAGCCCGGCACGCAGCTGCGCTTCAATACGGGCCACCTGCTGCAGGCGGGGTTCGGTTGCAAACAGGTCGAGCGAGGCATTGGCACAGGCGCAGGCCAGGGCATTGGCCATGAAGGTCGGCCCATGCATGAGTGCATGCAAGGGATCATCGGACAGGAAGGCCTCGAATACATGCCTGCGCGCAACAGTGGCGGCCAGCGCCATCGTGCCTCCGGTCAATGCCTTTGAAAGCGTGATGATATCAGGCACGATTCCGGCCTGCTCGCAGGCGAACATCGTGCCGGTGCGGCCAAAGCCGGTAAAGATCTCATCAAGGATCAGCAGCACGCCATGGCGGTCGGCCAGGGTGCGCAGGGTGCGCAGCACTTCGGGGGCATGGAACAGCATGCCGCCTGCGCCCTGCGCCAGGGGTTCGGTAATGATGGCGGCAATGCTGCCTGCGTTTTGTGCCAGCAGGGCATCAAGGGCTGCGGTGCTTGCGGCATCGACCGGCAGGTCGGCGATAAAATGCGTGGGCAGCGCACTGTTATAAAGGCTGTGCATGCCTTCCTCCGGGTCGCACACGGCCATGGTGGCGATGGTATCGCCATGGTAGCCGCCGCGAAAGGCCAGCAGCTTCGTGCGCCCGGTCTGGCCCCGGTTGAGCCAGTACTGGATGGCCATCTTCATGGCCACCTCGACCGCGACCGAGCCGGAATCCGTAAAGAATACCCGCTCCAGGTCGCCGGGCAGCAGGGCGGCAAGGCGGCCTGCCAGCGTCAGGGCCGGTTCATTGACCAGGCCGCCAAACATGACATGGGGCATGCGCTCAAGCTGGGCCGCCACCGCGTGGCGGATATGGGGGTGGTTGTAGCCGTGGCAGGCGGTCCACCACGAGGCGATGCCATCCAGCAGTTCCGTGCCATCGGCCAGCGTGATGGTGCAGCCCTGCGTGCGCGTGGCGGGCAGCGGGGGCAGGGCGGTCTGCATCTGCGCGTAGGGTAGCCAGACATGCTGCATGCCTCGCTCCAGCCATTCAGGTCCACACATGCGCTGTCTCCGTGATATTGCATTGGCGGGATTGACCGGGGCGGCAGGCTCCGGCAGGAGAATGCGCTTCATGGCCTGTTTTGACACCCTTTTCCAGACCGCGCTCGACCAGATGGCGCAGCGCCATATCCGTCGCGTGCTGCGCCCCGTGCGCCATAGCGGGCCGGTCACCGTTATCCGTGACGGGCGTGCACTGGTCAATTTCTCATCCAATGATTACCTCGGCCTGTCACATCACCCGGCCCTCGCCGCCCGTGCGGCGCAGTGGCTGCATGAGGATGGAACAGGTGCAGGCGCCTCGCGGCTGGTGACCGGCACCACTGCGCGGCACATGGCGGTGGAAACGCGCCTCGCCGCCTTCAAGGGCGCCGAGGCGGCACTGCTGCTGGCCAGCGGGTGGCAGGCCAATGCATCGGTGCTGGCGGCCATATTGCGGCTGGCAGGCGAGCAGGGCGCCCCCCCGCTGGTATTTGCCGACCGGCTGAACCATGCCAGCCTGCACCACGGCTGCATGGCGGCGGGCGTGCGGCAGATCCGCTTTCGGCACAACGACCTTGACCATCTGGAAAGCCTGCTGCTGCGCCACGCCAATGATCCGGGCCTGCGGGTCATCGTGACGGAAAGCGTGTTCAGCATGGATGGCGACCGCACCGACATCGCCCGCCTTGGCGCACTGGCGCGGGAACACGGCGCTTTCACCTACGTGGATGAAGCCCATGCCACCGGCGTGCTCGGCCCGCAGGGGCGTGGCCTGTGCGCGGGGCATGAGATCGATCTGGTCATGGGCACGTTCAGCAAGGCGCTGGGCGGGTTTGGCGCGTTCGTAACCGGCTCGCGCGCGTTGTGTGATTGGCTGGTCAATGCCTGCTCGGGCTTCGTGTTCACCACCGCCCCGCCACCTGCCATGCTTGGCGCGATGGATGCAGCCCTTGAATGCGTGCCCCATCTGGATGCAGAGCGTGCCCGCCTGGCCCGCAATGCCGCCCATATCCGCGATGTGGTGCGCCGTTGCGGCCTGTCGCCCGAACCCTCGACCACGCAGATCGTGCCGATCATGCTCGGTGATGCCGCCCGTGCGCTGCGCTTTGCCGCAAGCCTTGAGGCGCAGGGCCTGCTTGCCGCCGCCATACGCCCGCCCACGGTGCCGCCCAATGGCAGCCGCATCCGGCTTGCGCTGAGTGCGGCCCATACCGATGCCATGATCGACCAGCTTGCCACCGCCATTCCGCTGGCCCTGCAACAGAGTGCGGCATGAGCGCCACCTCGCCTGTAGCCTTCGTGCATGGCTGGGCGTTCGACCCGACCTTCTGGGCCGCGACCCGCGCGGCCCTTGGCATGGCACGGACGCGTGGCCTCGACTTCGGCTTCTTTGCTCCCCACGCCCATATGGAACTGCCACAGGAGCCCTATATCGGAGTCGGGCACTCACTGGGCACGTTATGGCTTCTGCGCCACCATGGACCGCTGTGCCGGGGGCTGATCCTTATAAACGGCTTCAGCCGGTTCGGGGCCGGACCGGACTTTCCAGCCGGGATCGGCCGGCGCGTGATTGAACGCATGCGCCAGGGGCTGCTGCGTGCGCCGCAGGGATTGCTGCACAGCTTCCGCCTGCGCGCGGGCATTGATGAGCCAGTGCCTGAACCGATCCAGCGCGACCGGCTTGAAACCGGGCTCGAGGCCCTGATGGACATGGATTGCCGGGCTGACCTCAACCGCACGATATGCCCGGTTCATGTCATGGCGGGCACGCAGGATGCCATTGCGCCCCCCGCGCTGACCGAGGCCTGTTTTCCTGCCCGCTCCCTGCAATGGCTGGAAGGCGGCCATCTGCTTCCGCTCACGCATGCCACGGCCTGCGCGGATGCCATCACCACCATGGCCAGACGGATGATGCCATCATGACGCGCAAGGACAGCATTGCCGCCCGTTTCGATATGGCGCGGCACTACGAGCAGGCGGCCCGCATCCAGCGCATAGCCGCTACCGAACTGGCCCGGCGCATTGCAACTGGCATGCACCCTCATGCCCCGCGCCGTATTCTGGAAATTGGCTGTGGCACCGGCTTCCTGACCCGTGAACTGCGCCGCCTGTTTCCCCATGCCCACATCACCGCCACTGATATTGCGCCGGGCATGCTGCAACGCCTGGCCCGGGGCATGCCTGATGACGGGCAACTTGTGCTGCACCGCATGGATGGCGAAGCGCCAGACCTGACCGGCCCGTTCGACCTGATCTGCTCCAGCCTGGCCATGCAGTGGTTTGCCAACCGCAAGGCGACACTCGCCGTACTGGCCCGCCTGCTGGCGCCGGGGGGGCACATGGCGCTGGCAACCCTGTGCGCGGGCAGCTTTCGCCAATGGCGGGCGGCGTATGACGCCGTAGGCGTGACATGCCCCATGATGGATTACCCACCCTGCGCCACGTTGCAGGCCGAATGGCCCGGTTGTGGCGCGGGCCTGTGGCAAGATACTGAAATCATCGATACGCCAGCGTCCCCACTGGCCTTCGTGCGCGAACTCCGTGCGATTGGCGCGACCCATACGGATAGCCCCCGCACGGATGGCCTGCAGCGCGTACTGGCTGCGGCAGGCGCTGGGGATGCGCCTTTTGCCATGTCGTACCGTGTGGCGTACGGGCAGTTCCATCGTGCGCCATGGCCCGGTGTGTTCGTGACCGGTACGGATACGGATGTGGGCAAGACCGTCGCCTCCGCCGCCCTGGTGCGGGCCTGGAACGCGGCTTACTGGAAGCCCCTGCAAAGCGGCACGGATGATACGCCATCCGACAGCACGAGCCTGCGCCACTTGGCGGGGATTGATGCCACGCGGCTCTATCCGCCCGCAGCAAGTTTCGGGGCCTCGCTCTCGCCTGAGGATGCAGCGCGGCAGGCCCATGCCAGCATCGACCCGGCCCGTATCGCCGTGCCGCATCACGACCCTGCGGCAGGCCCGGTCGTGGTGGAAGGGGCAGGGGGCGTGTTTGTTCCGATTGCGCCTGATTACCTGATGGTCGACCTGATGGCGCGGCTGGCGCTGCCGGTGGTGCTGGTCGCGCGCAGCACGCTGGGCACGATCAACCACACGCTGCTCAGCCTTGCCGCCCTGCGGGCACGGGGCCTGCATGTGGCAGGCGTGATCCTGAACGGGCCGCCCGAACCTGTGGGGCGCGATGCCATCATGCGCCACGGGCAGGTGCGCATTCTGGCGCAGTTCCCGCCCATGACGCCCATGGGGCCGGAAGCGGTGGGGCAACTCGCAGCCCTGCTGCCCCCGTGGCATGACATTATGCAGGCATGAATACGCCGCCTTTTTGAAACGGGGCGGCACCCGGAAACGGGGTGGCTGGCAGTGCGCTAACCGCTAATAGCGCCGGATCAGGCCAGCCAGCGTGCCCTGTATGTACACACGTTCTGCCGGAAAAACCCGGGTTTCATACGCGCTATTGGCCGGGATCAGCGCAATTTCCCTGCCCTGATGGCGGATGCGCTTGAGGGTCACCTCATCGCCATCAATCAGCGCCACCACGATTTCCCCATCGCTTGCGTGGTTCTGCTCACGGATGATGACCATGTCACCATCCAGAATGCCCGCTTCCTCCATCGAGTTGCCCGTTACCTCCAGTGCGTAATGGCTGGCCTTGCCCAGCATGTCGGCGGGCACGGTGATGCGGGTGGTCTCGGGGGTGATGGCCTCGATGGGATTGCCCGCGGCAATGCGCCCCACGAAGGGCACGTCCATTACGGCTGCGATCTGTTCAGGCGCAGGCAGGTCTGGCGCGGGGTGGGGCGAATCGGCAGGGCGGGGCGGCGGCGGATCGATATCGGGCAGGCGCAGGATCTCGAGCGCGCGGGCCCGATGATGCCTGCGGTGCAGGAACCCACGCTCCTCCAGCGCCGAAATGAGGCGATGGATGCCAGACTTGGAGCGCAGGCCGAGCGCATCCTTCATTTCATCGAAGGAGGGTGAAAAGCCCGTCCGGCGCAGGTGGCCATCGATAAACAGCAAAAGCTCATGTTGTTTCCTGGTGAGCATGCCACATGTCCTTTTGCCGTGAGCAGCGCCGCCAATGCGCGAACGCCATGGAACAAATCAAAAACCTGTTCCATGTTCTATATTGGTTCCCCCTGCCGCGTCAACCGGCATTCCGGCCTATGCAAAGACGTGATCGATACGGATCACCTCGCAGGCATCGCCCTTTTGTGCGGCTGGCGCATGGGGCGCGCGCAGCACCAGCGCCTGGCTTTGCGCCAGCACGTGCAGCATGGCCGAATCCTGCATGGGGAAGGGCGTTGCCACCAGGCGGCCCTGTCCGTCATGCGCAAGCGTTGCGCGCAGGTGGTCCATGCGCTGGTCGTTTTCCGGCACGTCGCAGCCCAGAATGGCGTGAACCGGCGGCTCGACGGATTGCGCCAGCCCGGCCATGCGCCGCAGGGCGGGCAGCACGAATACGATGGAACACACGAAAGCCGCAACCGGGTTGCCCGGCAGGCCGATAAAGGGCAGGCGGCCCAGATGGCCCGACATCAGCGGGCGGCCCGGCCGCATGGCAATCTTCCAGAAATCGGTTTTCAGCCCCACCTGTTCCAGCCCGCGGCGCACCAGGTCGTGGCTGCCCACGCTGGCACCGCCTGCGGTCAGCAGCATGTCCACGCCATCAACCATGCGCTCCAGCGTCGCCACATCGGTCATGTCATCGCGCAGCACCGGCAGCATGACCGGCTCGGCGCCCACGGCGCGCAGCAGGGCAGCCAGCATGGGCGTGTTGGAATTGGCAATCTGGCCTGCGCCAATCGGGCTGCCGGGCAGCAGCAGTTCATCGCCGGTGGCGGCAATGGCCACGCGGGGGCGGCGGGTGACCTGTACCCACGCATTGTTGGCCGCCGCCGCCAGGCCCACATCGCGTGCCGAAAGCCTGCGGCCTGGGGGCACAAGCACCTGCTCCGCTGCAAAATCCTGCCCCTTGCGGCGCACATAGGTGCCCGGCGCCAGCGTGTGGGTGGTATGCACGCTGCTGCCCTCGCGCTGCGCATTCTCCTGTATCAGCACGGCATCGGTGCCGGCGGGCATGACGCTGCCGGTAAATATCCGCACGCACTGCCCGGGGCCGACCGTCCCGGTAAGGGGATGGCCCGCAGGGGCCTCGGCAATGCAGGCAAGCGTTGCACCGCCAGCCGAAAGGTCCGCCGCGCGCACGGCATAGCCATCCATGGACGAGACATCGGCTGGCGGGTTGGACAGCCCCGCCGTGATGGGGGCGGCACTGACGCGCCCACAGGCATCGGTCAGGGCCACGACCTCGGCTGGGAGGGGGAAAACCCCCTCCAGAATCCGCTCACGCGCTTGCGCTACACTCAACATCGGGCACGGCACTCCATTTTTTTTGCCATTCTGGGGCGATTCCAGCAGAAATATCGGTCAAGGTGCTTGACCTGAGCCTTGTGTATGCGCATTTTCCGCCAACTTGAACCACTGCTGCACCTGAGTGTTCCAGCAGCGGCGGAGCAGTGCTGAGGATATCATGGCCAAGAGCAACACCATTCAGATCAAACTCGTCTCCACGGCGGACACGGGCTACTTCTATGTGACCAAGAAGAACGCCCGCGCCCAGACCGGCAAGATGGAACTGCGGAAATACGACCCCGTCGCGCGCAAGCACGTGGCCTTCCGCGAAGCGAAGATCAAATAATCTCCCGATTTGCGGAGATGAAAAAAACCCCGGCAGGTTTTCCGCCGGGGTTTTTTTGTATCTGCCGCGTGCCGGGGCCTCTCAGTACAGATGGTCATGCTCCGCGTAGGGCACGACAATCTCATCCGGGCGCGCGAGGTTCTGCATGGAGCGGGCGCGTTCATCGAGCAGGTCGGTGTCGAGCGCGCCTTCCTTGAGGCCACGCACGCGGCGCAGCCACACTTCCTGCTCGGCCGTGGCGTCCTTCTGGGCCGAACGTGCTTCATCAAGCAGGTGCAACTGCGTGGCGTAGCTGTGCAGCCCATGCTCGCCGCGCATGACGTTCCAGCCAAAATAACCCGTCAGCGCGATGAACAGGGCAGGGGGAATGGTCGCGCGCATCACACGCTTCGCGATCTTGACTACCTGCATTCCATCACCCCTTTTCGCATCCCTTGAAGCCGGACGGGCTTAACCCGTCCGGGCCGGCGTGTCACCCGTTCTTGAGAATCGTGCGCCCGGCATAGCGTGCCGCCGTGGCCAGTTCGTTCTCGATCCGGATCAGCTGGTTGTATTTTGCCGTGCGGTCCGAGCGCGACAGCGAGCCGGTCTTGATCTGCCCGCAATTGGTCGCCACGGCCAGGTCGGCGATGGTGCTGTCTTCCGTCTCGCCCGAGCGGTGGCTCATCACGGCCGTATAGCCCGCATGCTGGGCCATCTGCACCGCTTCGAGCGTTTCGCTCAGCGTGCCGATCTGGTTGACCTTGACCAGCAGGGAGTTGGCAACACCCGCCTTGATGCCCCGGCGCAGGCGGTCGGGATTGGTCACGAACAGGTCATCACCCACCAGTTGCAGCTTGTGGCCCAGATTGGCGGTCAGTTCGGCCCAGCCTTCCCAGTCGTCTTCCGCCAGGCCATCCTCGATGGAGATGATGGGGTAGCGGGCGGAAAGATCGGCCAGATAGGCAATCATGCCAGCGGCATCGAGGCTCTTGTCCTCGCCCGCCAGTTCGTAGCGGCCATTTTTATAGAACTCGGTGGCCGCGCAATCGAGGGCGAAGGTCACGTCATCACCCGGCTTGTAGCCTGCCGCCTCGACCGCGCGCATCATGAAGCCAAGGGCTTCATCGGCTGATTTCAGCGCCGGGGCAAACCCGCCTTCATCGCCGACGTTGGTATTGTAACCAGCCCCTGACAGGCTCTTCTTGAGCTGGGCAAAGATTTCGGACCCCATGCGGATGGCATCCGTGACCGTGGGGGCGCCCACGGGCTGGATCATGAATTCCTGGATGTCGATCGGGTTATCGGCATGCTGGCCGCCATTGATGATGTTCATCATCGGCACGGGCAGGGTGCGCGCGTAAACGCCGCCCACGTAGCGGTAGAGCGGGGTCTGCAGTTCTTCCGCCGAGGCCTTGGCCACCGCGAGCGACACGCCAAGGATGGCGTTTGCACCCAGCCGGGCCTTGTTGGGGGTGCCATCAAGGTCGATCATCGCCTCGTCAATGGCGACCTGATCGGTTGATTCCACGCCCTGCAGCGCTTCAAGGATTTCGCCTTCGACATTGGCCGCAGCCTTGAGCACACCCTTGCCGCCGTAGCGCTTGGGGTCGCCATCACGCAGTTCCACGGCCTCATGCGCGCCGGTGGAGGCACCTGACGGCACGGCAGCGCGGCCCTTGGCGCCCGATGCCAGTTCAACATCCACCTCGATGGTGGGATTGCCCCGGCTGTCGAGGATTTCGCGGGCGATGATATCGATAATGGCGCTCATGGTATCTGTTTCCTCAGATTTGACATTATGGGGATGCCGCATGCCACCGGCATGCATATCCTCCCTCACGATAACAGATGCAACGCATCACGCCAGAGTAGGGTATGCAACCCAGCACAAGATATTAGGAGACCCCGCCGTGAAACGCCTGCCGCTGCTTGCCATCGTCACTGCCCTGGCCAGCCTGCTGCCACTGTTTGGCTGCACCTGTGCAATCCTGTTCCTTTCGCCCGACCATACGCCACGCCTGCTCACCGCCGCCGTGGGCTATGGCGCGGTGATGCTGTCCTTCCTCGGCGCGGTGCACTGGGGGCTGGCGCTGGAGCAGCCTGACATCATACCCGCAGGCGGCACGCAGCGTCTGACCAACCTGCGGCTTGCGCTCGGCGGCCTGCCGGCCTTTGTTGGCTGGATCGGGCTGTGCGCCGCCACCGTGCAGGAACTTGCCGGGCTCATGACGCTGATCGCGGGCTTTGCCGCAACAGTCGTGGTGGAACGCATGGCCTGGCGGCGTGGCGCCATGCCACGGGGCTACATGACGGTGCAGTGGTTTGTCATCTGCCTGGCGGAGTTATGCTTCGTGGCGATCCTGGCAGCGTGCATGGGCATGCGCCCCGGTAGCTGAAGGAATGCGCAGGCCATGAAAAAGCCCGGCATGCAAGGCGCATGCCGGGCTTTTTCAGTGCATCAGGATGCGCGGGATCAGCTTCCCTGCAAACCGCGCAGCACATCGGCCGGGCGCACCGGCATATGGCGCAGGCGCACGCCCACGGCGTTGAAGATGGCGTTGCCAATGGCAGGCCCCACCACCGTCGTGCCGGGTTCACCAAGGCCCATGGGCTTTTCGGTGCTGGGCAGGAACTCGATGTCCATCTCCGGCGTATCGGCAATACGCAGCGGGGTATAGGTGTTCAGGTTCCGGTCCACGGGCAGGCCGTTCACGATTTCCGTGTTCTCGAACAGGACCATGCTCAGGCCCCACAGCGCTGCACCCTCGGTCTGGGCCTTGGCGCCATCAGGGTCGACCACGGTGCCCGCATCAACCACGATGGTCAGCTTCTGGCACGTGACCACGCCGGTGCTACGGTCGACATGCACCTGTGCCACGCAGCCGATCCAGGTCGGCATGCCGCGTTCCTGCCCTGCCGTGGTGGCAAGGCCGAGTGCGGTATCCTTGGGTAGGGTGGTCTTGCCCCAGTTCGACTTCTCCATCAGGCGACGGACAACAGCGGCCTGACGCAGCGCGCCACCCACGGAATCCGGCGCCTCGCCCTTGTTGCGGCCCTGTGCGGTCAGCAGGTCAAGGCGGAACTGGGCGGGGTCTTTTTTCTGGCGGTGCGCGACCTCATCGAGGAAGCACTCGACCCCCCAGCTGGTCCAGCCGGGGCTGACCGAACGCAGCCAGCCCGGGCGGAAGGTCTTTTCCGCCAGGTCATTGCGCAGCGCGCGCACCCGGAAGGCGCCAACCTCGTACCAGTGATCGCCACCGGCGATGGCGAACTGGTCATAAGGCTTGCCGTCCACGCCCTTTTCCATGAAGGCTTCGGCCATGACACCCGTGGGCCAGCCTGCGGCGGCCTGATAGTCCATGCCCGTGATCCTGTCGCTGCCATCAAACGCCATGCGCACGCGCTGGACGGAAGGCGAGCGGAAGGAATCGAACTGCATGTCGTCCGAGCGCGTCAGGATCAGCTTGACCGGCTTGCCGCCAAGCGCCTTTGACGCAAGGGCGGCGGGGATCATGTAGTCACCGTTGAGGCGGCGGCCAAAGCCCCCGCCAAGCAGGTAGCTGCGCAGGATCACCTTGCTCTCGGGCACCTGCAGCGCCTTGGCCAGCGTGGGCAGGATCAGGCTCTGCCACTGGTTGCCGGCATGGATCTCGTACACGCCGTCCTTCTCGAAGGCGACGGCATTGGTCGGCTCCAGCTGGTAGTGCAGCACGGATGCACAGGTATATTCCTGCTCCATGACCGTATGCGCGCCACTGAAGGCCTGGTCCACGCCATCATCATTGAAGATGTAGACGCCGCCATCCTTGTTCTTGATCAGCTCGCGGCCACGGTCCTGGATGTCGGCCTCGGATGTGTGGATGGTCTCGCCCGGTGTCCACTCGACCTTCAGCGCATCTGCCGCGCGGATGGCGGCGCTGTAGGTCTTGGCCAGCACCACGACCCAGCCCTGCACCACCTCGGACGGATCCTCGATGATCAGGTAGCGCTCGTAGCCCTTGATCTTCTTGGCGTCCGCATCATCAACGGAGCGCACCTTCGAGCCATAGCGGGTGGGCGGCATCTTGGGGCGGGCATAGACCATGCCCTCCACCTTGACGTCGATGCCGTAGATGGCGGTGCCGTTGGTCTTGGCCGGAATGTCCAGCGCCTTGATCTCGGCATTGCCGATCAGGCGGCGTTCGCTCGCGGGCTTGAGCGGCAGCTTGGCCATTTCCTCGGGCGTGAAGGAATGCGACGGATGGCCCTTGGCCACGATATCGCCAAAGCTGATCTGCTTGGTGCCAGCCGTCACGATGCCATTGGCGACCGTGCACTTGTCGGGTGTCGTGCCAAGCAGGCGGGCGGCTTCCTCGACCAGCGCGGTGCGGGTCGCGGCGCCAGCCTGGCGGAACACATCCCACGTCATCCATACCGACCAGCTGCCGCCGGTCACCATCAGGCCCCATTTGGGATCGGTGTCCACGTAGTTGATGCGGACCTTGCTCCAGTCGGCTTCCATCTCGTCCGCGATGATGCGGGCAAGCGCCGTGCCGATATGCTGGCCCATTTCCGCGCGGATGATGTTGACCGTGATTTCGCCATCGGGCGCAATCGAGCACCAGATGGTCGGCTCGAACGCGCCATTGCCGGGCAGCGCCTTGTCTAGCGGGAAAATCTGGTTGGCCGAGGCCGGGCGCGCGAAGCCGAACATGACCCCGGCACCCAGCGAGGTGACAAGAAAGCCGCGACGCGACAGGGTGCTCTGTTCGCGGCGTCCGTCCTTGCCCAGGCGGAAGCGGTTTAATCTACCCATTTGATGCATCTCCGCGTGCGTTGGCCGCGGCCTTCTTGATGGCCTCACGAATGCGAATGTAGGTCATGCACCGGCACAGGCTGCCCGCCATGACGGCATCGATTTCCTCATCCGTGGGAGAGGGGTAATCCTTCAGCAGGCTTACCGCCTGCATGATCTGCCCGGACTGGCAGTAGCCGCATTGCGGTACCTGGATCTCGCGCCAGGCCTGCTGCACGGGGTGGTTACCCTCGGGGTCGATGCCTTCGATCGTGGTGATGTCGGCACCTTCTGCCGCGCTGACTGGCGTCACGCACGAGCGGGTGGCCCGGCCACCGATATGGATGGTGCACGCACCACACATGCCGATGCCGCAGCCGAATTTGGTGCCGGTCAGGCCTACTTCGTCACGGATGACCCACAGCAAGGGGGTATCATCCGGCACGTCAACGGTTACGTCCCGTCCATTGAGGCGAAAGGTCGTCATGTTCTAGCTCCGTCTTTCAGCTCAATGGGACGACGCGACAGGTGGCGCGGGCAGGGTCTTGCGCACGTCGGCTGCCTTCTTTTCCAGATCGGTCCACGGCGGCAGGGTCGTGCGGGTCGCACGCAGGTAGGTTGCCAGCCGGGCCAGGTCCGCATCCGAGAAGGAATGGTAGAAACTGGGCATGGACACCGTGGAAATGCCTTCCGTCGTGCCAATCCCGCGCAGGATGACCTGGAACAGGTTGGTCGGCTCATCCAGCCACAGCGCATTGTTCAGCGCGAGGTCGGGGCGGCCTTCAACCGGCTGCGGGCCTGCATTGGCGTGGCACGCGGCACAGGCGCCGGCATAGAGCTTGGCGTTCGGGTTGACCTGCGGGCCGACCAGATCCTTCATCGAGGCCTTCATGGCCCAGGCAATGGCCTTGGGGTCTTGGCTGACGCGGGTGGCGGAATGGTCGATCTCGGCCAGGTAATGCGCGATGGCATGCACGTCGGATTCAGGCATCTCGCTCAGGCCGCCATGCACCACCGGCGACATCGGGCCGGCGGCACTGCCGTGCAGCGGGGCGGAACCAAAGCGCAGGTATTTGAAATACTCGTCCTCGGTCCAGACGACCGGGGTCGGGTTGTGATCATTGAGCGGGGGCGCGATCCAGTTATCAACCGGGGCGCCATCATAGGGCGCGCTGGCCTTCTCGGCACCCATCAGGTTACGCGGCGTGTGGCATGCCGAGCAGTGGCTCAGGCCTTCGGCGAAGTACGCGCCACGGTTCCACTCGGCATCCTGCTTCGGGTTGTTCTTGAGCGGCCCTTCATGCAGGAACAGGAGTTTCCAGCCCGCCTGCTCGAGGCGGATGTTGAAGGGGAAGCCCACCGTGTTGTCACGCTTGACCGAATGCACCGGCTGGCGGGTCATGAGGAAGGCGTAGACCGCGTCGATGTCCTCATCCGTCATGTGCGTGAAATGATCGAACGGGAAGGCGGGGAAGAGCTGCGTGCCGTCACGCGAGATGCCCTTGCGCATGGCGCGCTTGAAGGCGGCCTCCGACCAGCGGCCGATGCCCGTCTCGGGGTCAGGCGTGATGTTGGAGGAGAAGATGGCGCCAAAGGGCGTGTCCATCTTGTAGTCACCTGCAAGCTCGACGCCGCGCACGCCATCGGTGCGGGTATGGCACTCCGCGCAGTAGCCGCCAGCGGCCAGCACGCGCCCGTGCTCGATCTGGGCGGCGGTGAAGGTGGAGGGAGGAGGCGGTGCAACCGGCGCAATGGCCGGATACCATGCATAGGCCAGGAACCCGACGCCACCGGCGACACCGATCCCCACAATCGCTGCTGCAATACGTTTAATCACGATGTTCTCGCGGTTGTGAAAGTCATCATATCACCCCGTATCATCCGCCCGGTTCCAGTGCCGTCATGGCGCGAAACACAGGAGGCGGCGCAACATTGCGCCCCCTCCGAAGCACCGGAACTGCCGGATGTGCGGGAACATCGGCGCCACGGCGGAAACTTTAGTATTACCGTTTCCTAATCAAGCCGTTCGGGCGCGCGTAAGATCAAAGCGATGATAAGACTTATTTGTTTTTCTACATAATGCAGAAAATCCCTGCAAAACCGTGAATAATGGTTTGCAAGGTGGCCTGTATGAGCAGCATCTATATACAGGTGAATATAGATATGACGGGCAATGTCAAGCCGGGGAAGGAAAAATCCTTCCCCGGCGCGGGCATCAGTTTCCGTCAGGCAGACTGTAGGCGACGATGTAGTCGCCCAGCTTGGTACCGAACGACCCGTGGCCGCCGTCGGCGGTGACGATGTACTGCTTGCCATCGACCGCATAGGTCATGGGCGTGGACTGGCCACCGGCGGGCAGGCGGTCCTGCCACAGCACCTGGCCGTTCGTTACGTCATAGGCGCGGATGTAGTAATCGAGCGTGGAGGTGAGGAAGGCTACGCCACCTGCCGTGGTGAGCGGGCCGCCAAGGCTGGGCACGCCCATCTTGATGGGCATGGGCAGCGGCGCGCTGTCACGGATCGTGCCGTTGCGGTGCTTCCACACGATCTTGTTGGTGCGCAGGTCGATGCCGGACATGTAGCCCCAGGCAGGCTGCTTGCACGGCAGGCCGAACGGCGAGAGGAACGGATGCAGGTCCACGCCATAAGGCACGCCAAACTGCGGCTGCACGCCACTCTCCGAGCCCGAGGGCAGGGACTTGTCAGGCGTTGCCGGGTTGTTCGGCCCGCGCGGGATCAGCCTGGACACGAACGGAATGGCGATGGGGTTGGCAATCGCGATCTGGCGCACGGGGTCGACCGCAAGCCCGCCCCACTCGAACATGCCGAGATTGCCGGGGAAGACCAGCGTGCCCTGCAGCGAAGGCGGCGTGAACGTGCCGTCATAGCGCAGGCGGTGGAACATGATGCGGCAGACCAACTGGTCATACATCGTGCCGCCCCACATGTCGGCATCGGTCAGGAGCTTGCTGGGGCGGAAGGTCAGCTGCGAGAAGGGCTGGGTGGGCGAAACGTGATCGCCCGGCGCTGCGCCCTGGGGCACGGGGCGCTCGGGGGCGGGCACCACGAGCTGGCCGTTACGCCGGTCGAGCACGAAGATGTTGCCGGTCTTGGCCGGGGCATACAGGGTGGGAATGACCTCGCCCTGTTCGTTGCGGATATCGACCAGGCTGGGCTGGGCGGGGATGTCCATGTCCCACAGGTCGTGGTGCACGGTCTGGTATGACCAGACCAGCTTGCCGGTGGAGGCGTTCAGCGCCACGATGGAGCTTGCATAGCGCTCGGCATCGGCGCCGCGGTTGCCGCCCCAGATATCGGGCGTCTGCACACCCATGGGGATGTAGATCAGGTCGAGCTTGGCGTCATAGGATGACGTGATCCACGAATTGGGGGAGTTGGGCACGAAGGTGTGGTGCTCGGACGGCATCTCGTTCGGGTCGGGATTGCCGGGATCGAACGCCCATTTCAGCGCGCCGGTATGCACGTCGAACCCGCGTGTCACGCCCGAAGGCTCATGCGTGGAATAGTTGTCGGTCACGGCGCCGGACACGATCACGGTGGTATCGGTCACGACCGGGGGGGAGGTGGGCTCGTAAAAGCCCAGCGTCTTGACCGGCATGCCGTCCTGCAGGTTCACCACGCCATTATTGCCAAAGCTTGCGCAGCGCGCGCCGGTTGCCGCATCGAGCGCGAAAAGCTGGCCATCATTGGTGGGCAGGAAAATGCGACGCGCGCACTCGGCCGGGGCTGCTGCCCCATCCGCCGCCTGCGCGTCATCCGCCCTGTCCTCATGATAGGACACGCCACGGCAGGTCAGGTGCTGGAAGGTGGGGTTGTAGGCCAGCTTGGGGTCGAACTTCCACCGCTGCTGGCCGGTCTTCGCATCGAGCGCGAACAGGATCTGGTGGGGGGTGCACAGGTAGAGCGTATCACGGATCTTGATGGGCGTGACCTCATCGGTGATCTCACCGGGGTCGTTGGGGCCGCGCAGGTCGCCGGTGCGGAACGTCCAGGCGACCTTCAGCTTGCTGACATTGCTGGCATTGACCTGCTTGAGCGGGGAGAACCGGTCACCAAACTGGGTACGGCCATAGGCCTGCCAGTCCTCATCGGGCATCTGGTGGGCATCGCCCGGCTCCGGGGCATTTTCCGCCACGGGCGGCAGGCTGCCCGCGATGTCCTGCGGGTCCTGTGTCAGGGCCGCGCCCACCACGACCACGGCGGCGCCAATCGCGCCGAACAGGGGCAGGCGGGTGGCGGGGCTGGCAGGCTGCAGGTGGCGCGTTACCCACGGCAGGGCAAGCACGATGCCGATGGGCACCAGAATATCGCCACGCGGTGCGAGCGCCCAGAAATCAAACCCGGCTTCCTGCACGGCCCACACCATCGTGCCGAGCAGGAGCACGGCATAGACCGTGAGCGCCATGGCCTGCCGCCGTAGCAGCAGCACCGCCGTGACCAGCAGCAATATGCCAGCGATGACATAATAAAAGGAGCCGCCGATGAGACACAGCCATAGCCCGCCTCCCAGCAGGTAGAGACCTGTCAGGACGCAGACGGCAATGGCCGCAGCGAGAAGGGGAGCCGAGCGTATGAGGCTATTCATAAGTTTTCCTGATTACCGTGATACAGTCCGAACATTTTCAATGAGAAAACGTAGGAGACGCCATCAGGTCAAGCCCAACCTTATGAATAAAACGTGTGTCTTAATATTTCAGGGGATTACATCTCCCCGTGAACGGCTATTCCCCGGTGGATACAACCTCCGCCAGCGTGGCGCGGGTGCCCCGGTCGCGCAGGGACTGGCGCAACGCGAGGTAGCGCTGCACGAAAACCGCACTTTCCCGCAGGTCCCAGCCCGCAAAAGCGGTCATGTCCAGCGCATCTTCTAGGTTGGATGAGGCCGCTTTGAGGCGGTCTTCATCGGTCAGGTGTGGCTCGACCACATCATAGACTGTGCCTTTATCGTCACGCCCGCGCAGATATTCCGCATAACAGGCCACCACGAAGGCAATGCGCTCCACCGGGCGGTTATGGGCGATCACGCCCATGGCGGTGCTCCTGATGAACATGGACAGCTTGGACGTGCTGTCAAAGGCAATGCGCAGCAACTGGTCGCTGATCGCCTTGTTGCGGAAACGGTGCAGCAGACGCCTGCCATACTCCCGCAGCGCCATGCCCGGCGGCGCGTGCAGCAGGGGCTCGGCATCAAAGGCCAGATACTGCTCGACGAGGGAGACCTCGTTCAGGTCGAGCATGATCTCGCTGACAAACCGGTAACCCGACAGCACGCCCGAAAGCCCGAGCAGCGAGTGGGAGGCATTGAGCATGTGCAGCTTCACCGCCTCATACGGCTCGACATTATCGGTAAACTGCACGCCCACGGCCTCGAGTTCCGGGCGGCCCGCGCAAAACCTGTCCTCGACGACCCACTGGATGAAATCCTCGCAGAAGACGGGGATGCGGTCATCAAGCCCGCTTTCGGCATCGAGGCGTTTGACATCCTCGGGGTGCACGGCGGGGGTGATGCGATCCACCATGGTGCAGGGGAAGGTGACATTCTCCTCCATCCACTGCGCCAGCCCCGCATCACGGGCCCGCGCCCAGCCGAGGAAGGCCGCGCGCGCCACATGGCCGTTCTGGGGCAGGTTGTCGCATGACAGGATGGTGAACGGACCCGCACCGCTCTCGCGCCGCAGGCGCAGCGCCTCGGTCAGCAGGCCGAACACCGTGTGCGGCACGTCGCGCTTCAGGTCTTCGGCAATGACGGGATGATCGAGGGGGAAGACGCCATTTTCATCAACGTAATAGCCGCCCTCGGTCACGGTCAGGCTGACAATGCGGATAGCGGGGTCTGCCAGGCGGGCGATGGTGGCGGCCCGGTCGGCGGGGGCGTACATATATTCCGTAATGGAGCCGATCACGCGCACCACGTTTGGCGCATCGGGCGCGCATTCGGTCAGGGAATACAGGCCATCCTGCGCTGCCATGTCCTGCGCTTTCTGCGCCTCGTGCGGGGTTTCCATCAGGCCAACGCCCAGCAGGCCCCAGCCTTCCTGGCCCGCGCGCGCCAGCACGCGGTCGATATAGACGGCCTGATGCGCGCGATGAAAATTGCCAACGCTGATATGCGCGATGCCGGGCGTTACCTTGCTGCGGTCATAGGCAGGTACCACGATCTCGGGCGGCAGGTGGGGCAGGGATGTCTTGTTAAGTGGGGTCATGACCATATTTCCACGGAAAGGATTTTTCGACGCCTAATCAGAAAAGACCCATGCGGCAACCCGCCCGCCTGCGCGTCAGGTGCCTGTGCGCCTGCAGGGCATGGGCAAAAAGCGCGCAACCCCGCGCGTTGGCCCGGAGCGAGGCGAAAAACATGTTTTTTATTATGCCACGCAGGAGAGGACGCCTGGTGGCACGGCCATGCATAATCATCTCTTCCGGCGCGGCCGCCTGATCGGATAGAAGGAAGGCGTGAATACCATCCAGAATCCTCCCTCCGCTGAGTCCCGCCAGCCGGACTCGCTCCTTGGCGTGTCGCAGCGCCTGCCGCCTGCCAACCTGCAGGCCGAGCAGGCGCTGCTCGGCGCGTTGCTGACCAACAACAAGGCCTATGATCGTGTTTCCGACTTCCTGACCGGCATACACTTCGCCGATGAGATCAACGGGAAGATCTATGACGCGATTTCGCAGCATATCGAAGAAGGCAAGCTGGCCGACCCGGTCACGCTGCGCATCTATTTCCAGAATACCGGCGTGCTCGACCCCGTGGGCGGCACGTCCTATCTGGCCAAGCTGCTGACATCGATGGTCGGCATCATCAACGCTGCCGACTATGGCCGCGTGATCCATGATGCCTGGATCCGCCGCCAGCTGATCGATATCGGGCAGGACGTGGTGAACAACGCCTTTGGCGCGCGCCCCGACCTTGATGGCCCCGACCAGATCGCCGCCAGCGAGGAGGCGCTGTTCCGCCTCGCCACCGAGAAGGGGCAGGATGGCGGCTTCCTGTCCTTTGACCGTGCCCTGGCCGATGCGGTCAAGATTGCCCAGCACGCCTTTGACCGTAACGGCGACGTGGTGGGCCTGACCACGGGGCTGCGCGACCTCGACAAGAAAACCGGCGGCCTGCATCCATCCGACCTGCTGATCCTTGCCGGGCGGCCCGCCATGGGCAAGACGGCGCTCGCCACCAAGATTGCATTCTCCGCCGCGCGTTCGCTCATGCAGGCTGCGCGCGAGGCCGAGGATGATGCCAAGCCCAAGGGCTCGGTCGCCATCTTCTCGCTGGAAATGTCGGCCGAGCAGCTGGCGACCCGTATCCTGTCCGAGCAGTCCAGCGTCTCGGGCGAGAAAATCCGTCGTGGCGAGCTGGTGCAGAAGGAATTCGACCGATTTGTGCAGGTCAGCCGCGAACTGGCCCAGCTGCCGCTGCATATTGACGATACGCCCGCCATCACACTTTCGGCCATGCGCACGCGCTGCCGCAGGCTGGCGCGCACCAAGGGGCTGAGCCTTGTGGTGGTCGATTACCTGCAGCTCATGCGGCCTTCGGTCGGCACCAAGGCCGATAACCGCGTGCTTGAAATCTCCATGATCACGCAGGGGCTCAAGGCGCTGGCCAAGGAACTCTCGGTGCCGGTCATTGCGCTGTCACAGCTGTCGCGCCAGGTCGAGAGCAGGGAAGACAAGCGGCCCATGCTGTCGGACCTGCGTGAATCCGGCTCGATCGAGCAGGACGCCGATGCGGTGATGTTCGTCTATCGCGACCAGTACTACCTCCAGCAGCGCCAGCCCAAGGAAACCTCCTACGATTCCGTGGACAAGTACCAGACCGCGATGGAGGAGTGGCAGCGCAAGATGGATCTGGCCCATAACCGCGCCGAACTGATCCTGGAAAAGCAGCGCCATGGCCCGACAGGGACGGTGAACCTGTTCTTCGAAGGCGAGTTCACCCGCTTTGGTGATCTCGACATGTTCCACGACGCTTAAGGGAAGGGCGAAAGTGATGCGCCGTGTCCGGACGGCGCATCACTGTGGCATGGGGGCCACAAGCTGCGCGGCACGGCTGGCCGGGACACGAATGTGCATAAAACCGCACAGCCAGAATGGGATGATGAAAGCCGCCGGATCAGGCACAGGCACCCTCTTCCCCGCGCATCAAAAAGTTTTATAAGAAATATTATGCCAACAAACTGGAAGTGAAAGAAGCCGGGGCGCATGATCCGGCCCGTTTCGCCATGTTGTTTTTCGCCATGTTCCATAATGGCCAAGTCGCCCGCAATCCGGCATCATCCATGCATGACTGATACGGCGCTCGCATCGATCTGCGGTTTTGCATTTTCCGGCATCGAGGCCGTTCCTGTCAAAGTCGAGGTCCAGCTTTCCGTCGGCCTGCCATCTTTCCTGATCGTGGGCCTGCCGGACAAGGCCATCAATGAATCGCGTGAGCGCGTGCGCGCGGCCCTGTCGGCCATGGGCCTTGCGCTGCCGGCCAAACGCATCGTGGTCAATATGGTGCCTGCCAGCCTGATGAAGGAAGGATCGCATTTCGACCTGCCCATCGCCCTTGCCCTGCTTGTCGTCATGGGCCTGCTTTCGGGTGACATGGCGCAGCGTTACGCGGCCCTGGGCGAGCTGTCGCTTGATGGCGGCGTCAACCCGGTCTGTGGCGTGCTGCCTGCCGCCATGACCGCGGCCAGCCTGTCGCTCGGGCTGATCTGCCCTGCAGCCCAGGGCGTGGAGGCCCGCTGGGCCAGTGAGGACATGGACATCCTCGCCATCCGCTCCCTGCCCGAGCTGCTCAACCATTTTCGCGGCCAGCAGGTGATCGAGCCGGTCGAACTGCCCCCCATCGCGCCAGAAGACCTGACCGCCCTGCCCGACCTCGCTGATATCCGCGGCATGGAAACCGCGCGCCGCGCATTGGAAATTGCCGCCGCGGGCCGTCATTCGCTGCTCATGGTCGGGCCGCCCGGTGCTGGTAAATCCATGCTGGCCGCCCGCCTGCCCGGCATCATGCCGGACCTCACGCCAGTTGAAATGCTGGAGATCAGCCGCATTCACAGCATTGGCGGCCTGCTCAGGGATGGCCAGCCCGTGCGCCGGCCACCGTTCCGCGATCCGCATCATTCCTCCAGCCCTGCGGCCCTGAGCGGTGGCGGTGCGCGGGCGCGGCCCGGCGAGGTCAGCCTTGCGCATCGCGGCGTGCTGTTTTTGGATGAAATGCCCGAATTTGGCCGCGCGGCGCTCGAAGTGCTGCGCCAGCCGATGGAAACCGGCAGCATTTCCATCGCCCGGGCCGCGGCCCATGTCACCTACCCTGCCCGCTTCCAGCTCATTGCAGCCATGAATCCGTGCAAATGCGGCTATCTGGGCGATGCGGCGCAGGAATGCCGCAAGGCGCCCCGCTGTGGCGAGGATTATCAGGCCCGCCTGTCCGGCCCGCTGCTCGACCGGCTGGACATGACCGTGCATGTCGAACCGATGCCCCTGAGCCGCATTGCCGAACTCAAGGGTGGCGAGACCAGTGCCATTGTGGCGGCCCGCGTGCGTGAGGCCGTGGGCCGCCAGCAGGCCCGTCAGGGCGAGGCCCGCAATGCCGAGGCCTCGACCGATGATTTCCGCATCACCGCGCCCGCGCGTGACTTTGCCGTGCAGGCCGCTGAAAAAATGCGTCTTTCCGCCCGTGGCTTTACCCGCCTGCTGCGCGTGGGCCGCACCATAGCCGATCTGGGCGCGCAGCCCGATGTGGAGCGTGGCCATATTGCCGAGGCCCTGGCCTACCGCTTCCGCCGTGTGGGTGGAAAATGACCCGAAAGCGATTTTTCCCTCTTGCGCACCCTGCCTGCCTGGACTAAATAAGCCCCACCGAAGCGGATGGGTGCGTAGCTCAGCGGTAGAGCATCGCCTTCACACGGCGGGGGTCACAGGTTCAATCCCTGTCGCACCCACCATCCGGCCTTATATCCCTGATAATACGAGCATAAAACACTGCGTTGCAGCCCATAACAATGGGCATGGCACACGCAGCGCGTTGCCGTATGGACAGGCTGGCCACATCACGCCAGCCCCAAAAGTTTTGGTAAAGCTTACGGCACCTGCCCTAACGCATCGCGGCATTTGACGTAGGACAGCTTGTCCTGAAACAGGAACAGCACGTAGTAATCAAGCGTGCGGCGGCGCTTGCGGGTGGGGTTGGTGTAGAAGGGAAACACATCAAACGGCCCGTCATAGCCTTCTGGCACAGGCTCACGTTCGGTGATGCAGCGCACCCGGAACAGCGGCGCGTAAACGGTGGCATCCGCCTCCGTGCGCCGGACATGATACAGGTTGCGCCGGAACTTGCGCAGCCGCTCGGGCAGGACAAAGATCATGTTCTGCTCAAGAAAATTCTGCGGCGGGTTGCGGTCGCGCAGGTATTTCATGTCGTCGGGCATGTCACAGAAGAAATTGGTGTCCTGTACGATCATGGTGTGGTCGGTATTCCTCCATGCCGGTCATGGGCCGGTTCATTGCTTTACGGAGCAGTCAGGCCGGGCCTGCGCCCCGCGCGCAAGCCTTATGCCTGCCCACGGTACGTTCAGAAGCCGAACATATGGTCGATTGAAAACCGTCCGTCTCCGCTCCTGCGGCCATGATAGCCAAACAGGCGGCAGGTCGTGTCACGGATGATGACATAAGCCCCCTCGCCCGCAATTTCCAGCGCAGCCCGCCCGAATACCTCGTGCGGCCAGATTTCGCACGAGCCAGACAGCGGAATGGCCAGCCGCTCTTCTGCCATGACCGCGCCATGGGCGGCATGGAGCGAAAGCTGTGTGTCTGACATGGCATGCCACGGCCCTGATGCCGGATAGATGAGCATGCAGCAACTGTAGGGTTCATGCAGCGCTGCAGTCAGGAACAGTCTGGTGGAAAGCCCCGGCGGCGGCCCAGCATAGGATTGCGGCTCCCCGCGATAGGTCATGGCGGTGTTGAAGATATGCGCGCCAAAACTGGTCTCGGCCACATGGCCGCTCATGCGGTCCTCGTAGCGGATCAGGGCATGCAGCCAGCCATCGGCCTGCCCGCCTTCGCAAAAGTCATAGACAAGTTCGGCATGTCCTGCCCCGCCTGCAAGCGCGCCCGCATCAAGCATGCTGGCATGGTCACGCCCCAGATTGCCCATGAACCGCGCGGGCCCGGCCTGCCCGGCCTGATCGAAGCAGTCCACGCGCACGGGCAGGCTTGTCAGGCTTTCGGCCATGGGGGCGGGTACGACCAGCGTGCGGTAACGCGCGGGGTCAGGCACCGGAAAGGGCAGCAGATACCCCCGCCCGAAAAAACGCGGGTCCAGTCCGGCAATGCCGGGATCAGGCTGCAAATCGGCGCGCTGCACGTTAAGGTGCGCGATGCGGGTGCGGCCAGCGCGCGTCACCTCATAACGCGGGCGCACGACATACCCGCCCGCGCGGAATTCAACCTGCGCGGGCCAGGCGAGATCGGGCAGCATGTCATGCACATGCACCGCCAGCGTCTGGTACGGGGCCAGCGTCTGGCTAATGGCCACCTGTTCGTCACACCCCATGCGGTTCAGCGTCATGGTGCCAGCAGGAATGGTCAGGTCGTGGCTGTTCTGTACCCACAGCACCACGTCCTCGCCCGGTGCGGGGGCTGGCAGGTTGGCGTAGCGGTTGGCAGGCCAGGCATTGGCATCATGCGTGACCGACAGGCTGGCATTGGCCCCCTTGCCGCGCGTCTCGAGCGCGTATTTCACCACATCATGGCCCGCGATGCCGATGGCATGGATGAAAAGCTGGCCGGTAAACGCGGGCAGGCCGAAGCGCTGGCGGATCTCGGCGCTATCCAGCACGATAGCCTGTTCGCCTTTCGGCACGGGCTGTTCCCATGTGTGCAGCACGCAGCCGCTTTCATCGAACAAACGCAGCCACAGCCGGACGTCGCGCGCGCCGTAGCGGGCCCAGTAATTGGCGGTGACCAGACGGGTGGAGAACTCTTCTGTTTCGCGGAAGAACGCGAAATTGGTGCCGAAATTGAGCCGATCAAGATAATGGTGCCCCACCGAGAGCATGTCCTGCGGCAGGCGGACCGGGGCCAGCGTGTGCAGCGTGCCGCCCGCAGGCATGAGGCCGGCCAGGCGGTTTTCCATCATGCTCGATGCAAAATCCAGCGCCCACACGGTCGTGGCCGTACTTGCGGGCAGGTCAGCCAGCGCGCGCAGCACCTGCCCGCAGCAGGGCTGCCCTACCCTGAGCGAATCATGGGTGTACAGTTCCGCAACCTGTAGCGGCACGGGCAGCAGGGGCAGGATGGTTTCAGCCATGCCGTGCGGGTCATAGATCGCGACAGGACCGGCCTCGGCCAGTGCGTGGTTCAGAATGGCCAGTTTTTCAGCGGCGAGCGGATGGGTCAGGGCCCGGTAGGCCATGTTGCCGCCGGTGCGCGGGTCAAAGGTACGAATGCCAAGCATGGGTGCCGTCTTGTTCCACTTCGGTGCGGGCGGGAGGGTGATCAGGCCAAGGGTGGCAGGCCACAATAGTGCCGCACGGCCTGCGCCGCCAGTTCGGTATCATCAAGGGGTGTTGCCCCCCATGTTTCCAGCCGTCCGGCAAAGGGGCGGATGCGGCCAGCGTGTTCGAGCTCACGCAGGAAATGCCCGATGCGCCGCGACCGGCCCGGCAGTGCCGCCACCATTACGGGCACGGATGTTGCCACCGCCTCTGATACCATGGAAACGCTGTCCATCGTCACCACGATCGCATCGGCACAGGCCAGCAGGCCAGGATAGGGATTGGGCCCGGTCTGGTCCCATACCCATGCATCGGGGCCTGCAAGGGCGCGTTGCAGTTCACGGCATACGGCAGGGTCGGTGCGGCGCGAGGGCGTGAGCGCAATGCCCACGCGGTCACGCCGCATCATGGCCGCCAGGTCAGCCGCCAGGGCAGCCCCTTCTGCCGGGCCAAGGCGGAAGCGCCCGTTGCCGCCCCCTACCAGCACCGAGACCAGCGGGCGGGGCAGATGCGCCAGCCGGGGCGCCCATTCCTCCCGCGCCTGCGCCAGCAGAGCGGGGGTCATGCCATGCAGCGCCGTGCGCGTGAGCACGACATTGGGGCCGCGCAGCCGGTCATGGTGGTTGGCAATGAGCAGATCGAAGTGCGCGGGTGAAAGGCGGGGGTTCTGCACCTGTATCACGCAGGCCCCTTCGCGCTTCAGCGCCGCCCCTACCGCGCCCCCGCTGCCGCCTATGGTGATGACCGGGTTGTCGCGATATGTATCGGGCAGGCCGAGCGGCCTGATGGCGCGCAGCGGTGCGGGCCACCAGGCGGCGGGCATGTGCCGCCACAGGCCGCGTGGCGCCAGGGCATGCAGTTCGGGTGCAAGGCCCGCGCGCTGCGCCAGGCCAAAGGTTTGCGAGCGCATGCCCGCAAGGTCTGGCGCGATAACGGTTGCGGGGCGTAAGGAAGCATCCATGCCGCCATCTGGCGGGACATGGGGCGGGCCGTCAATGCCCTGCCCCTTTTGTCGCGGGCTTACCCGCGCTATGGGGCAGCAATGAGCGAGACAGAACCGACATTTTCCGGCATGGGGCTTGATGGCCGCGTGGTGGCAGCACTGGCCCGCATGGGCCTGCACCAACCTTCCGCGATCCAGAACGCGGTCATTCCCCCCATCATGGCGGGTCGGGACGTGGAGGCCCTTGCCAGCACCGGCAGTGGCAAGACCATCGCCTTCGCGGCCCCGCTCCTGTCCGCGCTGATGCAGGGCGAAGGCGCGGATGACAGCGCCGATAACAGCCGCGTGCGCTGCCTTGTCCTTTCGCCCACGCGCGAGCTTGCGGGCCAGACGGCGGGCGTGCTGCGTGGCCTCGCCCGTGGCAGCGGCCTGCGCGCGCTGCAGGCTACCGGCGGCACGGCGCGCGCGGCACAGGCGAAAACGCTGGCCGAGGGAATCGCCATCGTGGTCGGCACGCCGGGGCGCGTGATCGACCTCGCGCGGGGCGGCGAACTCGACCTGTCCACCATCACGCAGTTCGTGCTTGATGAGGCGGACCGCATGCTCGACCCCAATTTTGCCGAGGACATGCTGGCCCTGGCAGCCGCCCTGCCGCCACGCCACCAGACCCTGCTCTTCTCGGCCACGATGCCGCCCGCTATGGCAGACCTCGCGGCCCGCCTGCTGCACAAGCCCGTGCGCGTGAGCATGGAGGCCGAACAGGCTCCCGCGCCCCGCATCGCGCAATACGCCATTTTCGTGCCGATGCGCCAAAAGGCGGCGGCAACGCTGGCCTGCCTGCGCCAGTATGGCATGCAGCGCGTGATGATCTTCGTGCGTACGCGCCACGAGGCGGATGCCATCGCCCGCGCGGTCTCGGCGCTGACGCCGGCCGTTGCCATTCATGGCGATCATTCGCAGGCCCGGCGCGAGCATATGCTGCGTGATTTCCGCCAGGGCCGCGTGGGCGTGCTGGTGGCGACCGACGTGATGGCGCGCGGAATCGATATTGACGACATTGCCCTGGTCATCAACCACGATATTCCCTCCCCCGCCGAAGCCTATGTGCACCGCATCGGCCGCACGGCGCGCGCGGGCCGACGCGGCATGGCCGTGGCCCTGTGTGCGCCCGAGGAGCGTCAGGCGCTGAAGGAGATCGAACGCCTGACCGGCCAGCGTATCCGTATCGCAACACTGCCGGAATAAGCCTGCACACTGTCATGCATTTGTCATGCCCCGGGCGGGGTGGTGGCCTTGCCGTGGCAGGCGGGCCGGATAAACTGCTGGCATGATGAACCACGCTGTCATGCACGCACCCGGCCTGCACCGTGATGGGGCCGGCCTGCGCCCTGTCGGGCGGCACGGAGCATGACATGTGGGCCGGATGAAGCACCGCTGCCGGTGCGCGTGACACGACCCACGCCGTTTCTTGACCGCCTGCCGCCGCCAGCCCAGCCCCTGCCCCGATGGCGCGTTGACCTCACCCCTCCTGACATCGCGCCATGGCGGGCGGGGAATTGCGGCATACCCGGTGTCATGCATTACGAGGGGCGCAGGCCGGGGCCGCATATCGTGTGTGTCAGCCTGATCCACGGTAATGAATTCGCGGGCGCCATCGTGCTTGACCGCCTGCTGCGCGCGCGCATCCGCCCGCGTTCTGGCCGCCTATCCTTCATATTCGCCAACCCCGAGGCCATGGACCTTTTCGACCCGCGTGACCCCATAAGGGCGCGCTGCGTGGACGAAGACATGAACCGCGTCTGGTCGCCCGCAACGCTGGCGGGGTCGCGTGCCGCGCATGAACTCGACCGCGCGCGTGTGCTGCTGCCCGTTATCCTGACGGCGGACAGGCTGCTCGACCTGCATTCCATGCTGTGGCCGGGTGATCCGCTGATCCTGTCAGGGCTGGCAACAGCGGGGCGGGAGATGGCGCAGCGCATTGGCGGTGTCGCAACGGCCGTGGCCGATCAGGGGCACCCGAGCGGATGCAGGCTGATCGACCATCCCCGCTTCAGCGATGAGGGCCCCGCCGCCGCCTGCCTGCTCGAGGCAGGGCAGCACTGGCATGAAAGCACGGTAAGCCGGGCCATGCAGGCTGTCATGTCCCTGATCGGGCCGTGCTGTGGCCTGCCGGTGCCGGCTTCCGGCACATCCGTGCCGCAACGCGATATGGTGGTGACGGATGTGGTGACGGCGCGCACCGGCGCGTTCCGTTTTGTGGCCCCGTTCCGTGGCGGGCAGGTCCTGCCCGCACGGGGCACGCTGGTCGCGCATGACGGGCGTGACGAGATCCGCACGCCCTATGACCGGTGCATGCTGGTCATGCCCAACCTGCGCCCCGCGCGCGGACATACGGCGGTGCGCTTCGCCCGGGCCGCCAGTAGTCCGGCGTAAGGCCCGCCCCGTTATCGACCGGGGCGGGCGTGCCTCATGTTCAGGCGTAGATGGGGAAGCGGGCGCACAGCGCCTTGACGCGGGCATGCACGGCCTGCTCCGTCTTCTCGCAGCCTTCCTCACCGGGTGTCTTGGCAAGGGCGGTCAGCACTTCGTCGATCATCAGGCCGATTTCATGGAACTCGGCTGCGCCAAAGCCACGCGCGGTGGCCGCCGGGCTGCCCAAGCGGATGCCCGAGGTGATGGCGGGCTTTTCGGGGTCGAAGGGAATGGCGTTCTTGTTGGCGGTAATGCCCGCGCGCTCGAGCGCGCGCTCGGCGGCACGGCCCGTAACGCCCTTGGGGCGCAGGTCGACAAGGATCAGGTGGCAGTCGGTGCCGCCGGTCACGATGTCAAAACCAGCCTTGACCAGTGTCTCGGCCAGGATGCGGGCATTGCTGGCCACGGCTTCCTGATAGGTCTTGAAGTCGGGGCGCAGCGCCTCGCCAAACGCCACCGCCTTGCCCGCGATGACATGCATGAGCGGGCCGCCCTGCAGGCCAGGGAACACGGCGGAGTTGATCTTCTTGGCCAGGTCGGCATCGTTGGTCAGGATCAGGCCGCCACGCGGGCCGCGCAGGGTCTTGTGCGTGGTCGAGGTCACGACATGCGCATGCGGCACCGGCGAGGGATACAGCCCGGCGGCGACAAGGCCCGCGAAATGCGCCATGTCCACCATCAGGTAAGCCCCCACCTCATCGGCAATGGCGCGGAAGCGGGCGAAATCGATGACGCGCGGATAGGCCGAGCCACCGGCCACGATCAGCTTCGGCTTCTCGGCGCGGGCCAGGCGCTCCATTTCCTCGTAGTCGAGCAGGCCGTCCTGCTTGCGCACGCCGTACTGCACGGCATTGAACCACTTGCCCGAGTAGTTGGGAGCCGCGCCATGCGTCAGGTGGCCACCGGCGGCAAGGCTCATGCCCATCACGGTATCGCCCGGCTTGACCATGGCCATGAAGGCGGCCTGGTTGGCGTTGGCGCCGGAATGGGGCTGCACGTTGGCGAATTCGGCGCCGAACATCTTCTTCACGCGCTCGATGGCCAGGGTCTCGACCTTGTCCACTTCCACGCAGCCGCCATAATAGCGGCGACCGGGATAGCCTTCGGCGTATTTGTTGGTCAGGACGCTGCCCTGGGCGGCCATGACGGCGGCCGAGACCATGTTCTCGCTGGCGATCAGTTCGATCCCGTCGCGCTGACGCACCAGTTCCGCATCGATCATGGCGGCGACATCGGGGTCGGCTTCGGTCAGGGGGGCGCGGAAAAACTGCTTGAGGTCACTCTGGCTGATAGGGTCCGACACCGGTATGGTTCTCCATCAAATTATCGTCTGTCATTTCCGGCTGGGCAAACGGACATGACACCTATGGGGACAGGCCTGCTATGTGCGCCATATCGTGGCGTTTAGACAACGCCAAAATGACCGAGAGAGGCTGATTTGACAGTTGTTCCCCCCCATGCACTCCCCCGCGGCATGACAGGTGTGACCCCATGAGCACGGACATCAGGCGCGCGCTGCTGCGCAGGCTGCCCGTGGGCGCGCCCATGCCCGATGCCGGGCTGAAACGCGTATTGGGGGTTGGCAGCCTGCTGACCCTTGGCGTGGGCGGCACCATCGGGGCGGGCCTGTTCTCGCTGACCGGCATCGCCGCGGGCAACAATGCCGGGCCTGCCGTGATCGTGTCATTTGCGGTAGCCGCCATCGCCTGCGCCTTTGCCGGGCTGTGCTATGGCGAGCTTGCGGGGATGATCCCCTCGGCGGGGAGTGCTTATGTCTATGCCTATGCCGCGCTGGGGGAGCTGGCGGGCTGGATCATCGGCTGGGATCTGGTGTTGGAATATACGGTAGGCGCTTCTGCCGTGTCGGTCAGCTGGGCGCGGTACATGCGCTCGCTGCTGGAGGGCTGGGGCATCCATATCGATCCCCGCTTCATGGCCTCGCCATTCGAGGTGGTGGGCATGGCGGGTGGCCAGCCCGTGCATGGCCTGGCCAACCTGCCTGCCGTGTTCGTCATTTTCGCGCTTTCCGTCCTGCTCATGCGCGGCATTTCCGAATCCGCGCGGCTCAACGGCGTGATCGTGGTGGTCAAGCTGATCATCATCGCCGCCGTGATCGGCTTTGGCCTGCCCTACATCAAGACCGCGAACTACACGCCCTTCATCCCCCCCAACACGGGTGAGTTCGGGCATTACGGGCTGTCAGGCATCATGCGGGCGGCGGGGCTGGTGTTCTTCGCCTATCTGGGGTTTGACGCGATCTCCACCGTAGCGCAGGAAACCCGGAACCCCGGCCGCGCCATGCCCATCGGGCTGATGGGCACGCTGGTCATCTGCACGCTGGTCTATATCAGCTTCTCGTTCGTGCTGACGGGGCTGGTCAATTACCGCGACCTTGCAGGTGATGCCGCCCCCGTGGCCACCGCCATCGACCAGACCCCCTTTGTCTGGCTCAAGGCCGCCGTCAAGGTGGGGGTGATATGCGGGTTCCTGTCGGTCATGCTGCTCATGCTGCTGGGGCAGAGCCGTGTGTTCTTCGCCATGTCGCGCGACGGGCTGCTGCCGCCCATGTTTGGCCGCACCCATAAACGCTGGGGCACGCCTGTGGCCTGCCATCTGTTCTTCATGGTGGTGACCGGTGTCATGGCGGCCTTCCTGCCCATTACGCAACTGGCCAACATGACCTCAATCGGCACGCTGCTGGCCTTTGTCATCGTGTGCGTGGGCGTGATGGTGCTGCGCGTGCGTGAAGCCGATCGCCCGCGCGTGTTCCGCGTGCCCGGCGGCATGGTCGTGCCCGTTGCCGGCATTGCAAGCTGCCTTGCGGTCATGGTCTCGCTTGATGGACTGACCTGGCTGCGGCTGGTGGTGTGGCTGGCCATCGGGCTGGTGGTGTACGGGCTGTATGGCATGCGGCACAGCAGGCTGGGCCACGACATGCCTGCCATGCAGGAGCGGGAGTAAGTGTTACCGCATCATCATTTGGCAGGACGCGGCTGGCGGATCATAGTCGGGCTCCCTTTACTTCACTGGAGTTGGATTGGATGAGCATCGGTCAGTTTCCCCATGTAAGGCTGCGGCGTAACCGGCATGACCGGTTCACCCGGCGCCTCGTTACTGAAAACACGCTCTCGACCGATAACCTGATCTGGCCGATCTTCGTGACCGAGGGCACCAACGCCGTAACGGACGTGGCCTCCATGCCCGGCGTGCAGCGTGTCAGCCTTGACCGGCTGGCAGCTCATGTCGAGCCGGCAGCGAAGCTCGACATCCCTGCCCTCGCCCTGTTTCCCATCACCCCCACCAGCCTGCGTGATGAAGCCGGGACCGAGGCCACCAACCCCGATAACCTGATGTGCCGCGCAGCCCGCCTGCTGAAAAAGGAATTCCCTGAAATCGGCCTGATCGGCGATGTGGCGCTCGATCCCTATACCAGCCACGGCCATGACGGGCTGATCGAGGATGGCTACGTGGTCAATGACCCGTCGGTGGAAATCCTGGTCACGCAGGCGGTCAACCAGGCCGCGGCGGGCATCGACATCATCGCCCCGTCCGACATGATGGACGGACGCATCGGCTCCATCCGCACGGCGCTCGATGCCAGCGGGCTGGTCAATACCCGCATCATGTCCTACGCCGCCAAGTATGCCAGCGCCTTCTACGGCCCCTTCCGTGATGCGCTGGGTTCGGGCGGGCTGCTGACGGGTGACAAGAAAACCTACCAGATGGACCCCGCCAACAGCGATGAAGCCCTGCGTGAAGTCGCCCAGGACCTGCGCGAAGGGGCCGATATGGTCATGGTCAAGCCCGGCATGCCGTATCTGGACGTGATCGCGCGCGTGCGGCAGGAATTCGCGGTGCCGACCTTCGCCTACCAGGTCTCGGGTGAATACGCGATGCTGATGGCCGCCATACAGAACGGCTGGCTCGACCGTGACCGCGTGATACTGGAGAGCCTGATGGCCTTCCGCCGCGCGGGCGCCAATGGCGTGCTGACCTATTTCGCGCTCGACGCCGCCCGCCTGCTGCGCGCCTGATCCGGCCTGAAAGCGCTCCTCTGGCACCGCCGGATAGTTGATGCCTGCAACCGGAGAGATATGATAACCGTATAAGCATACGGGCAGTCTTTCTTTCCGGTTCGCGGGGCTGTCTTTTTTCCGTTTTCCGGCTGGTGAAGAGCGCATGACCTACACATCGCCACGGCATCCACAGCTGTTCTATACCACCGCCCCCATGCCCTGCCCCTACCTGCCGGGGCGCATGGAGCGCAAGGTCGTGACCGAAATTGGCGGCCCCGAGGCCGTGCCGTTCCATAACCGCCTGTCACGCGCGGGGTTCAGGCGCAGCCACACCATTGCCTATGCCCCCGTATGCGCCAACTGCACCGCCTGCACGCCCATACGCGTGCCGGTTGCCCGCTTTGCGCCCAGCCGCACGCAGCGCCGCGTGTTGGGGCGCAATAACGGGCTACGCGGCACACGCGTGCAGCCCCATGCCACGCCCGAGCAGTTCAACCTGTTCAGCGCCTATCAGGCCACCCGGCATGACGGGGGTGACATGGCCTCCATGACCTTCCCCGATTATCGCGCCATGATCGAGGATACGACGGTCGAGACCTTCATGATCGAGTTCCGCGATGCGGCGGGCCGCCTGGTCTGCGTGGCGCTGGTGGACCAGCTTGATGACGGGCTGTCTGCCGTTTACGATTTTTTCGACCCCGACCTGCCCTCGCGCTCGTTGGGCACGTTCGCGGTGCTGCACCTGATCGAATATACCCGCACGCTCGGCCTGCCCTACCTGTATCTGGGCTACTGGATCAGCGAGAGCCACAAGATGGCCTACAAGGCCCGCTTCCGCCCCGCCCAGATCATGACGCGCGGCGTGTGGCATGACCTTGACCTGAGCCAGCCTGATGCCGCGCAGCCGCAGGACAGCGCCTTCCTGCCCGATGACCTGTTCCATCCGCCGCAACCGGATATTGACGGCAAGTAAAAGTTTCTGGGCGCTGCCTTTTTTTTAAAAGACAGCGTTATTCAAAGCTTTTTGAAAAAAGCTTCGCCAGAAACTTTTCTCTTTCAGCCCTTTGGTTTGCGGGTGGCCCAGGCGGGGGCCTGTTTGCCGGTATCGGCGCGCTTGCCCACATACTCCTTCACATCGGCAAAGGCGCGGGTGCGGTTGGGATCTGGCCAGGGCAGGCCACTGGCTGCGTCAAACACCACAGCATCGCGCAGGCCACCTTCCTTGTATTTCTGCAAGATCACGCCAAGGCCGCGCGTCATTTCCGGCAACTGCTCGAGCGGGAAGACCAGCATGCGCCTGTTCTGCCCCAGCACGAGCACATGATCGCCGCCTGCAGGGGCGCAGACCAGCGCGCTTTCGTTTTCCTTGAGGTTCAGGATCTGCTTGCCGGTGCGCTTTTCCGCCGTCATGGCTGATTCCGCCACCACCAGCCCGCGCCCGGCACTCGAGGCGAGCAGGCGCTTTGCGCTGTCATCAACCGGGAACATCGTGATGATGTCCTCATCATTCGACAGGTCGATCAGCAAACGCAGCGGCTGGCCATCGCCCCGGCCACGTGGCAGGTCGGCCACGCGCAGCGTAAAGGCGCGGCCATCGGTGGCGAAGACGCACAGCCGGTCGTTGCTGTGGCATTCCACCTCCATGCCCGGCCCGTCGCCTTCCTTGAACTTGAGGCCCTGCGGGTCCTGCCCGTGGCCGCGCACGGTGCGGATCCAGCCCTTTTGCGACAGGATGACCGTCAGCGGATCGCGCTCGACCGGCAGGGCGGCTTCCACATCGATCTCGGGCGGCGGTTCGGCCAGCGTGCTGCGCCGGGCCCCAAGCGCACCACTGCCAAAGTTCTTCTGGATATCCTTGATTTCAGCCGCAATGCGCTTCCATCGCAGGCCTTCCTGGCCCAGCAGGTCCTGCAGGGACTGTTTTTCCGCGCTCAGCTTGGCATGCTCGGCGCGGATTTCCATTTCCTCAAGCCGGCGCAGGCTGCGCAGGCGCATGTTGAGCACGGAGTCAGCCTGCAGTTCGGTCAGGCTGAACGTGGCCATCAGCGCCGCCTTCGCATCATCCTCCTCGCGCACGATGCGGATGACCTCATCAAGGTTGAGGTAGACCGCAAGGAAGCCATCGAGAATTTCCAGCCGCCGGTTGACCGCCTGCAGCCGGTTGGTGCTGCGGCGCAGCAGCACGTCGTGCCGGTGATCGAGCCAGGCCTGCAGCACCTCTTTGAGGCTGCGCACGCCGGGCACCTGATCGGCGCCAAGCACGTTCATGTTCAGGCCAAAGCGGCTTTCAAGCTGGGTGGCGCGGAACAGCGTTTCCATCAGCACGGCGGGTTCGATGCCGCGTGACTTGGGCTCAAGCACCAGGCGGATGTCCGTCGTGCTTTCATCGCGGATATCGGCCAGAAGCGGGAGCTTTTTCTGCTCCATCAGATCGGCCACCTGCTCGATCAGGCGAGATTTCTGCACCTGATACGGGATCTCGGTCACCACGATCTGCCATGTGCCGAAACGGCCCTGTTCCACTTCCCACTTCGAGCGGATGCGGAAGGAGCCGCGCCCGGTCTCATACGCGCGGGCGATGGCGTCACGATCCTCCACGATGGCCCCGCCGGTGGGAAAGTCCGGTCCCGGCATGTGCTCAAGCAGCTCAAGCGTGGTGGTGGCGGGCTTGCGGATCAGCGCAAGGGCGGCTGAACAGATCTCGCCCACGTTATGTGGCGGGATGGAGGTTGCCATGCCCACGGCAATGCCCGCCGCCCCGTTGGCCAGCAGGTTGGGGAAGGCCGCAGGCAGCACGACCGGCTCCTGCTCCTCGCCATCATAGGTGGGGCGGAAATCGACGCTGTCCTCGTCAATGCCTTCAAGCAGGGCCTTGGCCACGGCGGTGAGGCGGGATTCGGTGTAGCGCATGGCGGCGGCGTTATCGCCATCGATCGAGCCGAAATTGCCCTGCCCTTCCACCAGCGGGTAGCGCACGGCAAAATCCTGCGCCAGCCGCACCAGCGCCTCATAGACCGAGGCATCGCCATGCGGGTGGTATTTACCGATCACGTCACCCACCACGCGGGCGCATTTCTTGAACCCCGCCGTGGGGTCAAGCTTGAGCTGCTGCATGGCATAGATCATGCGCCGGTGCACGGGCTTGAGCCCATCGCGCACATCGGGCAGCGAGCGCGACATGATGGTCGACATGGCATAGGCCAGGTAGCGCTGGCTCAGCGCATCGGCCAGCTTGGTATCTTCAATATGGCCGACTGTTGGGTCCACAGGCATGCAATCTTCCTCCCGCAGGTGAACAGATAGCGAAACTTTACGGTTTGTCCAATGGTGTATCAGCCAGGCGTGGCCGGCGTTGCATCCGCGGGCGTATCTGGCGGCGTGATATCGGCTTCGCGCGCGATCAGGTCGAGCAGCCTGCCACGTGCTTCGGGCACCGGGCGATGGCGCTGGCCAAACGCATCGCGTTGCAGGAAATGCCCGGTCAGGCGCAGGCCGTCATACCAGTCCTGCGGGGTGCCGATTTCATCAGGATGCAGCACGAAACCGGGCAGCGGCAGCAGGCGCTGGCGCCATTCCCCTGCCCGGCTGTCCGATACCGCACGCCCCGTGCGCGGCGAGACCCAGCGCAGGTCATCAGCAGGCCCACCGAGCGCGCAGCGGGTCAGATCAAGGCCGAAGCCGAGATCGGAGAGCAGCATCAGTTCCCAGCGCACGATTTCGGGCATGGCCTCGGTCACCGCCCAGTGCGGGTCGAGGCTGATGCGCGCCAGCAGGCTGGCCAGCCCCTGAAAAATGGCGGGGTGCGGCTCGCGCTCGGGCAGGCAGCCATCGGCCAGAGCGCAGAGCGAGGCCAGCATGGCCAGTGGCAGCGGGTCATTGAGGATGCGCGCAGCCGAGGCATGCACCACCTCGGCCGAGATATTGCCAAGCTGCTCGGACAGCCGCGCCACCCAGAGCGCGCGCACCAGGTTGCCGGTCTGCCAGACCGCGCGCCCCCGGCTTGATGAACCGCCACGCGCAAGGCCGTGATAGAGGCCATGCTCACTGGTGAGCACATGCACGATGGCGCTGCCCTCGCCATAGGGCGTGGCAGAAAGCACAAGGGCGGGTGCCTCCCATTCCATCAGGAAGCCCCCGCCCTTGTTAAAAGAAAACCGGAAACCGGCAACGGGATCAGTTGCCGGCAGCCTTCGCCACTTCAGCGGCAAAGTCGTTGTCTTCTTTCTCGATGCCTTCGCCGAGCTGGAAGCGCTCGAAGCCGTTCAGCTTGGCGCCTGCCTTCTCCACGATCTTGCGCACGCGGCTTTCGCCATCATGCACCCAGACCTGCTCGAGCAGCACCACTTCCTCATAGAACTTGCGGATGCGGCCATCGACCATCTTCTCGATGATGGCATCGGGCTTGCCCGAAGCCTTGGCCTGCTCCACCAGCACCGCGCGCTCGCGCTCGAGCGCCTGCGGGTCGACGCTGTCAACATCCAGCGCTGCCGGGCGGGTGGCGGCGACATGCATGCCGATGCGACGGCCCAGGTCTTCCAGCGCTTCGCTGGCGCTCGGCGCTTCAACAGCGGCCAGAACGCCAATCTTGCCCAGGCCGGGGCTGACAGCGCCATGCACGTAGGTGGCGACCACGCCCGAGGGCACGCTCAGCACGCGCGCGCGGCGGATGGACATGTTCTCGCCAATGGTGGCGATCAGGTGCGTCAGTTCATCGGCCACGGTGCGGCCGCTTTTCAGCACCGCGCCCTTGAGCTTTTCCAGATCGTCGCCCACGCTCAGGGCGGCATGCGCCACTTCGGACACGAAGTTCTGGAAATGCTCGTTGCGGGCAACGAAGTCGGTCTCGGCGTTGATCTCGACCATGGCGGCCTTCAGGTCGGCCTGCGCCACGCCTACCAGGCCCTCAGCCGTAACACGGCCGGACTTCTTGGCCGCAGCCGAAAGGCCCTTCTTGCGCAGCCAGTCGATCGCGCCCTCGATGTCGCCTTCGGCTTCGTTGAGGGCCTTCTTGCAGTCCATCATGCCCGCGCCGGTCTTCTCGCGAAGTTCCTTGACGAGCGCTGCGGTAATTTGCGCCATTATGCTGATACTCCATCACGACATGCGCACGCCCCGCAAGCGGGCGGGGCGTGTCCTTGCTGTGTCAGTTGCGCCAGCGGGCCGGGGCTACGCTGGCGCCCGTTTTCATTCCGCGCTAGCGGCGGCTTCCGTCACGGCCGTTTCCACGGCGGGGTCGACCGGCAGTTCCTCGGATGCCCCGAAGTCCTCGCCCGATGCGCCGAGCTCGGCGGAGATGCCATCGAGCACGGCGGACGAAACCAGCTCGCAATACAGCGCGATGGCGCGGATGGCGTCGTCATTGCCCGGAATCGGGAAGGTCACGCCACGCGGGTCGGAGTTGCTGTCCAGCACGGCCACGACCGGGATACCCAGCTTGTTGGCTTCCTCGACCGCCAGCTTTTCCTTGTTCGTGTCGATCACGAACAGGATGTCCGGCAGGCCGCCCATTTCCTTGATGCCGCCGAGCGAACGCTCAAGCTTCTCGCGGTCGCGGGTGATGTCCAGGACTTCTTTCTTGGTCAGGCCCTGGGTGCCGTTTTCCAGCATTTCGTCAATGCCGCGCAGGCGCTTGATCGAACCGGTGATGGTCTTCCAGTTCGTCAGCATGCCGCCAAGCCAGCGGTGGTTGACGTAATACTGGCCGCAACGCTTGGCGGCTTCGGCCACCTGGTCGGCAGCGGCGCGCTTGGTGCCCACGAACAGCACGCGGCCACCACCGGCCACGGTGTCACGGATCGCCTTGAGCGCCCGGTCCAGCATGGGAACGGTCTGCTGCAGGTCGATGATGTGGACCTGGTTGCGCACGCCGAACAGGTACGGCGCCATGCGCGGGTTCCAGCGACGGGTGTGGTGACCGAAGTGCACGCCGGCTTCGAGCAGCTGGCGCATTGTGAATTCAGGCATCGCCATGTCGGCTATATCCTTGTGTCTGGTTTATCCTCCGTGAAGCACGCCCTGTATTGCAAGGACACCAGAGGTCTCGGCTTCACGTGCGAATTGGCCCCAACGCGGGACCGTGGCGGGATATGGCCGTTTTGGGCGCATATTGCAAGACCCAACCGGTAGCGAATGCATCGTGATGCAACTTTAGGGCCGCAGCCCTGTTGCCCGGTGATAGGGATAACCGTCACCCAAGGGTGCCGGATGCGCCCGTACTGCAACTGCATGAAGGACTGAACCGCAATGGCGATCACGAAATTTGCGACGGCTCACTGGTCAGGCGGCCTGAAGGATGGCAAGGGCGAGATCTCGACCCAGAGCGGCGTGCTGGAAAGCCAGCCCTACGGCTTCAACACCCGCTTCGAGGACAAGCCCGGCACCAACCCCGAGGAGCTGCTTGGCGCGGCCCATGCGGCCTGCTTCGCCATGGCGCTTTCGGGCATTCTGGGCAGCGCGGGGCTTACGGCGAAATCGCTTGATGCAAAATCCGAGATCGTGCTCGACAAGCAGGGCGAAGGCTTTGCCATCACTCATGCCAAACTGACGCTGGAAGCCGAAATTCCGGGTGCGAGCGAAGCCCGGTTCAAGGAACTGGCGGAGAAGGCAAAGGCAGGCTGCCCGGTCTCCAAGCTGTTCAACGCGACCGTTACGCTGGATGCGAAGCTGAAGGGCTGAGCAGCCAGGTGGGAAGCCTAGCTTCCCACCTGCCCCCGGTGGCGCAGCAGGTGGTCGGCCAGCACGCAGGCCATCATCGCCTCGCCTACCGGCACGGCACGGATGCCAACGCAGGGGTCGTGGCGCCCCTTTGTCATCACGTCCACATTCTCCCCTTCCCGCGTGACGGACGGCACGGGCGTGAGAATCGAACTCGTGGGCTTGACCGCAAACCGGGCCACCAGCGGCTGCCCGGTTGAAATGCCGCCCAGCACGCCGCCCGCATGGTTGGATGCAAAACGGAGCCTGCCACCTTCCATGCGCATGGGGTCGGCATTTTCCTCGCCCGTCAGGCTGGCTGCGGCAAAGCCTTCGCCAATTTCCACGCCCTTGACGGCATTGATGCTCATCAGCGCCATGGCAAGGTCCGAATCAAGCTTGCCATAGATTGGCGCGCCCAACCCCGCGGGCACGCCCTCGGCCACCACCTCGATCACCGCACCGATTGACGAGCCTTTTTTGCGGATATCGGCCAGGTAATCCTCCCACACGGGCAGCGCCCGAGGGTCGGGGCAGAACAGCGGGTTGGTATCCACCAGATTCCAATCCAGCCGCGCGCGGTCGATACCGTGCGGGCCGACCTGCACCATGGCGCCACGAATACGCACGCCAGCGCCAAGCACCTTGCGCGCCACGGCGCCGGCGGCAACCCGCATGGCTGTCTCGCGCGCCGAGGAACGGCCACCGCCACGATAGTCGCGAATGCCGTATTTGGTATCATATGCCACATCGGCATGGCCGGGGCGGTAGCGGGTGGCGATGTCGCCATAATCACGCGAGCGCTGGTCGGTATTGCGGATCAGCAGCGAGATGGGGGTGCCGGTTGTCTGCCCCTCGAACACGCCGGACAGGATCTCGACCTGATCGGCTTCCTGGCGCTGGGTGGTGAATTTCGACTGCCCCGGCCTGCGCCGGTCCAGCCAGGGCTGGATATCGCCCACATCCAGCGGGATGCGCGGCGGGCAGCCATCAATCACGCAGCCAATGGCAGGGCCATGGCTTTCCCCCCAGGTGGTGACGCGAAACATGTGGCCGAAGGTGTTGTACGACATGAGGGCAGACTTCCCGCGATCAGTTGCCCGCGACCGTAATGTCCGGCGCGGTGGGGTTCTTCATGCCGACGATGTGGTAGCCGGAATCAACGTGATGGATCTCGCCCGTCACACCGCCCGACAGGTCGGAGAGCATGTAAAGCCCCGCACCGCCCACTTCCTCAAGCGAGACATTGCGCTCGAGCGGGGAGTTGTACTGGTTCCACTTCAGGATGTAGCGGAAATCGCCGATGCCATTGGCGGCCAGCGTCATGACGGGGCCTGCCGAGATGCCGTTGACGCGGATGCCATCCCCGCCAAGGTCAACCGCCATGTAGCGCACCGAGGCCTCGAGCGCGGCCTTGGCAACACCCATCACGTTATAATGCGGCATCACGCGCTCTGCCCCCAGATAGGTGAGCGTGAGCAGCGAGCCATTCGGGTTCATGATGGCGGCTGCCCTGCGGGCGACGGCGGTGAAGGAATAGCATGAGATGTCCATCGCCTTGAGGAAGGCGTCACGCGGGGTATCGACATAACGCCCGCGCAGGAACTGCTTGTCCGCCCAGCCAATGGCGTGAACGAGGAAATCGATCTTGCCCCATGCCTTCTCGATGGCGGCAAAGGTTTCGTCCATCGCGGCGTCATCGGTCACGTCGCACGGCAGCACCAGCGTCGAGCCCACGGTCTCGGCCAGCGGGCGCACGCGCTTGCCCAGAGCCTCGCCCTGGTAGGTAAAGGCCAGCTCGCCCCCCTGTTCGGCCACGGCGCGCGCGATGCCCCAGGCAATGGAGCGGTCATTCGCAACACCCATGACAAGGCCCCGCTTGCCTTTCATCAATGAACCCTTGATGGCGATTTTGGGTGCGCCGTCTGACATGCTGCTATCCTTAAACTGGTAAATGACGGATGAAATTTTCGGCCTCGTGGTTGCACAAGCTGCCGTTTCGGACAAGATGCCGAATGCTGTAATTGTAGCTAATATTTGTCACACGGTAACTTACCTTATGTTTCCATATGTTTCGCATCCCGTCGCCTCGCCAGATGGCGCACGCGAAACGCCCAGCGGACGGAGCCCATGACCTCTCCCCTGATCGACCTTGCCGCCGACCCGTTCGACCTGTTCACGGCCTGGATGGCGGATGCCACGGCCCATGAGCCCAACGACCCCAACGCCATGGCGCTGGCCACCGCCACCGCTGAGGGCCGCCCCTCGGTGCGGATGATCCTGCTCAAGGGCGCCGACCGGCGGGGGTTCGTGTTCTACACCAACCTCAACAGCCGCAAGGCTGCCGAACTGAAGGCCAACCCGCACGCAGCCCTGCTGTTTCACTGGAAGAGCATCCGCCGCCAGATCCGCATCGAGGGGCCGGTCGAACCCGTCACCCCTGCCGAGGCCGATGCCTATTTTGCCAGCCGCAGCCGCATCTCGCGGCTTGGCGCCATCGCCTCGAACCAGTCGCACCCTCTTGCCGACCGCGCCGTGTTTGAAAAAGCGGTGGCGGACCTTGAGGCCCGCTACCCCGACCCGGAGGCGATCATTCCCCGCCCCGCCAACTGGAGCGGCTTCCGCCTCGTGCCCCGGCATTTTGAATTCTGGCAGGATCGCCCCTACCGCCTGCATGACCGCGCCGTGTGGGATCGTACGCCGGACGGATGGCAGACCGAGCGCCTTTATCCCTGAGGGCAGAACTTAATGCCGCCTGATCCGTTTTACCCGGCAACGGGTGCCAGCAACGCCACCCATGCGGACACCCCGTGAACGGATCAGGAGGCTCATTGAAATGTGTGTGCGCAGGATATTGCTGCCGCTAGGTGGCGCAAGCCACGCGCAAAGTGCGCTGCATGTAGGCGGCGTGGTCGCGCGCATGTTCGATGCGCACCTTGCCGTGCTGCATGTCGGCACCGACATGCAGGAAGTCGGCCCGCTGGTGGGCGAAGGCATGTCCGGCGTGATGGTGCAGGACATGATTTCCACCGCGCTGAAGGAGAGTTCCGAACGCCTGCATGAGGTGCGCGGCCTGTTCGATGCCTTTACCCGCCGGGAAAATATTCCCGTCGTGGCGGTGGATTCCCCCCTTTCGCCGGGCAACATGCATGCGCTTTCGGCCAGTTTCATCGCCCATAGCGGGCATACGCGCAGCGTGGTGTCGTTTCAGGCGCGGCTGTCCGATATCGTGGTGCTGCGCCAGCCCAACCCAGAAGGCGATGTCTCTTCATCCGAGACCCTGCACGCCATCCTGTTTGAAAGCGGGCGTGGGGTCATCATAGCCCCGCCCGTAGCGCCGCCTACCATCGGCAAGCGCATCTGCATCGGCTGGAATGGCACGTCGGAGGCGGCATCGGCCATCCATCACGCCCTGCCCCTGCTGCGCCGGGCGGAGGCGGTGTGCATCCTCTACAGTCCCGCCTACCAGCGGCCCGGACCGGAGGCGCGGCATGTGCGCTCTTTCCTCTCGCTGCATGGCATCGAGGCCAATATTCACGAATTCGGGAGTGATACACGGCCCGTGGGCGAGGAAATGCTCGCCGCAGCCCATGATTTCAATGCCGACATGCTGGTGATGGGGGCCTATTCCCATTCCCGCCTGCGGCAGATGATCCTGGGCGGGGTGACACGCCATATGCTTGAAAACAGCGATATCGTGGTGCTCATGAGCCGCTAGCCACCATGTGGCGCGCCCCTTGCCGCCATGCCGGGGGGACATATATGAAATACGCATCAGGATACGTATAAATTATGCCTTTCCCTTGATTTTACACTCCGCCAGGAGTAGGTGTGGCGTGAAAAGAACGCTATGGCCTAGTGTAAATCGGGTGCGGGGAACATTATGCGTATCGATGCGGATGTTGTGGCTGAACTGAAGCAGGCGGGTGAAAACGCATCCGACGTGCTGCGTGTCGCCCTGACGCGGCTGCGCGGCCGGATCGCGCTGGTATCGTCCTTCGGGGCGGAATCTGCTGTCATGCTGGCCCTTGCGGCTGAAATTGATCCTGCCGTTCCGGTCCTGTTCCTTGAAACGGGGCAGCACTTCCCCGAGACACTGGCCTACCGCCACGAACTCGCCCGCACACTGGGCCTGCGCGACGTGCGCGACCTGCACCCGAATCCCGTACAGCTTGAAAAGCGCGACCCCACGGCGGAACTCTGGGCCTTCGACCCCGATGCCTGCTGCGCCCTGCGCAAGGTCGAGCCGCTGGATGAGGCCATGATCCCGTTCGATGCGTGGATTACGGGGCGCAAGCGCACGCAGGCGGCCACACGGCAGGGCCTGCCCGTGATTGAGGATGCGCCGGGCGGCAAGATCAAGCTGAACCCCCTCATTGCCTGGACACCGCGTGAACTCGATGCCGAGATGACGCGGCGCAACCTGCCACGCCATCCGCTCACGCTGCGCGGTTATCCTTCCATCGGCTGCGCGCCGTGCACGCGCCCCGTGGGCGAAGGAGCCGACCCCCGTGCGGGCCGCTGGGCAGGCAAGGCCAAGACCGAATGCGGCATACACATGCGCAAACCAGCCGGTCAGGGCGCATGATTTCCTTTTCCGCCTCCCCCATGTCGGGGTGTGCGGTTTCTCCCGTTTTCTTTCCTGTTACGGAAGGTCTGTAATTCCATGGACGATCTCGACCAACTCGAGGCCCAGAGCATCTTCATTCTGCGTGAAGCCTATCGCAAGCTGAAGCCACTGGCGATGCTGTGGTCGCTGGGCAAGGATTCAAACGTCATGCTCTGGCTGGCGCGCAAGGCCTTCCTCGGGCGCGTGCCGTTTCCGGTCATGCATGTCGATACCGGCAAGAAATTCCCGGAAATGTATAAATTCCGCGATGAATACACCAAGAAGTGGAACCTCGAACTGCTGCTTGGCGACTGCCCGCCCGTCGAGGAAATCGACCCCACCCTGCCGCCCGCAGCCCGTTCCGCCGCGCGCAAGACGGCCGGGCTTGCCGCGATGATCGACAAATACAAGCTGGCAGGCGTGATTGCTGGCATCCGGCGCGATGAACAGGCCACCCGTGCCAAGGAGCGCGTGTTCAGCCCGCGCGGCTCGGGCCATAAATGGGATGTGCGCAACCAGCCCCCCGAATTCTGGGACCAGTACGCCACCCCGCACGAGGCGGGCGTGCATGTGCGCGTTCACCCCCTGCTGTCATGGCGCGAGATCGACATCTGGCGCTATATCGAGCGCGAGGGCATTCCCCTGGTTGACCTGTATTTCTCGAAAGAGGGCAAGCGCTACCGCTCGCTGGGTGACCAGGACATTACCAGCCCGATCGAGAGCAATGCCTCGACCGTGGCCGAGGTGATTGCCGAGCTTGAAACCTCGCGCACATCCGAGCGCGCGGGTCGCGCCATGGACCATGAATCCGAGGATGCCTTCGAGCGCCTGCGCGTGGCCGGCTACCTCTGAGCGGACAGGACAGAGTTACAGACAATGAATACAATCCCGACCCCTGCTCCGCAGGATGCCGCCACTCCCATCGTGATCGTGGGCCATGTCGATCACGGCAAGTCCACGCTGATCGGCCGCCTGCTGTATGACACCGACAGCCTGCCCGAAGGGCGCGTGGCGCAGATCATCGAGTCCAGCAAGAAGCGCGGGCTGACGGTTGAATGGAGCTTCCTGCTCGACAGCCTGCAGATCGAGCGCGACCAGGGTGTGACCGTTGATTCCACGCGCATTCCCTTCAAGCTGGGCAACCGCCAGTTCGTGATCGTGGATGCGCCGGGCCACCGGCAGTTCCTGCGCAACATGATTACGGGCGCCGCCGATGCCGAGGCCGCCGTGCTGGTGGTTGACGCCAATGAGGGCGCGCAGGAGCAGACCCGCCGCCATGCCATGCTGCTGCGCCTGATCGGCATCCGGCATGTGATCGTGTTCATGAACAAGGTCGATATCTTCAACTACGACCAGAAGAAGATCGAGGCCGCCGAGCGCGACATCACCAAGCTGCTGCTCCAGCTTGAAATCGAGCCGACCGTGTTCGTGCCCGCATCTGCGCGCGAGGGCGACAACATGGCCTCGCGCTCGGACAAGATGCCGTGGTACAAGGGCCCGACCCTGACCGAGGCGCTGGCCGCCGTCCCCGCCCCTTCCTCACGCGCCGACCTGCCGCTGCGCCTGCCGGTGCAGGATGTCTACCGTTTTGACACCAAGCGCATCGTGGTGGGCCGCATCGAGCGCGGGCGCATCCGCGTGGGTGATGAGGTGGTGATTGGCGTGCATGGCGCAAAAGCCCGCATCGCCAGCATCGAAAGCTGGCACACCGCCCCGCAGGTGGCCGCCGTGGCCGGCCAGTCGGTAGCCGTAACCCTTGAGCCGGACGTGATCCCCGACCGGGGCGACTTCCTGTTCCCTGCCGACCATGTGCCGCTGCGCGCGGCCCGCATCCGCACGCGCCTGTTCTGGCTGCGCCAGGAGCCGCTGCGCGTGGGCGAGAGCTTCAGGCTGCGCCTTGCCACGGCCGAGCACCAGGTCACGGTTGCAGCCATTGACTCCGTCGTGCGGCTGGAAGACCTGACCGAGCACCCTGCCGAGGAAGTGCCCCCCGAAGGCTTTGCCGAGATTACGCTGGCCGTGTCCGAAACCATGCTGTTCGACCCGTTCGTGCCCGGCACGGCCGATGGGCGTGGCGTGCTGGTGGACCGTAACCAGCAGATCGTGGGCGGCGCGCCGCTGATCGGGGTGGCCGAGAGCGTTGCAGGCCGCAATGCCATCCATCCCACCGGCAGCGCCGTATCGCTGTGGGACCGCGCGCAGGCCAGGGGGCATCGTGGCGGCGTGTTCTGGATGACCGGCCTGCCGGGTGCGGGCAAGAGCACGCTGGCGCGCGAGGCGGAAAACCGCCTGTTCGCCCGTGGCATCGACGTGTCGGTGCTTGATGGCGATACGCTGCGCGCCGGGCTGTGCGCGGACCTTGGCTTCTCGGAAGCCGACCGGCGTGAAAACGTGCGCCGTGCCGCAGCCGTCGCCCGCATCCTGGCCGAGAGCGGGCAGGTTGTGATCGTGGCGCTGATCTCGCCCACCGTGGCGGATCGCGAAATGGCGCGTCAAGTCGTTGGCGAAGGTTTCCATGAAATCTTCATCGACACGCCGCAGGCCACCTGCGAGCAGCGTGACCCCAAGGGGCTGTATGCCGCCGCCCGCGCAGGCAAGATCGAAGGCTTTACCGGCGTGGATGCCCCCTATGAGGCTCCGCAAAAGCCCGACCTGCGGGTGGAGACCACCGATGTCTCGCGTGATGAGACAGCCGCCCGGCTTGCGGTCTACATCACGGATGCCATCCGTCTGGATGCGTCAGCACGGCGCCAGACATCCTGATGGTGCGACCGGCATGCCTGGTTGCAGGCATGCCGGTATTGCAGTACCGGATTGGAAGAATGGGTGCGTGGGCATGGACCGCGCACCTATAGTAGTACAAGGCAGTTACATGCCCGTTGCCTGAAAGGGATCGGTTCAGAAGTGGATGTCAGGAACAACCGCCGGGACATGACCGGCGCCAGCGTCATTACCGCCAACCGGCTGCTTGATGGCCGTATCGTGTGGCTTGCGCCGCAGGGCTGGTCGGAGGCGATCAGCCAGGCCCGCGTGTTTGACAATGCAGCGGTGGAAGGCGCCATAAAGCAGGCGAAGGCGGCGGCGGATGCAGGCACGGTGGTGGGCATCTATGGCGTGCAGCTTGATCCTGATGCCGCGCGTGTCACGCCGCTGACCGTGCGCGAGCGCATCCGGGCCTTCGGGCCGACCGTGCACCCTGATTTCGCTCCCGTGGAGACACCCCATGTCCACTGACACCGCAACCCTGCCGGTTGGCCGGTACGCCTATGATGAGGTGGACCGCACCTTCCTGTCGCAGCGCGTGGCCCAGTTTCGCGAGCAGGTGGGCCGCCGCGTGGCAGGCGACCTGACCGAGGACGAATTCAAGCCCCTGCGCCTGATGAACGGCCTGTACCTGCAGCTACACGCCTACATGCTGCGCGTGGCCGTGCCCTATGGCATGATGGGTTCGGACCAGATGCGCGAACTCGCCCATATCGCCCGCACGTATGACCGTGATTACGGCCACTTCACCACGCGCCAGAACATCCAGTTCAACTGGATCCGGCTTGAGGATACGCCCGATATCCTCGAGCGGCTGGCGGGTGTGAACATGCATGCCATCCAGACCAGCGGCAACTGCATCCGCAACGTGACGTGTGACGAGTTTGCCGGTGCCGCCGCCGATGAACTGCTCGACCCGCGCATCCATGCCGAGATCCTGCGCCAGTGGTCCACGCTGCACCCGGAATTCTCGTTCCTGCCGCGCAAGTTCAAGATCGCCATCAGCGGCAGCCCCAATGACCGCGTAGCCGCGCGCTTCCATGATATTGGCCTCGTCGCCCATCCCGGCCCGGACGGGCGGGCCGTGTTCACCGTGTTCGTAGGTGGCGGGCTTGGCCGCACGCCCATTATTGGCGTGCAACTGCGCGACAACCTGCCCGAGGAAGACCTGCTGGCCTATCTCGAGGCCGTGGTGCGCGTGTACAACGCCTATGGGCGGCGCGACAACATGTACAAGGCGCGGATCAAGATCCTTGTGCAGGCGCTGGGCGTGGAGCAGTTTCGCGAGAAGGTCGATGCCGAATTCGCCCAGATGAACCGCGCGGATTACCGGCTTGAACCCGCCATTGTGGAAGGCATTCGCACACGTTTCGGCATTCCCGACCTGGATGCCCCTGCCGATGCGGCACAGAAGCTCGAGGCCGCCCGCAAGGCCGATGCCCGCTTTGACCGCTGGGTGCGCACCAACACGCACGCCCACCGGCATGAAGGCTTCATCAGCGCGGTCGTGTCCATCAAGCCCGATGGCGGCATTCCCGGTGACGTCACTGCCGACCAGATGGACCTGATTGCGGACCTGGCCGATGAATTCTCCTTTGGCGAGATCCGCGTGACCCACATGCAGAACGTGGTGCTGGGCCATGTGCGCAAGGACCGGTTGCGTGACCTGTGGCACAGGCTCGATGGCGCCGGGCTGGGCACGCCCAATATCGGGCTGGTGGGTGATATCATCGCCTGCCCTGGGCTGGATTACTGTGCGCTGGCCAATGCGCGCTCCATCCCCATCGCGCAGAAGCTGAGCGCGCGCTTTGCCAGCCCCGAACTGCAGGAAAACATTGGCACCCTGCGCATCAACATCTCGGGCTGCATCAATGCCTGCGGCCACCACCATGCGGGGCATATCGGCATTCTGGGCGTGGACAAGCGCGGCGAGGAGTTTTTCCAGCTCACCCTTGGCGGCTCGGCGGAAAATGACGTGGCCATTGGCCAGATCATCGGCCCGGCCCTGCCGGAGGATGAAACGGTCGACGCCATTGCCCGGCTGATCGACACCTACCTTGTGCTTCGCCATGAAGGTGAGGCGTTTATCGATACCTACCGGCGCCTTGGTGCCGCAAGCTTCAAGGATGCCGTCTATGCCCCTGCTTGAGAATGGTCGTGTGACCGAAGACCGCTGGGCGCAGGCCATTGCAGGCGAGGCCCTGCCTGATGGTGCGGTCATCGTGCCGCTTGAACGGCTGGAGGAAGGGCTGGCCCGCCCGAAGGCGGCACCGCTTGGCGTTGCCATCGGGCCGGATGTGGATGTGGCCGTGCTGCGCCCTGCCCTGCCCCGGCTGGCGCTGGTGGCAGTGAACTTTCCCTCTTTTCGCGATGGGCGGGCGTTTACGCAGGCCCGTGCCCTGCGTGAGCATCTGTCCTTTACCGGCGAGATCCGGGCCACCGGCACGCCGCTGCCCGATCAGTACGAGTTCCTGCTCCGCTGTGGCGTGACCACCGTGCAGACCGACCGGGCGGAAGACGTGGCCGTGTGGCAGCAGGCGCATGACGTCATTTCCATCGCCTACCAGCCTTCCGTGCTGCATGAGCGCCCGCAGGGGCTGGGGCTGCGCCGCTTTCTGGGCAAATAAGAGACTGTTTGAAAACAGATCGTTGATAAAAAAAGATAAAGTTTTGGGTGTCGCCTTTTTTCAAAAAGGCGATGTCTTTCGAAGCTTTTTGAAAAAAGCTTTACCAAAAACTTATATAATTTCAGGGTTTTAGAGGGACTATCTTTTTAAATAGTCTTTAAGCAGTTCGCCCGGCAGCGTTGATTAATGTAGGCCGGGCGTGCCGGAAAAGTCGGGCGCGCGAAGGCCAGATGCTGCCAGTTGCGCCGTGATCGCGGTCTTCAACCGTTCCAGTCCGATCGCACTCGTGCCTTCCGCCCGGGCGACAAGAACCGCCTGGGTGTTGGAGGCGCGGAGCAGCCACCAGCCATCGGGCGTGCTCACGCGCACGCCATCAATGGTGGAGACGCGTGCGCCGCTGCGTTCAAGCCGTTTGGCGACTTCGGCAATCACCGCGAATTTGCGGGTATCGGCGCAAGCAAAGCGCAGTTCAGGCGTGGAAACGGCAGCAGGCAGGCCCAGCCGCACATCGGAGAGTGGACCACTGAGCCGCGAGACGATGCCCAGCAGGCGGAGTGCCGCGTATAGCCCGTCATCAAATCCGTACCAGCGATCGGCAAAAAAGAAATGGCCTGACATCTCACCCGCCAGTGGCGCGCCGGTCTCGGCCATCTTCATCTTGATGGGGGAATGCCCGCTCTTCCACATCAGTGGCGTGCCGCCTGCGCGGTCAATCTCTTCAAACAGGGTCTGGCTTGCCTTGACATCGGCAATGACCGTAGCACCCGCATGGTCGCGCAGGATGTCGCGCGCCAGCACAACCATAAGCTGGTCCGCCCACAGCACGGTGCCGGTATTGTCCACCACGCCCAGGCGGTCGGCATCGCCATCAAAGGCCAGGCCCAGATTAGCCCCGTCCTCCCTCACTGCGGCGATAAGCTGCTCGAGGTTGGCCAGAACGGTCGGGTCAGGATGATGGGCGGGAAAAGTGCCGTCAATTTCAGCGTTGAGAATGCGGTGCCTGCCCGGCAGTCTTTTCACCAGCAGTGACAGGATTTCGCCCGCGGCGCCATTGCCGCTGTCCCATACGACATTGAGGGGCCGGTCCGTACCATCCCAGTCGCGCAGCAGACGATCGACATAGGCGGGAATCACGTTCACATCGCGCATGGTGCCGGTGGCCTCGGCCACGACATCGCCGCCTGCGGCCAGTCGGCCCAGTTCGCGGATCTGTTCACCAAAAAATGGTCTGTTGCCAAGCACCATCTTGAAGCCGTTATGGTCAGGCGGGTTATGGCTGCCTGTCACCATAATCGCGCCATCGGCCCCCAGCGTGGTCGCGGCAAAATAGAGCATCGGCGTGGGGCCACGCCCGATGCGTAGTACGGTCATGCCAGACGCCATGGCCCCTGCCCCGAGCGCGCGCTCAAGGGCAGGGGATGACAGGCGTCCGTCATAACCGATGGCGACAGTCGAGCCGCCAGCCCGTGCCACCATGGAGCCGAAGGTGCGGCCGATGGCATAGGCGTCGTGCTGCGTCAGGCTTTCGCCCACAATCCCGCGGATATCGTATTCCCGCAGGCTTGTGGGGTCGAAATGGTGCCTGAAGCTCATTTATACTTTTTGAGGAATTCCCGCACGTCGCCCGCCAGGTCCTCGCGTGCAAGGGCGAAGGCGATCTGTGCTTCAAGGAAGCCCGGCTTGCTGCCGCAATCGAAGCGCTTGCCTTCGTAGCGGTAACCGTGGAACGGCACGTGACCGATGGTCTTGGCCATGGCGTCGGTCAGCTGCACTTCGCCGCCTGCACCCTTTTCCAGCTTGGCAAGGTGCTTGAGCACGTCGGCCGTCAGCACGTAGCGACCAATGACCGACAGGGTCGAGGGCGCATCCTTGGGGTCGGGCTTTTCAACCAGGCCCTTCACTTCAACCGTCTTGCCGTCATCCGCGCCGACGTCGAGGATGCCGTAGCTGCCGGTCTGCTCGCGCGGCACCTCGGTCACGGCCAGCACGTTGCCGCCGGTCTTGTTGTAGACTTCAACCAGCTGGCCAATGCAGGACTTTTCGCTCTGCACCACGTCATCGGGCAGCAGGATGGCGAACGGGTCGTTGCCAATGAACTCACGCGCACACCAGATGGCGTGGCCAAGGCCGAGCGGCTCCTGCTGGCGCACGGACAGCATGGACCCCGGGGTCACGCGCGTGGCTTCGAGCGCCTTGAGCGCGGAGGCCTTCTTGCGGGCCTTCAGCGTGTCTTCAAGCTCATAGGAAATGTCGAAATAGTCGATCAGGGAATCCTTGCCCCGGCTGGACACGAGGCAGAATTCCTCGATCCCGGCTTCACGCGCTTCGTCGATGGCGTACTGGATCAGCGGGCGATCGACAACGGTGAGCATTTCCTTGGGCACGCACTTGGTTGCGGGCAGGAAACGGGTGCCAAGGCCGGCAACCGGCAATACGGCTTTTTTAAGGGGCTTAATCACTAATATTTACCTCAAGATGCATGGCAGAAACAGGCAATCCCGGCTGACCGCCCATTGTTATAATGATGACAGGGATCAGGGTGTTGCCAGATGGAAAAGGATATAGCGTGCTTCATCAGGACCAAACATGATTTAAATCACTATTGCCATGCATCATCGCAAATGATGGCGTAATCGACATCATTTGTAACGTACGGGTCAGCCTGAACTGCTGTTCTGCGGGGTGTATGACCCTGCGGTAGAGTGAGGCACTCAATGAGGAAGAATTGTGACTTTTTTATGACATGAGCCTGAACGCCCTTCCCGCCCGGGAGTTGCAGGGAGTAGACAATTTAAATTTCGTGCATACAAAAACACATCTGCCCCGCTTGGGTGATGTGTTTCATCTCGCATCAATTTTCAGGAAAAGTCAGTGGTGCGGCCAAGAAGACTCGAACTTCCACGGGGTTGCCCCCACAAGCACCTCAAGCTTGCGCGTCTACCATTCCGCCATGGCCGCAACGTGACAACGAGCATCGAGTGAGCGATACCGTCATGACGATGAATGGGCGTATAGCTGATGAAAGACGAGCGGGCAATGACCGAAAATGAATTTTTATGGAATAAAGCACCACAACAGGTGCCCTACCCCACCGCATTGGCTCAGATGGAGGCCCAGGCCCGTGGAATTCGGGCGGGTACCGCCCCCGAGCGCGTGTGGCTGCTCGAACATCCCCCCACATACACCGCCGGGACATCGGCAAGGGATTCGGACCTGTTCAACCCGCGTGGCTACCCCACCTACCCTGCCGGGCGTGGTGGGCAGTGGACCTATCACGGTCCCGGGCAGCGCGTGGCCTATGCCATGCTCGACCTGACCCGCCCGCGTGCCATGGTGCCCCCGCGCGACCTGCGGGCCTATGTTCATGCGCTGGAGGAATGGATCATCCGCACCCTCACCCGCTTTGGGGTGACGGGAGAGCGCCGCGCCGAGCGTATTGGCGTGTGGGTGGTCGACCCCGCCACGGGGCGGGAGGAAAAGATCGCGGCGATTGGCGTGCGGGTCTCACGCTGGGTGAGCTGGCACGGAATCGCGATCAATGTTGACCCCGACCTGAGCGATTTTGGCGGAATCGTGCCCTGTGGCATCAGCGAATACGGCGTGACCAGCCTGGCCAAACTGGGCAAGCGGGTCAGCATGGAGGACGTGGATGCCGCGCTGGCCGAGACATGGGAATCCTGCCTCGGCCCGATTCGTGGCGCGCGGGGGTAAGGCCGCGCGCCGTCCTGCGGTCAATTACTGGAGCTGAGGGTAAACATTGTGTCAGGCCAGGCCTGCCCGCTGACCGTGGTATCGGTCAGGTCAAGGCGGATGTGCTGGCGTTCCACGTCAGTCATTTCAATGACCAGCAGCGACAGCTTGCCCCCGATGTCCGCGAATCCGAGGGTCAGGATGCCCTGCGATTCGCTATCGCGCCGCCCCAGTGAGACCTGCAGGCTGTTCTGCCCGTGCTGCACCGCTGTGACCGCAATCTGGCCAGACAGGTGCACCGGCTGGTCAAGCAGCAGGCCGAGCGGCTGGCGGCCAAGCGACATGCGGGTGACCGATTCGCGCCGGTGATCGACAAACAGCAGGTGCCCGTTCGCTGCCACCAGCTTCATCGAGCCCGGCGTGGCATAATCCAGCCGCAGGCGGCCGGGGTCATAATGCATGACCCCCTGCCCCTTGCCGCCATCGGGCCAGGTCTGCACGAAATTGGCCTGCAACCCGCGTGAGGTGTTGAGGTAGGTCTCGACGCGGGCGATGTCATCGGCCTGATTGGGTGATGTGGTGGCAGGCGTGCCCGCGCAGGCGGCGAGCAGCGTGAGCAGGCCGCCCATCATCAGCCGCCGCGTGGCGAAGGGAAAGGCGGGTTTCATGCCGTGGCCATCCGCGCCTGCTCGGCGGGCGTGCGCAGCACGAGCGAGAGCGCATGCATGCCACCCGCAAATTCACCCGCCAGCAGCTCATGCACCAGCCGCGAGCGCTGCACGCGGCCCACGCCCTCGAAGGCGGGGCTGACGATCAGCACGTTATAGTGACTTTCACCTGCCTGCACGCCGTTGTCGCGCACATGCACGTGGTGGGCGTGGCGGGCACTGTCATCGTGGATGGTGAGTTCCACCGGGGCGAGGTGTTCGCGTATGATGCGGTCGATCCGTCCGGCCCGGCCGGTTGCGTGCTGTTCCATTGGCGGCTCCATGATAGCGGGATCATTCATTGCACAGCTTCGCTCTTGCACGAAGCATGGACAGGCGCACATAACGGGAATGATGAAGAGAAGGAACACCCGGCACCGCGCCTTTGACCCCGATCCCGATGCGCCGGATCGCTGCTGCGACATGCATGGCTGCGACCAGCCCGCAGGCTACCGGGCCCCGCGCTCGCGTGATGCGCTGAACAAGTATTTCTGGTTCTGCCTTGAACATGTGCGTGAATACAATGCACGGTGGGACTATTACCGCGGCATGTCACCCGGCCAGATCGAGGCGCATATCCGCGCCGATGCCTCATGGGACCGTCCTTCATGGAAGCTGGGCCAGGGCAGCGCCACCCGCGCGTTCAGCGAGGATGACGTGATCGACCCGCTCGACCTGCTCCGGGGGGCGGCCAAGGCACGCGCGCGCAGCCGTGCGCGCCGCCAGCAGGATGTGGACCGCCGGGTCGGCGCGCCGCCCGCGCTGCGCTATCCGCTTGGCGTGCTCGACCTGGGCTGGCCCGTGTCGATGGAGGAACTCAAGACCCGCTACAGGCAGCTTGCCCGCCAGCACCACCCCGATGCCAATGGCGGCGACCGCAACGCGGAAGAGCGCTTCAAGGGCATCAATCTCGCCTACACCACGGTGCGCGCCCATCTGGTGGCCACCAGCGGGCATGAGGATGCGGCCCGGCGCGCCTGAAACGGGCCGCGCCATCATATGGCCGATCTGTTACAGATATGTTTATACTCAAGGCCCGATATGCCGCCCTGCGCTGTCATGGTGGGCCCTAACAGACGAAGTGACGGACGAGATAAAGCAGATGAACGAACCAGCAGACCTGACAACTGCCGCCGTGGATGCGAGCGGCACGCCACTCCCCGCCATTTCGGCCGTCAATGCGCCTGACCTGCAGGTTTCAGCACGCGATGTGTTCGGCATCGACAGCGACATGAAGGTGCCTGCCTTCTCGGTGCGCACGGATCATGTGCCCGATATCGACCCGTCGTACAAATTCGACCACGACACCACGCTGGCCATCCTGGCGGGGTTTGCCTTCAACCGCCGCGTCATGGTGCAGGGCTATCATGGCACCGGCAAGTCATCGCATATCGAGCAGGTCGCCGCCCGCCTCAACTGGCCGAGCGTGCGCATCAACCTCGACAGCCACATCTCGCGCATCGACCTGATCGGCAAGGATGCGATCGTGCTCAAGGATGGCCAGCAGATCACCGAATTCCGCGAGGGCCTGCTGCCGTGGGGCCTTCAGCACCCCTGCGCGCTGGTGTTTGATGAATATGATGCCGGTCGGCCTGACGTGATGTTCGTGATCCAGCGCGTGCTTGAGGTGGAAGGCCACCTGACGCTGCTCGACCAGAACCGCGTGATCCGCCCGCATCCCTTCTTCCGCCTGTTCGCCACGGCCAACACGGTGGGCCTGGGCGATACGACGGGCCTGTATCATGGCACGCAGCAGATCAACCAGGGCCAGATGGACCGCTGGAACATCGTGACCACGCTCAACTACCTGCCCCACGCGCAGGAAACCGCCATCGTGCTGGCCAAGATGGGCATCGACCCCAAAAAGGACGAAGCGGGCCGCAAGCGGGTGGAAAGCATGGTGGCGTTGGCCGACCTCACGCGCTCGGGCTTCATCGCGGGTGACATTTCCACCGTCATGTCGCCGCGCACGGTCATCAGCTGGGCGGAAAACTTCCGTATTTTCAACGATCTTGCCTTCGCCTTCCGCGTTACCTTCCTCAACAAGTGCGATGAGGCGGAGCGTCCTACGGTGGCGGAATATTACCAGCGCTGCTTCAACGCCAGCCCGCTGGCGCCACGGGGCTGATGACAGGGCAGGCACGCATGCGCGAGAACCGGAAAAACACCCCCGCCCCGCAAGCCGAGGATGAAGCCCGCACCGCCGAGCGCTTCAAGCGCGCCACGGTCGGCGCCGTGCGGGCCGTGGGTGGGCAGGCCCAGACCGAGGTCTCGTTCCTCAATGGCCCCGTGCCTTCCGGCGTGTCGGTTACCGGCACGCATGTGCGCCTGCCCCACCCCTCGCGCCGCATGACCGAGGCGGAAATGACCCGCATGCGCGGTGCGGCCGATGCCGCGGCCCTGCGCCTGCGCCATCACAATGCACCCCTGCATGAAAGCGCCCGCCCGCCCGCGGGTGAAGCACGCGAAGTGTATGACATGCTCGAGCAGGCCCGGGTGGAAAGTCTTGGCGCGCGGCACATGGCCGGGGTGGCCGCCAATCTTGATGCCCGCCTGGCGCAGGAATGCGCCGATATGGGCCTTGACCGCCTGCCCAGCCACACAAAGCTGCCTACGCCCTTCGCGCTGGGGCTGCTGGCGCGCGAGCGCATGTCGGGCCATCCGGTGCCGCAATCCATGCATGACCTGATGGCGCGCTGGGCCGAGGATCTGCCGCCCGCTGCCCGCCGCGCCCTTGATGAGATGGCGGCACGCCAGGACAGCCAGCAGGAATTTGCCCAGGCCGCGCGCCGGCTGCTCATGGCGTGTGATCTGCTCCAGCAGGAAACCACGCCCGAGGAAGAGGCGGATGACGGCACGAGCGATGCCGAAGCCGCCAGTAGCGATGACGAGGAACCCGCTGACGACACCACCCCCGATGCCCAGGAGGACGGCCCGGAGGAGGATGACAGCAACCAGCCCATGCAGATGTCGCAGGGCACCGGCGCCAGTGATGACGAACCCGATGATGGCGAGCAGGGTGGCTCGGCCAGCGGGTCGGAAGAAGCCGGTGGCCCGGCCGAGGGGGAAGCGGAGGAAGCGGAGCCGCAGCGCGGCTATCATGCCTTCACCACCGTTTATGACGAGGAAATCGCCGCCGAGGATCTGTGCGACGCGGAAGAACTGTTCCGCCTGCGCCAGACGCTCGACCAGCAGCTTGTCAGCATGCAGGGCGTGGTGTCCAAGCTGGCCAACCGCCTGCAGCGCAAGCTCATGGCGCAGCAGACCCGTGCGTGGGAGTTCGACCTTGAGGAAGGCATGCTCGATGCCGGGCGGCTTTCGCGCATCGTGGTCAATCCCATGCTCTCGCTGTCCTACAAGCGCGAGCGTGACATGGATTTCCGCGATACGGTGGTCACGCTCCTGATCGATAATTCAGGTTCTATGCGTGGCCGCCCCATCTCGGTGGCCGCCATGTGCGGCGATATCCTGGCCCGCACGCTCGAGCGCTGCGCGGTGAAGGTGGAAGTGCTCGGCTTCACCACCCGTGCATGGAAAGGTGGCCGCAGCCGCGAGGCGTGGGTGCAGGCGCACAAGCCCGAAAACCCGGGGCGGCTGAATGACCTGCGTCATATCATCTACAAGGCGGCCGACATGCCGTGGCGGCGCGCGCGGCGCAACCTTGGCCTGATGCTACGCGAGGGGCTGCTCAAGGAAAACATTGATGGCGAGGCCCTGCTCTGGGCCCAGCGCCGCCTTGCCGCCCGCCCGGAAGGCAGGCGCATCCTGATGGTGATTTCCGATGGCGCGCCGGTGGATGACAGCACGCTGTCCGCCAATCCCGGCTCTTACCTCGAGAACCACCTGCGCGAGGTCATTGCCCATATCGAGACGCGCACCAGCACCGAACTGCTGGCCATCGGCATTGGCCATGACGTGACGCGCTATTACCGTCGCGCCGTGACCATTACCGACCCCGAGGAACTCGGCGGCACGATGATGAAGAAGCTGTCCGAACTGTTTGGCGAGGAAGCGGCGCGGGGTGCGCGCCGTTAACGCTGAAGGCCATCGGCTCCCCTGCCCCGCGCCGTGTCTGGCGCGGGGATTTTTTTCAGGCGGCGACCAGCCTGCGGTCGGCGAGCTCGAGCAGCGCATCGAGCATGCGGTCAACATCCGCAGTGGTGGTGCGGTGGTTGACGATGGCCGCCCGCACGGCCTTGTGCCCGTTGATGATGGTGGTGGACGGCGCCGCAATCCCGCTTTCATGCAGGTCTTTCACCACCTCGCCATTGAAGTGGTCCAGATCCTCCACGGGGGCGATGATGCGGAAGCACACGATGTTCAGGGTCACGGGTGCGAGCAGTTCCAGCCGCGGGTTGGCCTCGACACGGGCAGCGAGGTGGCGGGCGATGGCGCAGCAATTGACAATCATGTCGCCCATGCCATCGGCGCCATAGGTGCCCAGCGTCATCCACACTTTCAGCGCCCTGAACCCGCGTGACAGGTCGGGGCCGAGGTCGCAGTACCACGGGCCATTGGTGGCAAGGCCGCGGTCCTCGCGTGCAAGATAGGCGCGGGACTGGGCAAAGGCGTCAACCTGGGCACCGGGGCGGCGGACAAGGATGCAGCCCGCATCGTACTGCACCTGTGCCCATTTATGGAAGTCAAAGGCCACGCTATCGGCCCGTTCCAGCCCGCGCAGCATGGGCCGCAGCGCGTCGGACAGCATGGCCAGCGCGCCAAATGCGCCATCGACATGAAACCAGATATCCTCACGCGCGGCGATGTCGGCCAGCGTGTTCAGGTCATCAATCGCGCCGGTATCCACCGTGCCAGCCGTGCCGATCACGATAAACGGCTCAAGCCCTGCCGCCCGGTCGCGGGCAATGGCCTGCTCGAGTGCGGGCAGGACCATGCGGTTGTGTTCATCCACCGGAATCACGCGCAGGCTGTCCGTGCCCAGCCCGGTCAGGTCGAAGGCGCGCGAAATGCAGCCATGGGCCGTGGCGGCGGCATAGCCCACCAGCCTGCGGCTGCCCACGCCCGCGGCCCGCATTTTCAGCCCGTCGGGCACGGCGCGGCTGGCGGTGATGACGGCAATCATGTTGGCCATGGAGGAGCCGGTAACCAGCAGCCCCGTTGTCTCGGCGGGAAAGCCGCACATCTCGGCGGCCCAGCGGATCACCTCGCGCTCGACCTCGATGGGCGCATGGTCGCGGCCGCCGCAATTGGCATTCAGCCCGCCCACCAGCAGTTCCGACAGCATGCCCACCGCCGTGCCGCCGCCATGCACCCAGCCCATGAAGCCGGGATGCACGTTGCCGGTGGAATAGGGTTCAACCAGTTCGCGAAAGCGGGCGTAAAGCTCTTCCGGCGGGGTGGGCGCGTGCGGCAGGCCGGTGTGCAACTGCGCGCGCAGGGCGGGCGGCATGGGCTGCCACACCGGGCGTTCGCGCAGGGTGGACAGGCGGTCCATCATGTCATCGACCATCTGGTGGCCCAAGGCCCGCAGCGCATCCCAGTTATCCGGGTCCAGTCCTGTCATCTCTCTCCACCATTTCGTGCGGTTGTCATGCCCGGCGGGCATTATCGGCCTGCCTACATACCGGGCCGGGCCGCCATGCGCGAGGGGGTAGATTAGGTCAATCCTCCTTCCCTGCCCCAAAACGCCGTGCCAGCGTGGCGCAGGCAAAAAGCTGGATCTGGTGGTAGATCATGAGCGGCAGTACGATCAGCCCCACCTCGGTGGGGGCGAACAGCACGCTGGCAATCGGCACGCCTGATGCCAGCGACTTCTTGGAACCACAGAACAGGATGGCGATCCTGTCCGCCCGCGCAAAGCCACCCGCGCGCCCGACCAGCAGGGTCAGCCCCAGCACCAGGGCCAGCAGCCCCGCATCGGCCAGCACCACCCGGCCAAGCTGGCTGGCAGGCAGGCGGTGCCACAGTCCCTGCGTCACCGCTTCGCTGAAGGCGGTATAGACCACCACCAGGATTGACCCCCGGTCGGAAAAGGAAAGCAGCTTCTTGTGCCGGTGCGCCCAGGCCCCGATCCGGGGCTGAAGGGCCTGCCCGGCGATGAAGGGCACGAGCAACTGCCCCACGATGGGCATGATCCCGCCGCCGCCCCCGCTGGCATGGCGGCTGAACACGATGCCCACCAGCACGGGCGTTATGAAAATGCCCAGTATGTTCGACAGTGTTGCCGAACAGATGGCCGCCGCCACGTTGCCGCGTGCAATCGAGGTGAACGCGATGGAGGACTGCACGGTGGAGGGCAGGCAGCACAGGAACAGCAGGCCTGTCCACATCGGGGCATCAAGCAGGCGCGGAAAGGCCGCATGCAGGCCCATGCCAAGCAGCGGAAACATGACGAACGTGCACAGCACGATAGCGAGGTGGATGCGCCACCCGGTCAGTCCCTCCACCACCGCCCGGCGCGACAGGCGCGCGCCCTGGAGGAAAAACATGTTCGCGATCATGATGATGGCGAGGATATTGAACACCCTCACCCCTACACCGCGGCAGGGCAGCACGCTGGCCATGCCAACGGTGGCCAGCAGGCATAGAAGGAAGGAATCAAGTTTGCGGAGCATGGTGGAGGAGATAGCCTGATGCTATGGGGATGATGCGGAAATTATACCGGATTGCATCCGCCGCCTATTCACGCCAACTTGTACTGCAAATGAAGAAAATATCCATCATCACCACGGTCCTTGCCGCCCTGTCATGCGTGGGTTCGGCGCAGGCCACGACCCTGCCCGACACCTGCGCCAGAGCGCAGCTTGCCAGTAGCAGCCAGCCGCATGGCAACAACACGCTTGCTGGCCATAACTATGACCTGGCCCTGGCGGGAGACGTGCACCAGACCTTTCACGCAGGTGATATCACGGCCAGCGGCACGGGACTGGGGGCGCAGGCCCTGCGCGATATGGAGGACGTGGCCTCGCTCGTGCTGCTGGCCACCCTGACCGGCCACCATTCGCAGGGCTGCGCGCAGGATTATTTCGTCTCCGCCGCAACGCCCATCATGGACGGGCTGCGCACGGGCCGCAGCTATGACCTGATCTGGCAGGATGGGCTGCTGAGCAGCGGGGAGACGAAGCTCTCCTTCCATCGCGCGCATCTGCACCTTGCCGGTGCCAAAGGCGACACCGCCCCCGCCACCCTCACGCTTGATACGCAGGGCCTTGGCATAGCCGGCTCGCACAACACGCTTCTGGTCAATGCCCTGCCCCAGCAGGCCACGGCCAATGCCTCGGTGCCCAGCGCATCACTCGTGCCGCTTGCCGCAGCCATTACCGGCCACCCGAGCGAGACGGTCATGGTGCCGCTGCATGTCTCATCACTCACCGCCCAGCGCGGCGCCATGCAGATTACCGGCAATGGCGATGCCAGCCTTACCGGCAATACCGATGCGTCATCAGCCAATGGCCATATTCAGGTGCAGAACCTTGATGCCGTGATCGAGACCCTGCGCAACGCGGGCCAGACCCGGGCCAGTGCAGCCCTGGTCCTGGCCAAGCTGTTTGGCCACAAATCGGCCTCGGGCGGAACGGGGTGGGATGTGAGCTGGGCGGGCGGCGTCATGACCGTCAATCACATTCCGCTGCCCATTCGCTAAAGGGCATCAAACCCCCTTAAATGGATCAGAAACCTGACAGACTGCTTTGGCCTGTCAGGTTTTTTTGTGAACGGACATCGACTGAAAGAAGTTTCTGGTGAAGCTTTTTTCAAAAAGCTTCAGAGAGAGGTGCCTTTGTAAGAAAAAGGCACCCCGCTCTCAGGCCGAAACGTCTGCCTCCTCATGCACCATCCGCACCAGCGCACCGAGCACCTTGCGGGCCTGCGTAATGCGCTGGGCGTTGGTCATCTCGCGTATGATCGCAAGCTTGTGGTCGGGCCGGAGGCGTACATTGGCTTCCTTCTGCCGGGCGATCCATGCCACCAGCCCCGCCGGGTTGGCGAAGGTGTTGCCCCGGAACTGGATGACCATGCCCTTGGGGCCTGCTTCCAGCCGTTCCACGCCCGCCTCGCGGCACAGGCGCTTGAGTGTCACCACGTCCAGCAGGTTGCGCACCTCATCGGGCAGCGTGCCGAAGCGGTCAACCAGTTCGGCTTCCATCGCCTCGACCTCGGCATCATTGGCCAGGGCTGCGATGCGGCGGTACAGGCCAAGGCGCACCGGCAGGTCAGTCACGTAGCTGTCGGGTATGAGCACCGGCAGGCCAAGGATGATGTTGGGCGTCCAGTCGCGGTCCTGCAGCTTGCGCCGCCCCTTCTCGGTGCGCAGGTCGGCCACGGCATCCTCGAGCATCTGCTGGTACAGCTCGATGCCCACTTCACGGATATGACCCGACTGCTCATCACCCAGCAGGTTACCCGCCCCGCGCAGGTCAAGGTCGTGCGAGGCCAGCGTAAAGCCCGCGCCCAGCGTATCGAGCGTCTGCATCACTTCCAGCCGCTTCTGGGCTGCGGCCGAGAGCACATGCGTCTGCGGCCAGGTCAGGTAGGCATAGCCGCGCTGCTTGCCGCGCCCCACGCGCCCGCGCAGCTGGTAGAGCTGGCCCAGGCCAAACATGTCGGCACGGTGGATGATGAGCGTGTTGACTGCGGGCATGTCCAGCCCGCTTTCCACGATATTGGTGGAGAGCAGGATGTCGTATTTGCCATCGCTGAACTCGGTCATCACCTGTTCCAGTTCGGTTGGTGTCAGGCGACCATGAGCCTGCGCCAGCCGGGCGTCGGGCACGATCTCGTGCAGGCGGGTGGCCATGCGGTCGAGGTCCTCGATGCGCGGCACCACGCAGAACACCTGCCCGCCGCGGAAGCGCTCGCGCTGGATCGCCTCGCGGATCACCACGCTGTCGAACGGCATGATGAAGGTGCGCACCGCCAGCCGGTCGGTGGGCGGGGTTGCGATCAGGCTCATCTCGCGCACGCCGGTCAGGGCCAGTTGCAGCGTGCGCGGCAGCGGCGTGGCCGAAAGCGTGAGCACATGCACGTCCTCGCGCAGGGCCTTGAGCTTTTCCTTGTGGGCCACGCCAAAATGCTGCTCTTCATCCACGATCAGCAGGCCAAGGTCGGCAAACTTCACGGTCTTGGCCAGCAGGGCGTGGGTGCCGATGACGATATTGACCGTGCCATCGGCCAGGCCCTTGCGCACGGCGGTGGCTTCCTTGCCCGTGACCATGCGCGAAAGCTGCGCCACATTGACCGGAAGCCCCGCAAAGCGGGCCGAGAACGTGCGGTAATGCTGGCGGGCCAGCAGCGTGGTCGGCACCACCACCGCCACCTGCGCGCCCGACATGGCGGCAACGAAGGCGGCGCGTAGCGCCACTTCGGTCTTGCCAAAGCCCACGTCGCCACATACCAGCCGGTCCATCGGCTTGCCTGAGGCCATGTCGTCGAGCACATCGGCAATGGCGCGGGACTGGTCCTCGGTCTCGATGAAGGGGAAGCGGGCGCAGAATTCATCCCACAGCCCTTCTTCAGGCGTCAGCGCCGGGGCTTCACGCAGGGCGCGGGCTGCGGCGGTGCGGATGAGTTCGCCCGCCATGTCGCGGATGCGCTGCTTCATCTTCGCCTTGCGCGACTGCCACGACACGCCGCCAAGCTTGTCGAGCGCCACATGAGCCTGGTCGGAGCCGAAGCGGCTGAGCAGTTCAATGTTCTCGACGGGCAGGAACAGCTTCTCGTTGCCATCATAGATCAGGCGCAGGCAGTCATGGGGCGCGGTGCCTACGCCAATGGTCTCCAGCCCGTCATAGCGGCCAATGCCGTAATCCTGATGGACGATCAGGTCGCCTTCCGCGATCTCGGAGGCTTCGGATATGAACTGGTCCGCCTTCTTGCGCCGCCGGGGCGGGCGCGAGATCCGCTCGCCCAGCAGGTCCTGCTCGGAAATGAAGGCGAAGTTATCGGCAACGAACCCGCGCTCCAGCCCCAGCGTCAGCAGCCCTACCGTGCCGGGCTTGAGCTTCTGCGCCTCTTTCCATGTGGCAAAGGTCTGCACCGGCAGGCGGTATTCGCGCAGCAGCACGCCAATGCGCTCGCACGAGCCGCGCGTCCAGGCCGTGACATAGGCGCGCCTGCCGGTCTGCGCCCATTCCTCAACCCGTGCATGCAGCATGGGGAAGACGTTCTCGCGCCCCTCGGTCACGGTCTTGGCAAACATCTGGCCGGGCCTGCCGCCCGCATCCATGCCCGGCGCGCCATCGGGCTGGGCGAAGGGCATGAACACCACGGCCTTCCTGCCCGCAATCATCGCATCCCAGCCCTTGCGGTCGAGATACATCAGGTGCGGCGGCAGCGGGCGGTAGGGCACCTCGCCTTCCCGCGTGGGCTGTTTGCGGGCGTCGTAATGATCGGTGATCATTTCCAGCCGGGTCGCCAGCACCTCCTCGGCCTGGTTGGCGAGCGAGATGGTGACACCGGGCAGGTAGTCCACCAGCGTTTCCATCTGTTCATGGAACAGGGGCAGCCAGTGCTCCATGCCCGCATGCCGCCTGCCATCCGATATGTGCTGGTACAGCGGGTCATTGGCCGCAGCCGGGCCAAACAGGTCGCGCCAGCCGGTACGAAAGCGCGAGATGGATGCGGGATCAAGGCTGAAATCGGCCACCGGGCGCATGGTCAGGCTGTCGATCTTCGCCGTCGAGCGCTGGGTGCCGGGGTCGAAGCGGCGGATGTTTTCCACCTCGTCGCCAAACAGGTCGAGGCGCACGGGCTCGGCCTCGCCTGCGGGAAAAATATCAAAAATGCCGCCACGGGTGGCGAACTCGCCCTGCTCCATCACCGTATCGGTGCGGTTGTAGCCATGGGCGATGAGCAGTTCCATCAGGAAGGGCGCATCAAGGCTTTCGCCCGCCCTGATGGTGATCGACTGCCCCGCAAAGGCCGCACGCGGGGCCACGCGCTGGATGGCGCCCATCACCGTGGTCAGCACGATGCGCGGCGTGGTTGCCTTTTCCAGCAGGCGGGTCAGGGTTGCCACCCGCTCCGCGATGATGGCGGGGTTGGGGGAGACACGCTCATACGGCAGGCAGTCCCAGCCCGGAAAGCGGAGGATTTCCGCCCCGGGTGCGACAAAGGCCAGCTGGTCTGCAATGCGCGCCATGGAGGCATCATCACGGCACACATGCAGCACGGGGCCTTCGTTCTCGCCCAGGCGGCGGGCGAGCAGGAAGGCGTCATACCCATCCGGCACGCCCCATACGGGAACGGGTGCGCCGGGTGCGAGCGAGAAACCTGCCGTATCGTTCATTTTCCGCCCCGGATTGCGGCAAGGCGGGCGGGATCGGTGGCATCGGCCATGATCTGCTGCATCATGGGCGTGTTGAGTTCAGGCGGCACCGGGCGGCGGCCGCTCAGCCAGTCGGCCAGGTCGGCATCGGGCAGGTCCATCACCGCTTCAAGCGCGTCGAGTTCGGCTTCGGTCATGCCCTCGAGCCGGGGGGCGACGAACCCGCCGATCAGCACGTCGGTTTCATGCGTGCCGCGATGCGTCGCGCGGTAATAGATCTTGCGCCGCCGCGTATCGAGGCGGGAGAGATCAGGCGTTCTGGCTTCCATTGCGTTCCACCCCTGTATGGTTGTGTTTTGTTCCGTAACGCAGGTGTCCTATAGCCCTCATGCGGGCATATGTCAGCCCGCATGACAAGCATGCCACCCCGCAGGATGAACCGCCGCGTGTCCGATACCCCACCCCCGCCCGCCAATTCCCTTCTCGCCCCGCTGCTTGCGGGGATTGAAAGCCTGCAGGGCGTGAAACCGGCCACAGCAAAGCTGCTGGCGCGGGTGGCCGGGGGCGCGCGCGTGATCGACCTGCTGTTCCACCTGCCGGAATCGGTGGTGGACCGGCGCTACCGTCCTACCCTGCGCGCGGCGGAAACCGGGCGGGTATGCACGCTGCTGGTCACGATCACGCGCGTGGTGCCCCCTGCCCCCGGTGGTGGCCGGGGCAAGCGGCCTTGGCGCGTGGTGGTGAGCGATGGCACGGCGGAGGCGGAACTGGTGTTCTTCTCCCCCCATCAGGTGCGCAGGCTTGAGGCCGGGCAGGACATTGCCGTATCGGGCACGCTGGAGCGCTTTGGGGAGCGGCTGAACATGGCCCACCCCGACTATCTGGTGCCGCAGGCCAGGCTTGCTGAAATTCCGCTGCTCGACCCGGTCTGGCCGCTTACGGCGGGGCTGTTTCCAAGCCAGGTGCGCAGCGCCATCCGGGCGGCGTTCGAGGTGTTTCCCGCCCTGCCGGAATGGCAGGATGCCAGCGTGCTGGCGCAGCGCGGATGGCCCGGCTTCGAGCAGGCGCTGCGCACGCTGCACCGGCCATCTGACTTCCCCGACCTGATGGAGGGCGAGGCGCTGGTAGGGGCGTCCGAGCGGGCACGGGCACGGCTTGCATGTGATGACCTGCTGGCCCAGCAGGTTGCCATGGCGCAGGCGCGCAGGCTCAACCGCCTGCGGCCGGGACGCAGCATCGTGAGTGATGGCAGCCTGCGCGCGGTGGCGCTGTCACGCTTTGGCCATGAGCCCACCACGGCCCAGACCCGCACGCTGGCCGAGATCGATGCCGACCTTGCCGCCCCGCGCCAGATGACGCGCCTGCTGCAGGGTGACGTGGGCGCGGGCAAGACGCTGGTGGCGCTGCTGGCCATGCTTGGCGCGGTGGAGGCTGGCCACCAGGCGGCCCTGATGGCACCGACCGAAATTCTGGCCCGCCAGCATCTGGCCACGTTTGAAAAACTCTCCCCCGTGCCGGTGGCCTTCCTTAGCGGCAGCGTAAAGGGCAAGGCCCGGCGCGAGGCCCTGGCCCGCATTGCCGATGGCACGGCCAGGCTGGTGATCGGCACCCACGCCCTGTTTCAGGAAAGCGTGGTGTTTCATGACCTGGCGCTGGCCGTCATTGACGAGCAGCATCGTTTTGGCGTGGAGCAGCGCGCCATGCTGGGCGAGAAAGGCCACCAGACCGACGTTCTGGTCATGACCGCCACCCCCATCCCCCGCTCGCTGCTGCTGACCCAGTGGGGCGACATGCTGGTCAGCCGGCTGGATGTAAAGCCCGCGGGCCGCAAGCCGGTGCGCACCTCGCTGCATGCGCTCTCCGCCATGGACGACCTGCTGGCGGGGCTTGAGCGGGCGCTGGCGCGGGGGGCGCGGATCTTCTGGGTGTGCCCGCTGGTGAGCGAAAGCGAAACCGTTGACATTGCCGCAGCCGAGGCCCGGCATCATGCCCTTGCCGCCCATTTTGGGCCTGATGCCGTGGGGCTGGCGCACGGCCAGCAGGATATTGCCCTGCGCGAGCAGGCCATTGCCGATTTTGCCGCCGGGCGCACGCGTATCCTCGTTGCCACTACCGTGATTGAGGTAGGGGTGGATATTCCTGATGCCACGGTGATGGTGATCGAGCATGCCGAGCGCTTTGGCCTGGCGCAACTGCACCAGTTGCGCGGGCGCGTGGGGCGTGGGCAGGCGGAATCCTACTGCCTTCTGCTGCACGACAGCGCGCTCGGCCAGACCGCGCGGCGCAGGCTGGCGCTATTGCGCGAGACGGAAGATGGCTTCCTTATCGCTGATGAGGATTTCCGCCTGCGTGGCGGCGGTGACCTGACCGGCAGGCGCCAGTCCGGCCTGCCTGACCTGCGGCTGGCCAGCCCGCTTCATGTCGACATGCTGCTCAGGCTTGCAGCACAGGATGCCCGCAGGCTGGTCGATACCCCGCCGGACAAGGCCCCCCCGGCCCTGCGCGGGCGCAGGCAGGCTGTCAGTTTGTTGCTTGAACTGTTTGCCCGGGCGCAGGCTGTGCGGGCGATACGCGCGGGGTAGCGGGTGGCTGGCACGCGGGCGGCTTGACGCCCAGGGCCCCTGCTGCCTGCGCCATGTAGAACGTGGTGAACAGGTCCAGCGGTTCGGGCGCATGCTCCATGCGGGCACGCAGCACGGCACCTTCCCATCCGATCCAGAAATAGCGGGCAAGCTGCATGCAGGTGCGCTTCTGCCCGGCGGTGGCCCGCGTGCCGAAGCCTGCGAGCAGGCAGGCGCTCACGCGCTTTTCCCACCCGTGCAGGATCGTGAGCAGGAGTCCATGGAACGAATCGGGCAGCATTTCGATTTCCTGCCCTAGGTTGCCGATCAGGCAGCCCCGGCGGAAACCGTGATTGTGCATGCTGCCGCGCACGTCATGCACGAAGTTGAGCAGGCGCTGCAGCGGGGGCGTATCTGGCTCCTGCAGCCACAGGTCCAGCCTGGCGTTGAAAGACCTGGCGTAGTCCTCGATCAGGACCTGCCCGAAGTCTTCCTTGCTGCTGAAGCAGTAGTAGAACGACCCTTTCGAGATTCCGGTGGCGTGCAGCACGTCATCCACGCAGGTGGCGGAAAAGCCTTTTTCTGTCAATAAATCAACGCCTGCGCGGACCAGCATGGCGCGTGTGCCCTCGGGTGCGCGGGCGGTCTTGGGCGGTCGGCCCCGACCGCGCCGGGGGGGGGGTGTATCGGGCATGGCGTTTTTCTTATCTCTGCAAGGGGGGCAAATGTATCAGGGATATGTGTCGATAATGTGCGACTGCGTCTAGAAATCAAGCACAATTGTGCATTTAATTTATATCTTTGCGTCCTCCCTTTTTGCATTCCTGCCCCTCACAAACAGGTCAGGATGAAAATTGGTGTGGCAACCAAAGGCGGGAATATGCTTTGGTGTTGTTGATGCCGATGCGATTTATGCTAGGGTCACCGTAGGATGGAAAAAGTTTTCCTGAGCCCGCCGCCGCCTAAACCCCGGCCCAAGGTCAGACAGACCAGAACCCATCCTGCAAACGTGCTTTCATTCGGTGGTGTTCCACAACGGAACATCCGCCACCTAGACCTCGGGATTACGACCGTTGAGAAGTAACAGGACCGACCGCAGCTCCCGCTCCCCGCGCCGCGGCGGGTTTGACGATGATTTCATGTCGTCGCCTTCATTTGGTGATCGCGGCGCCCCGCCGCCGCGCCGCTCCTTTGGTGGTGGAGGTGGTGGTCCCCAGATCGTCGCATCCGGGCCGGAGATCAGCGCCACTGTAAAGTGGTTCAATAGCGAAAAGGGCTTCGGCTTCGTTGAGCTGTCCGATGGTTCGGGTGACGTGTTCCTGCACGCCAATGCCCTGAACCCCACCGGGCATGCCACGGTTGCGCCGGGCACCACGCTGGTTGTGCAGATCGGTCAGGGCCCCAAGGGCCGCCAGGTCGCCGGCGTCCTTTCCGTTGATGAGAGCACGGCACAGCCCGAGCGCCCCCGTGGCGGTGGCTTTGGCGCAGCCGCCCCCGGTGCGCGCGCTGGCTTCTCGCGCTCCGGTCGCCCTGCCCCTGACCTGTCGCATGCGCAGGACATGCGCGGCACGGTCAAGTGGTACAACGCGACCAAGGGCTTCGGCTTCATCACGCCCGAGAATGGCGGCAAGGACATTTTTGTCCACGCTTCCGCCCTTGAGCGTTCGGGCCTGTCCGGCCTGACGGAAGGCCAGACGGCAAACGTGCAGGTTGTTGAAGGCCAGAAAGGCCCCGAAGCAGCCGCCCTGTCGGTCGACTGAATGCTTTCCCCTACCCCACGCCAGCTTAAGGCTGGCGTGGGTGGGTGAATGAATAAAAAACAGGGCCATCCCATAAGGGACGGCCCTGTTTTTGTTGGTATTCCAGCCTTGGTGCCGATGAGGCGTTGCGAAATGCAGGGCCTGTCAAAAGGTTGAAGCTTTCTGAAAAAAAGCTTCACCAAAAACTTCTGATGTCAGCCCGTTTTTTTAGTCTTCGCGGCCCTTGTTGCGCAGCAGGCGGGCCTTGTCGCGGGCCCAGTCGCGATCGGCTATGGCGTGGCGCTTGTCTTCCTTCTTGCGGCCCTGGCCCACGCCCAGCGTCAGCTTGGCAAGGCCGCGGCTGTTGAAGTGGATGTCCAGCGGCACCAGGGTCACGCCGTTGCGCGCGGTCTCGCCAAGCAGCTTGTCCACCTGCTTCTTGTGCAGCAGCAGCTTGCGCGGGGCACGTGGCTCAAAGCGTGACAGCACGCCGCCCTGATATTCGGGGATGTAGCTGTTGATCAGCCACAACTCCCCGTTACGCTCACCGGCATAGGCTTCGTTGATGGTGGCACGCCCCATGCGCAGGCTTTTGACTTCCGGCCCCTTGAGCACCAGCCCCGCTTCCACCGTTTCAAGGATGGCGTAGTTGAAGCGGCCCTTGCGGTTCTGTGCGGCGATCCCGGTCGAGATCATGCCGCTGCCTCTGTTCTTGCTGGCCATGGTTCAGTCCAGCAGCCCGACGGCATCGAGCGCTGCCTTCACCTTTGCCCGGCTGGCATCGGCCAGCGGGGCCAACGGCAGGCGGCAGGTCTCGCCCATCAGCCCCAATATGCTTGCAGCGAACTTGACCGGCACCGGATTGCTTTCGCAGAACAGCGAATCATGCAGCGGCAGCAGCTGGTCCTGCAGTTCCATGGCATTCATGACGTCGCCATCATTCCAGCTCTGCTGCACCTGAGCACAGAGCGCGGGCGCAACATTGGCGGTGACGCTGATGCAGCCATCGCCACCGGCAGCCAGGAACGAGACCGCGGTGCCGTCCTCGCCCGAGATCTGGTTGAACGGCTTCTTCACCGCGCGGCGCACGAGCAGCGGGCGCAGCAGGTCGCCCGTGGAATCCTTGACCCCGATGATGTTGGGGTGAAGCGCCAGGCGCGCCATGGTCTCGACCGAGATGTCGATGACCGAGCGGCCCGGGATATTATACAGGATGACGGGAATGCCGATGGCATCGGCCACGGCCATGAAGTGGCGGTACACCCCTTCCTGCGTGGGCTTGTTGTAATAGGGCGTGACCACCAGCACGGCCGAGGCCCCGGCCTTCTGCGCCTGCTGGGCCATGCCCACGGCCTCGGCCGTGCTGTTCGAGCCGGCCCCGGCAATGACCGGCACCCGGCCGCCTGCGGATTTTATGGTGAATTCAACGACTTTGGCATGTTCATCATGCGTCAGTGTCGGGCTTTCGCCCGTGGTGCCGACCGGTATCAGTGCGGATGTGCCCTGCTGGATCTGCCAGTCGATGAAGCGGCCCATGGAAGGCAGGTCAAGCGACCCATCCGTATTCATGGGGGTAATAAGGGCGGTCATGGAACCCTTGAACATGGTTGTTTCCACCTGGATCCTGTGTCTTGGCTATGCATGCACCGGTAGGTCCGGCACCATTGTTTTCACGCGCTCTGCCCTGCCCCGGCGCGGGCAGGCAGGGTATCATACAGGCAATGCGGCACGGGGGGCAAAATATGCCCGCCATGCCCTGCCCTCACGCCTCCCGCCGGAAAGGGGATGCGCGATAGACGCCCAGAATTTCCTGGCGTTCCGAAAAGAATGAAAGCTCGCGCAGGGCCTCGGCCAGCGGGGGCGCCTGGGGGTGGCCCTCCACGTCCATCAGGAACTGCGTGGCCGAGAACGAGCCTTCCAGCATGTAGCTTTCCAGCCGCGTCAGGTTCACGCCCGTCGTGGCCAGCCCGCCAAGTGCCTTGTACAGCGCGCCGGGCTGGTTGTTGACCCTGAACAGCAGCGTGGTCATGAAACCAGGGCCCGGCGGCGGCAGCGTGTCGGGCCGGCGCGATGCGATGTAGAAGCGCGTGGTGTTGTGGGCGGCGTCCTCCACGTTGCGGCGCAGAATTTCAAGCCCGTTGAGTTCGGCTGCCAGCTCGGAGGCCACGGCCACATCTTCCCTGCGGCCCCAGTCGCGCACCATCTCGGCAGCGCCCGCGGTATCGAACTCCACAACCGGCTCCAGCCCCAGCTCGGTCACGATGCCACGCACCTGCGCCATGGCGACCGGATGGGTGTGCAGCCGCCTTGCATCACTCAGTTTTGTGCCGGGAATGCCCAGCAGGCAATGTTCCACGCGCTGGAAATGCTCGCCCACGATGAACAGCCCCGCCTGTGGCAGCAGGGCGTGAATGTCGGGCACGCGGCCTGCAAGGCTGTTCTCGCAGGCCAGCATGGCCAGTTCGGCCTGCCCGTCATGCACGGCGGCAATGGTCTGGGCAAAGGTCTGGCACGGCAGCGTGGTCCAGCCCGGCCGGGCGGTGCGGCAGGCCAGGTCGGAATAGGCGCCGGGGCGGCCCTGAAAGGCGATGATGCGTTCTGCGTTCATGCGACGGCTCCCAGTATCTGGCGCGCGCGTTCAAGATCGGCGGGGGTATCAACACCAAAGGGGGCTGCGGGCACGCGGGTGCAGCCAATGGTCATGCCCGCCTCGAGCGCGCGGAGCTGTTCAAGTTTTTCGCGCTGTTCCAGCCCGCTTTCGGGCAGGCTGACAAAACGGGCGAGGGCCGCGCGGCGATAGGCGTACAGCCCCACATGGTGCCATAGCGGCCCGGCTCCCCACGGTATGGGCATGCGGGAGAAATACAGCGCGCGCGCCACTTCATCCGGCCCGTCGCTGCCAAAGGCGCAGGCCACTTTCACCACCGAGGCCGCTTTCGCTTCCGCCTCATCGCGCACGGGGGCGACGAGGGTTGCGATATCCACCGCGCGGTCAGCCAGCGGGCGGAGCACGGCGCGCAGGCAGGCGGGGTCGATGCCCGGCAGGTCGCCCTGCAGGTTGATGATGGCGTCATGCCTGCCGGTCGGGTCAAGCGCGCCGAGCGCCTGCCAGATACGGTCCGAGCCCGAGGGCAGGTCCGGATCGGTCAGGATGGCGGTGCCGCCCGCGTGTTCCACCACATCGGCAATCGCGCGGTCAGCGGTGGCGACGGCAACCGGGCCGATGCAGGCAGCCTGCGCACGCTTGAGCACATGCACGATCATGGGCTGGCCCGCGATATCGGCAAGCGGTTTGCCCGGCAGACGGGTCGAGGCCATCCGGGCCGGAATCAGGACAATAGGGTTCATGGGGTCTGGGTCTGGGCCATCCGTAATCTGTCGCGGCGGCACGGGCCGCCCGCCGCCCGTGCATGCTTCACACAGGGCGCGCGGCAGTCTAGGTAAGGAGCGGTTTACATGCAACCGTGGGAAGGACGCCCGACTTCATGGACAGTACACGCCTTAACCAGATCGGGGTTGCCTGCCTCATTGCCGTGGGGGTGCTCGGCGCAAGCTGGGGTATTGCCCACACGGCCGTACCCGAACCCCTGCCCGTGAAGGCTGGCGTGGCCATACCGCACCCGGCAGCCCCTGCGCCGGGCGCCTCCATTGATGATCTGGTTGCCAAGGCCAGCGTGGAAAAGGGCCATGCCCTGGCCGACAGGCAGTGCGCCATGTGCCACAGCATGGCGCCAAATGGCCCCTCCATCATCGGGCCGGGCCTGTTTGGCGTGTTCGGCACGCATGTGGGTGATATTCCCGGCTATGACTTCTCGGATGCGCTCAGGGCGCACAAGGACGAGACCTGGACCAACGCCACCCTTTCCGCCTGGCTCAAGGGTCCTGCCGATTACGCATCAGGCACCAAGATGTCCTTCCCCGGCATCGCCTCGGAAACCGACCGTGCGGACGTGATCGCCTATCTGCGCTCGCTCAGGCCGGAGACACCCTGATGAGCGCCCTGCCCGCCGGGTTCCCGCGTGATGCGGTGCTTGAAGCCGCCATCGCTGCCGCCGATGTGGCGCGCAGCGTGGTGCTGCCCTTCTTCCGCCGTGGGGTCATGGCCCATGACAAGGCCGATGCCAGCCCCGTCACCATTGCCGACCGCACGGCGGAGCGTGCGATTCGGGCGGTCGTGTCAGAGCGCCTGCCCGGTTTTGGCATCATGGGCGAGGAATTCGGCCTTGAAGGCGGCGAGAGCCCGTATCGCTGGGTCATCGACCCGATCGATGGCACCCGCGCCTTCCTCACCGGGCGGCCCACCTTCGGCACGCTCATCGCGCTGCTGCATGACGATGTGCCTGTGCTTGGCATCATCGACCAGCCGGTCACGGGCGAGCGCTGGATTGGCCTGCGGGGCGAGGCGACGCGTTTCCTCTCCACCCTGCCCGGCGCGGCGCGCACGCGGGCCTGCCCTGATGTGGGGCAGGCCGAACTCTCCTGCACGGCGCCTGAAATCCTTGATGCTCCGCACCAGCCCGGTTTTGACGCGCTGGCGGCAGCCGTCCGGCGCACAAGCTGGGGTGGCGACTGCTACGCCTACGGCCTGCTCGCACTCGGGCAGATCGACATCATTGCCGAATGCACCATGAAGATATGGGACTGGGCCGCCCTTGTGCCGGTTGTGGAAGGGGCTGGCGGCGCCATGACCGACTGGGCGGGCCAGCCCCTGCGCGCCGATGGCGATGGCACGGTGCTTGCCCTTGGTGACGCTGGCCTCCTGCCGCATGTGAGCGGCCTGCTCGTGCCGGGCGTGCGCGCGGGCTGACGGCACGAATTCAACTTTCCCCCCTAGCGATGGCGCGGCCAATCGGATAGGGACGACCTACCTTCTTGACCGTATTCAGAGCGGGAGCACGCGACATGACCAGCCCATCCACCGGCCACCTTTCCCTTCCCAAGGACAAGATCCGCATCCTGCTGCTTGAGGGCATTCATGACAGTGCCGTCAACCTGCTGAAGGAAAACGGATACGAGAACGTCACCCGCCTCAAGACGGCGCTGGAAGGCGAGGCCCTGCAGAAGGCGCTGGAAGGCGTGCATATCGTGGGCATCCGCTCGCGCACGCAGCTCACGCGCGAGGTGATCGAGAAGGCCGACCGCCTGATCGCCATCGGCTGCTTCTGCATCGGCACCAACCAGGTCGATCTCGACGCCGCGCGTGAGGCCGGTATTCCCGTGTTCAACGCACCCTACAGCAACACCCGCTCGGTGGCCGAACTGGTCATGGGCGAGATCGTGATGCTGATGCGCCGCATCTTCCCCAAATCGGAAGAATGCAATGCGGGCATCTGGAAGAAATCCGCCACCAATAGCTGGGAAGTGCGCGGCAAGACGCTGGGCATCGTGGGCTATGGCTCGATCGGCTCGCAGCTTTCCGTGCTGGCCGAGGCCTTTGGCATGCGCGTGTTCTATTATGACGTGATCGACAAGCTGGTGCATGGCAACGCAACGCCGGTCGATACGCTCGAAACCCTTCTGGCCCAGAGCGACGTGGTCAGCCTGCACGTGCCCCAGACCCCCGAAACCGCGGGCATGATTGGCGAGGCGCAGATCCGCGCGATGAAGAAGGGCTCCTTCCTCATCAACAACGCGCGCGGCAACGTGGTGGACCTTGATGCGCTGGCCGCGGCCCTGAAGGATGGCCACCTGCTCGGTGCTGCCATCGACGTGTTCCCCAAGGAGCCCAAGCAGGCGGGCGAGCCGCTTGAAACCCCGCTGCGCGGGCTGGATAACGTGATCCTGACGCCGCATATCGGTGGCTCCACGGCGGAGGCACAGGAGCGCATTGGCGTGGAAGTGGCCCGCAAGCTGGTGGAATACTCCGATATCGGCTCCACGCTCGGTGCGGTGAACTTCCCCACCGTGCAGCTGCCCGAAAACCCGCACGGCACGCGCTTCATGCATGTGCACCGCAACGTGCCGGGCATCATGCTGCAGATTAACGAGATATTCTCCAGCGAGTCCTGCAACATTACCGCACAGTACCTGCAGACGGCGGGCGAACTGGGCTACGTGGTGGTCGAGGCCGATACCGGCCGCGATGTGGAAAAGGACAACCGCATCCTTGACCGCCTGCGTGAACTCAAGGGCACGCTGCGCGCCCGCCTGCTGTACAAGCAGCAGTAACAGGGCGCCGCCTTTTTTCAAAAAGGCGGCATTCTTTCAGACTTTTGAAAAAGCGCTGTCAGAAACATCCTGACGATTTGAAAGGAGCGTGCCAGCCGGCATGCTCCTTTTTTTCATGAGGGCGGCATAGATCAGGGGATCTGGACGATGCGGCCCTCGGTTTCCTCGTCGCCGGGCCTGATTTCAACGCTGCCTTTTGCGGAGGGCGGGCAAGCCTTTACCACAGGCCCGATGAGGCAGGGAGGCCTTGGCTTCGGGGCCGAATTCATGCCCGTCGAGCGCATTCTCCCTTTCATCTTCAAGGGTGCAGAGGCCATATTCTTCACAGACCTCCGGCGGCAGGTCATTATTGCCCGGTGTCATGATGATGACGGGCTGCATGCTGCTGGACGACATCATATGATCCTGCCATGCGTTGAAGTAAATATATACCGAATTGAACAATATTGGTGCGGTCAAGGCTGGGGGGCCTCCCCCCAGCAACCTCAGGGCAGGGTCAGGAACGTGGCCGGTTCGCTGTGCCGCAGGCGCGCATGGCGGCTGGTATCGGTCTCGAGCAGGCAGGCCATGAGCAGCGCGATCACCCACCCTACTCCAGTCATGCCCAGGGTGCAGTTCACCACCGCCACAACCGCTGCATTATGCACCTTGCGGCGGCATGCGATGAAGGTCGGCAGCAGGAACAGCACCATGCTGCAGGCCAGCACCAGCACGGCGCCGACAAGCAGGCTCGTGCCGATCTCCAGCCCGGTGCCCTGTACGGACTGCCAGCCACGGTAGAGCTCATAGGTGGAGGGAACATGGATATTCATCACGCTTCATGCTAACCCTAAAGGCAGGCGTGCCGCCATATCGCATGGTACGTTGGGAACTGGCATGCAGCCCTTGCATGCTGAATGGCTTTGTATTTGTTAGGGTTTGCTACAGTGCACGGTTATGTGGACCCTCAGGGGGCAACCTGTGATCTGGGGTGATTTCCAAGCGGTAATCCAGCTATCGGCTGGGCTCAACGTGGCCATTCTCAGCTTTGTCGATATCAGCCTGCCCGCCATAAAGGAACGCAGGCGCGTCTTTGCCAAGGCGCGGCAGGAACTTGAACTGCACCGCAGCGGCACCGACCACCAGCATCCCGATGATGCCGAGGACTATGCCGCCGCCGTGCAGGAAATGGACCGCAAGCTGTTCATGTTATGGCAGGAATCCTCCACCTTCATCCGCGAGGAGGAATCCCTCATCCGCTCCACCGGCGTGCTAGGCGTGTTCGGCGCCGTGCTGAGCCTGGGGCTGCTATGGTATTCGGCGGTGCATTATAGCGGGGTGATCTCGCTCATGGGGCGGGTGCTGATCATTCTCTCGTTCTGTTCGCTGCTCGGCGCGTTCCTGATCAATTTCATGACCGCATCGCAGGCGGGCGTGTTTACCAAGAAATGCAACTCCATCCGTGAGGAAATGCACAAGCGACTGTAAAAGAAAGCCGCTCATGACAGCGCTTTAGAATTAAAGGACGTTTTTGGTGAAGCTTTTCTTCAAAAAGCTTCAGGAAACGCCGCCTTTTAAAAAAAGCAGCCCTGTGCGGGCTGGAAAGGCCGGGCGGCGCTGGTTTTTCTATCCTTTTTGCGCCGTGCGCTTCATGCGCCACAGGATGCGGGTGCCATGGAGCACGAATACCGCCACCAGCCCGAGGCCAATGCCGTACCACAGGCCCTGCACGCCCATGCTCCGGTCAAAGGCAAGGAATATCCCGGCGGGAAAGCCAAGCCCCCAGTAACCGATAATGGCCAGCACCATGGGTATAGTGGTATCACCCTGCCCGCGCAGGATGCCCGTGGCGATGGCCTGCAGGGCGTCAGGCACCTGAAAGGCCGCGCCGATCAGCAGGAGGGCAAGTGCCAGATGCACCGCCTGTGCGTTTTCCGGCAGGGTTGCATCGAGATAGAAGCCGATGATGGCCTGCCGCCCCAGCGCCAGGATGAGCGTGGTCACGCAGGCCACCCCCAGGCCCAGCACCATGCCCGCACTGGCGGCACGGTGGACCATGGCCGGGTCGTCGCGGCCCGTCCAGTAGCCCACGCGTATGTTGCAGGCCTGCGCCATGGCCAGGTACAGCACGAAGCACTGCATGCCGATGCCAAGCATGATCTGGAACGCCGCCAGCCCGGCATTGCCCAGCTTGGCGGCCTCGAAGCTGTTGGCCTGGAACAGCGTGACCTCCGCCATCGCGGCGGCCAGCATGGGCAGGCCGGTGCGCAGCAGGGCACGCGTATGCCCCCAGTCATGCGCGCGCGGGCGTAGTGTCGTGCGCAGTTCGGGCCTGCGTGCCATGAACGCCAGCAAGATGAGGGGCATGCACCACAGGGTGATGACAGTCGCCACCGCCGAGCCATGCAGCCCCAGCGCGGGCAGGCCAAGCCAGCCATGGATGAGCGTTGCGTTCAGCACCCCGTTCACCACCGTAATGCACGGCATCACCCGCATGAGAATGCCCTGCGCGCCCATGACCGGCAGCGCCGTGGTCAGCACGCCCTGGCCGAGCAGCGCAGGCGGCACCGCCCACATCAGGATATGCACGAACCCGGTCACCGGCGCGCGGATGGCCTCGGGCTCGTGCAGCCATGCCAGGAGCGTATCGATATGGTACAGGCAGAACAGTTCCGGCCCGCACAGCACGATGGCAATCATGAGCATGGAGGTGATGGTGGTGCCAAGGCTTGCATGGTCCTGCCGCCCGCGCGCCTGCGAGAGCAGGATGCCACCGGCCTCGATCATGGCGGCAAGGATGGCGTTGAGGGTGAAGAACGTGCCCGTGGCCAGCCCGCCAATGGCAAGGGCCGTGGCGCCCAGGCTGCCAAGGAGCACGTTATCGGTCACACCCATCAGCATCTGGGCGAACTGCGACAGGCCCATCGGTCCGGCAATGGCAAGGATGGAACGGAATTCCGCCCCGAAGGATGTGGTTGGACGCGTCATGAACCCCCTGCTTCACCCATGGCCCCGCCGGGTCATGATCGTGTGTGGCACGCGGTATGTATGGTGCTTGGGGTGGGGTTTATACGACCCGATGGCGCACGGCCAGCAGCCATGCGGCGCAAACGCCTGTCATGATGTATTTTTTATACGGTAAGGAGTAAGGCATGACGTGCGACGACAGCCTGCCCCCGTCATGGCCCGTGGTGCCGCTTGGCGCCCTGGTCGAGTGCCTTGATGCAGGCCGCGTGCCCCTCAACCGAGCGCAGCGGGCGCAACGGCCGGGTCCGGTGCCCTATCACGGGGCTAGTGGCGTGACCGGTCATGTCGACCGGGCGCTGTTTGATGGCGCCCTCGTGCTGCTTGGTGAGGACGGCGCGCCTTTTGCCGATCCCATGCGTGATGTTGCCTTCTTTCATGAAGGGCCGTTATGGGCGGGCAATCATGTGCATGTGCTGCGCCCGCGCGCGGGCGTGGATGGCCGCTTCGTGGCGCATGCCCTCAATACCCTCTCCTATGGGCCATATGTGGAGGGCGCGACCCGCGCCAAGCTGACGCGCGCGCGCATGAACAGCCTGCCTGTCCCCAGCCCTTCCCTTGCCTGCCAGCGCCTTGTGGCCGACCGGCTGGAAGGCAGCCTGCAGCGCATTGACGGGCAGTTGCACCTGCTTGACGGGCTTGACGGGCTGGCGCGCGAGCAGGTCCAGGCCATCATTGCGCAGGCCGCCCGGGCGGCACGTGGCGCCCGGCGGCTGGTGGGGCATGTATTTGACATTGTTGGCGGTGGTACGCCCGCCACGACCCAGCCTGCCTACTGGGGCGATGACGTCACGTGGCTGACCCCTGCGGACCTGCCGCCCGGGCGCCCCTGCTGGGTCACGCGCGGGCTGCGCGGCCTTTCGGCGGCGGGACTGGCCGCGTGCCGGGCCATACTGGTGCCCGCAGGCGCGCTGGTGGTGTCAACCCGTGCCCCCGTGGGCCGGGTGGGGCTGGGGCGCGGGCCGCTTGCGGTCAGCCAGGGGTGCAAGGCGCTGGTGCCGCGCGGGGAGAATGTGGACCTGCGCTATGCGGCGCTGGCGTTATGGGCGGCAGCGCCGGAACTGCGCCGCCGCGCGGGGGGCAGCGTGTTCCCCGAGGTGGATACGCTCACACTGGCCTCGCTGGAACTGACCCTGCCGCCGCTGGCATGCCAGCGCAGAGTCGCACGGGCGGTGTGGGCACGACTGGAGCAGGTCACGGCACAGGCTGATGAACGGGCGCGACTGCGGGGCCTGCTGCGTGAATACCGCGTTGCTGTCAGGCGCGCAGCCATGGGCGCGGCCCCGCCTTCATGAAAGCGGGGCGGCCGGGCGTGTTACGTCAGGCAGGGCGTGCGGGCGGGGCCAGCCCGCTGAGGGTTTCAACGATGTCATTGAATGCGACGGGCCGGTAATCCCACACATCCACCCCCACGTCATAGGACAGGCTGGTGGGCGTGAACCTGTCATGGACATGGCCATAAAAATGCAGTGCATCATGCCAGAAGCCGTTCCACTCCGCGATGGGATAATGAAACAGCACGACCCTGCGGCCATCGAGCCTGAGTTCGACATAGGCCTGTGATGACGCCCAGCCCGGCAGCGTCCGCACGGCCTCGCTGTTATGATTGCCCCAGATCAGGTGCTTGCGGCCATTCAGCCGGGGCAGGATCGCTTCGGTCCGCTGCGTGCCGTGCGCGACATCGCCAAGGTGCCATACATCATCATCGGGGCCGACGGTGGCGTTCCAGTTGCTGACCAGCGTGGCATCCATCTCCGCCACCGTTTCAAAGGGGCGCTTCGTGTAGCGGATGATATTGGCATGGCCGAAATGGGTGTCGGCGGTAAAAAAGGTTCTCGAAGGGCGCGACATGCTGCATCCGGGTCAGAAAAGGGATGCTAATGGACCAGCTTGCGCCCGTATGGACAAGATGGATGGTGTCTTTTTGTAAACCGGGCCTTTACCCTGTGCTGCCATGACCACAGGCGTTGCGTTATATTGCAGCCTTTATGAACTCCAGCAGGATAGAGCACACCATATGGAAGAAAACCGGAGCCGGACCCAGTATGTCGGAACCTTCATATTCGTCTGTGCGGTCCTGCTGTTTTCCGCATGGATCGAACAGTCATTCCTGTTTGCCTTCGTGTGGGGGGGCATCCTCACCATCACCACCTTCCCGCTCTTTAACCGGCTGGTCGGGCGCGGCATGGGCCGCGGGGTGGCGGCAGGGCTGATCGCGGCGGCCATCTTTGCGCTGCTGGCCGTGCCCATGATTGCCATGGCCGTGCGGGCGGGGCTGGAAATTCCATCGCTCATGGCGTGGGGGCGAAGCGCGTTGCATGATGGCATTCCCGTCTCGCCGCAGATCAATGAAATCCCGCGCATTGGCCCGAGGCTGGCCGGGTTGTGGCAGCGCTACCTGTCCGACCCCGATGAACTGCGGCACTGGACCGGCGTGGCGTCGCGCATGGTGGCCACCGGCGACGGGCGCGAACTGCCGCATCGCCTGATGGAAATGACCGAGACCTTCATCATCGCCACGCTGTCGGTCTATTTCTATCTCCACGCCTCGCAAACGCTCATTGCCGATATCCGCGCGGTCGGGCAGCATTTTCTGGGTGGGCGCGCGCGTGATGTGATCCGCAACACCGTGGGTGCGGTGCGCGGCACGGTGGCAGGGCTGGTGCTGGTGGGGCTGGGCCAGGGCGTGCTGGTGGGCATTGGCTACTTCATTGCAGGCACCCCGCACCCTGCCCTGCTCACGCTGGTCACCGCAGTGGTCAGTGTCATCCCGTTCTGCGGGCCGATCCTGCTCTGCGTGACCACGCTCATGACCTTTGCGGCCAATGGCGTGATGCAGGCGGTGATCGTGGGCGTGATCGGCACCATTGCCTATGGCGCGGGCGACCACTTCGTGCGGCCCAAGCTGATCAGTGGCAGCACCAGCATCCCCTTCCTTGCGGTGCTGACGGCCATTCTGGGGGGGCTGCACGTGTTTGGCCTGCTCGGGCTGTTCATCGGGCCTGCGGTCATTGCCGTTGCCCTGTCGCTTTGGCGCACGGCGGCGGCGGAAGAACGCGCCCGTTAACTCGCCCATGACCATGCCCCTGCTCTCGGCTGCAGCCATATGGCGCATTGCGGGCCAGTTGCGCCGCGTGTTGCCGCCGGTTGAATACGGGCCTGCAATACTGGCCTTTACCGTGCTGCGGCGGCTTGAGCAGGCCCGCCCGCCCGCGCGTGTAGGGCTTGCGGCCATTGCCTGCGCGACCGACCCGTTCGGGGTGCTGGCGGGGCAGATTGAGCGCCTGCCCGCCGCCATGCGCGACATCATGGCGCAGCTTGAGATCGAGCGACTGGCGCGGCGGCTGGCGGCGGTTGGCATGCTGGGCCCGCTGGCCGCGCATTTCGCTGCCCTTGACCTTTCCCCCACCCTGCATGGCAGCGAAGCCATGGCCCGGCTGTTCGAGGAACTGGTCAGCCATTTCACTACCACGCAGGGCACCGGCACGCATTACACGCCCCCGGAGGTGGCAGACCTGATGGTCGATCTTGTCTGCGCCCCCGACACGCCCGGCACCCGGCCTGCGCTCTATGACCCTGCCGCCGGCACCGGCGCCCTGCTTGGCCGTGCTGCTGACCGCCTGCGCGCGCGCGGGGTCATGGTGGATCTGTACGGGCAGGAGCTGAGCGGGCAGTCCTGTGCCCTGGCGCGTGCCGACCTGCTGCTGCGCGGGCTCAGGCCCCGGCAGGTGGTGCATGGCGATACGCTGCTGGCCGATGGCCATGCCCGGCAGCGTTTTGGCCGCATGCTGGCCAATCCGCCCTTTGGGCTGGACTGGCGTGCCATTCGCGCATCCGTGGAGGCGGAACATGCGCTGGGCGCGCGAGGGCGCTTCGGGCCGGGCCTGCCGCGCGTGTCGGACGGATCGATGCTGTTCATGCTGCACCTGCTCGCCAAGATGCGCGCCCCCCGCCATGGCGGCAGCCGCATTGGCGTGGTCACGCACGGAGCCGCCCTGAACGGTGGCGGGGTGGAGAGCGGTGAATCCGCCATTCGCCGCTACCTGGTGGAGCATGACCTGATTGATACGCTCATTGCCCTGCCGCAGGATATGTTCATCAATACCGGCATCAGCACCTATGTGTGGGTGCTGGATAACAACAAGCCCGCCGCCCGTCGTGGCCTGGTCAGCCTGGTCAATGCGGCGGCGCTGTGGCAGCGGTGCAGCCGCAGCCATGGCGAGAAACGGCGCGAGATGACGCAGGCCCATGTGGCTGCTGTCGTGCAAGCAGCACTTGATGGCACGGAACTGGACCTTGAGGTGCGCGATGGCCCGGATGGCGCGCCTGCCGCATGGCGCCTCATGCCACCTGAAGAGGGCGCGGCGCAGGGGCGACGCACCGGTTTTGCACGCCAGGTACCGGCGCGGGCGTTCTTATATCGCAGCCTGAGCGTGACCTGTGCGGATCATGCGGGCGCACCGACCCGCACGGTGTTCACCACCAGCATGGAAACCGACCCGCAGGACTGGTTTGACCGCCTGATTGCCCCGCATGACCCCACGGCCCGGCTGGACATGGCGCGGGAGGGCATTGGATGCGCCATTTCGTTTGCCCGGTATTTCGACACGTCCGAACCCTGTCGCGCCCTGCCTGAAATCGAGGCCGACATGCGTGCCTCCATGGCCCGGCTGGCGGCCCTCATGCCCGGCGGCATGTCCTGATTTATATGCCCTTCCTCTCATTCTCGCCCAGGCAGGACAGGAAATCCGCGATCGTGCGTATGTCCGCCAGGTGGTCGAGCACGTAATAGGCGAAGGCCAGCGCGCCTGCACGGCAGGTGGCGCGCAGGCGTGGATCGGTAATGGTGTCGAAATCCGCCGTATGGGCGTAACCTATGAGGCGGCGGATAATCTCGATGGCGGCAAAGCCGATGGTGTCGCCCATCACCTCATCCATGAAGGCCTGTTGCGCCACATGGGCCGCCGGGCCATAGGCCAGCGGGCGCAGCGTGCCGGGCGGCGGAGCGTCATCGGCGTTCCACAGCGCCATGAACTGCGTGTGGAAGCTGCGCCAGAAGCTGTCAATATCGCGCAGCACCGCCTGCCGCGCCGCAAGGTCTGGTGTTGCAAAGAAATGCAGCACGAGGTTGCCCACGAACATGCCGCAGTCAAACCCGATCGGCCCATACAGCGCGAACTCGCCATCGATTACCCGCGTATCATCCGCCGTGCTCATGATCGAGCCGGTATGCAGGTCGCCATGCAACAGTGCCTGGGGCTGCGACAGGAAGCGCCGCCGCAGGTTCTCGACGGCCAGAAGTGCCGCGGCACTGGTGCGGATATCGAGCACGATGGGGCTCAGGGCGGTATCATGCCAGTGGTTGCGCGGGTGGTCGCGGTACGGGTCGTCAAACACCAGGTCGAGCGTGATGCGGGTCAGGGCCTGGTTGGCGGCAAAAAGGCGGCGGGCGTCAAACACATCCTCGAACGGGCGGGCGAGCAGCGAGGTGCCGAAACACGCCCGGGCCACGAACGTGCCAATGCGCGGCGCGACCTCCGGCCAGTCCGCTCCCTGCATCAGCGCCGTGCGCAACACGGTGTGGCCGGACAGGCTCTCGACCACCAGCACGTAAAGCACCGGGTCGAAATGCAGGTATTCGGTGGTCAGTCCGCCCACCAGCGGGCCGATGGCGGTAAGCCATTCGGCCTCGAAATGCGTGCGGTCGAGCGGCATTTTCCAGCTCGGGTCCACGCGCACATGCGGCAGCGACTGCTTGAGACACACCTCCCCCGCAGGTCCGGTGACGAGAAACACGTTGTTGAGGTTGCCATCACTGACCTCGCGCACCTGCCACCGTTCGGGCAGGCCGCCAAGGCGGGTGGCAATAGTGGGCAGACCGGCAAGGAATGCGCGGATGCCGCCTGCATCAAGTGTGCGGTAGCTGGTCTGGTCCATATGGCTTACCCCTGCCCTGCGTGGTGGCCGTGGCCTGGCGTGGCCCGGCCGCAGGGTCGCGCGCAGGGCATGGTTATGCAACGCTTTTTTGTAATTGCGTTACGGCCTGCCACACAGTAACCCGTGAGGGGTATAATATATTCATCAAGACAGGAAGACGGACATGCCCATCAAGGACCCCAAGGTCATCGAGCACCTGAACACCCAGCTCACGAACGAGCTGACGGCGATCAACCAGTATTACCTGCATGCCCGCACGCTGCGCCACTGGGGCGTGACCCTGCTGGGCAAGAAGGAATACGAGGAATCCATCGAGGAGATGAAGCACGCCGACTGGCTGATCGAGCGTATCCTCTACCTCGGTGGCCTGCCCAACGTGCAGCGCTACAACACCATTCTTGTGGGCCAGGACGTTGAGGAAATCCTCAAATGTGACCTGAAGCTGGAAGAAAAGGCGATTGGCGACCTGCGTGAAGGCATCGCCTATTGCGAGAGCGTGCGTGACTACGTCTCGCGCGACCTGCTGCTGCGCATCCTGGTGAACGAGGAAGAGCACGAGGACTTTCTGGACCGCCAGTTCGACCTCATCAAGCAGCTTGGCCTGCCGCAGTACATCAAGCTCAACTCCGCCCCTGCTCCCGATCAGGAGTAATCCCGCCACCATGCGGGCCCGCCGGCCGGTCAGGGCCGGTGGCAGGCGGCGCGCCTTCCTGCCAGGCAAGGATGTCGAGCAGGTCGAGGAAAGCATTTTCCATGAACCGGCGCGCCTGCCGGATCGATACGATGGGTGGCATTGCTGTCATCCCGCCATGCCGGGGCCGCACGATCGTGCGGCCCCCTTGGTTTTTTTACAGGCTACCTGTGTGCACGCTGGCGGCAGGGCCGGGCCACATGACCTGCGCGTGGCCCATGTCGCCATTGTGCCAGCGCATGGCTGCAAGGCAGCCTGCACCCACGGGCTGGGCCTGCTGCGCATGGGGCCGGGGTGCGGGCCGTGCCGTAGCCACCCCCATCTGGCGCGGCTGCGTGACAGGCACCCGGCTGGATGCCACAAGCATGTTGCCCCGCCGCGGCAGCCAGTAGCCCGCCCCCGCCAGGCACGCGCCGAGTTGCGTAATGGCGGCGGCAAAGGGCGAGAGCACATGATGGTGAACGAAGATGGGCCGCAGCATGCGCCGCACTTCGCCCTCGTGCCCCTCCTGTGCTGCTGCGGCGGCCAGCAGGAAGCGGTTTTCCGTGCCGGTCAGGTGTGTTGCCGAGCAGATCGCCACATCCACCGGCGCGCGCTGGTAGGCCCGCAGGCGGTTCATGGCCATGTGGAACGCCTCGATCACAGCAGCGAAATCAGCCCGGAAACACGGCAGCGCCAGCCCTGGCGTGCCCCGCGTGTCGTCGCCCTGCCCGCTCAGGCGGCGCACGCACCAGACCAGCAGGCGTTCGCTTGATGAAAGATCATTCATGAAAACTGTGGTGTTGGTCATCATCCGCTCGGGCCGTGGCTGCGGCCCGCTCCCTGAATGTGTTGGTGAGACCGTATTAATGAGAAAGATTATCATTTGCAATTAAAATCGACAGCCCGAACCGCTTATCCCTACTGGACCGGGGCGGTCTGTATGCATTATGCTATGAGGCGATGAAAGAGCCGACTTTTCCCGATTCTCCCCTGGCCGACCTGTGCCGTGAACGCGGCCTGAAACTGACGGGCCAGCGCAGGACGATTGCCTTCGTCCTGTCGGACAGCGATGACCACCCAGATGTGGAGGAACTGTACCGCCGCGCGGTGGAAGTCGATCCGCGCATTTCCATCGCCACGGTGTATCGTACCGTGCGCCTGTTCGAGGAAAACGGCATTCTCCAGCGCCGTGACTTTGGCGGCGGTCGGGCGCGCTATGAAGTGGCCGATGGCGATCATGGTGATCATTACCACCTGATCGACGCCGATAGCGGCAAGGTGATCGAATTCGAAAATCCCGAACTCGATGCCCTGCTGGAAAATATCGTGCGCGAGATGGGTTATGACCTTGTTACCACCCGCCTCTCGGTTGTAGGCCGCAGGAAGGCGAAGCCGCGCGGCAATGGCTGAAAAGCAGCGTTTCGCCTGCTTGCCCCCTTTCCCCTGACCACAGGGCCTGATGCGCGTGTCTGACACCCCTGATAACGCCCGTGAAGCGCTGCCTGCCACCACGCCGCTTATGCTGGTTGTGGGGCTGGGGCTGCCTTATGGGCTGGTTATCGGGGGCTTTCTGTTATTTGAGCATGTTGATGGCGTGGTCTTTGGTTTCCCCCCGGGGGTGGCGTGGCTGTTTGCCTGCATGGTGCTGGTGCCAGTCTGCATGGCGGTGGCATGGCGGCTGGGCCGGGTCCGGGCGGACTGAATGGAATTCCTCAGCTTTGGCGTGGTCATTGCCGCCTCCATTGCCCTGGCGGTGTATGCGCGGGTGCGGCGCGGCAGTGGCAATGCGCGTGATTTCTTTGTTGCATCCGGGCAACTTGGTGGCCTGCTGGTCTTTTTCCTGACCATTGGCGAGACCTACAGCATTGGCAGCGTGCTGGGCTTTTCAACGGGCGTGTACCTGCATGGCGCGGCGTTTGCCGGGTGGTTCATGGGGTATATCCTGCTGTCCTACCCTGTGGGGTTCGTGCTTGCGCCGCTGTTGTGGCAGTTGGGGCGCAGGACAGGCAGCATGACGCTGGCTGATATTTTTCGCGCGCATTTTGGCAGCCGGCTGCTGGAAATCGTGGTGGCGGTCAATGCCGTGGCCTTTCTGCTGCCATTGGGGCAGACGCAGTTTACCGGCCTGATTTCGGTCATGCGCAGCCTGCACTGGCATGTAACACCCGCCATGCTGGCAGGTACTGGCGCGGGCATGACCTTTGGCTGGGTGGCGCTGGCGGGCGTGCGCGCTCCGGCCTATGTATCGGTGCTGAAGGATGTGCTGCTGGTGCTGGCCATCGTGGCCGGAGGGAGTGCGGCCCTGCTAGCCACGGGCCTGCCCGCTGCGTATGTGGCGACCCCTGCCGCCGCCGTGCCCGCGCGGCAGGACCTGTTCGTGGTCTCTACCATCATGCTCCAGTCACTGGGGCTGTGCATTACGCCACAGGCGGTGGCGTTCGTGTTTACTGCGCGTTCGGCACGGATGGTGCGCCGCAACCAGATCCTCATGCCGCTTTACATGCTCATGTTCCCCTTTCTGTACATGATCGCGCAATTCGTGCGCAAACGCGGGCTGGCCGTCTCATCGGCCAATGATGTGTTCATGCTGGGCGTGACCACCACCCTGCCGCCGTGGATGCAGGGTATTGTTGCGGGCGGGTGCGCGATCTCGGCGCTGGTCATCCTGGCGGGCGTGTGCCTTGCCATCGGGCCGCTGGTCTCGCGCAACATGCTCCATGGCCTGTCCGACAGGGGCCAGCGCGTGGGCGCGCAGGTCGTGATCGGGGTCTATCTGCTGCTTTCTGCCGCCGGGGCAGCGGGGCTGGGCAGCATCATGGTCACGCTCAACAACCTGTATTACCTGGGCATGATCCAGATCGCGCCTGGGCTGCTGGTGGCCCTGTGCGGGTGGCGGGTATCCCCTCTGGCCATTGCGGCGGGGCTTGTTGCGGGTGACGGGCTGGCGGTGGGGCTGTACTGGGCGGGCCTCATGCCCGGCGGGGTCAATCCCGGCCTGGTCGGGCTGGGGGTCAATGCCCTGATCGTGGCAGTGGCGGCTTTGCACCGGTCGTCCTGCGCGCGTTGAACCGGGCCTGCGCCTCAGCCTTTGTGGGGCGTTGCGGGCGCCAGCCAGTTCGGGTGGCGGCGTTCTATCCATTCCAGCATGCGCGCGCTCAGCCTGCGCAGGAAAGGCACGTCCTCCGCCAGCAGGATAATGCCCAGCGGCAGCATCCATAACCCCAGCACCGGCAGGAAGCTGAATATGCCCCCCACGATCAGCACTCCGCCCATGATGCCGCGCATGACGACCCGCCCGGGCTGAAGCAGCCAGCGCATGGCCTGTTCGCCCCGCGCGGGCAGGCGCCGCAGCAGGCGCTCCAGCCGGTCGCGGCGCAGGTGTTCGGCATGATCGGTGGCTGTGGGGGTATTCATGCCCTGTAGAGTGGACATGTCCCCTGCCCTGCGCAACAGGCCCGCGCGGGAACGTGATGCGTAGGCAAGGAAACGAAAAAGGTCCGGATTTTGATATAGTTCAATGTCATTCCCCCAAAGCGCGCGCCAGTGTCATGGCATGATGCGTTTCCTTGCCGCCTCCGGTTCATTTTCCTGCCTTGCGTGGCTGGACGCATGCCGGGGCGGGCTGTAAGGAAATTTGTTGGAATATGCGCTTTTTCATAATGTATTTCGGGAGCAGTCAATGCCCAGCGTAAGCCCTTTTGCCGGCAAGCCGGTCGATCCGGACCGTCTTGTCAATATCGATGCCCTGCTTGATGCCTATTATACCCGCAAGCCTGATCCCGCCATTGCAACACAGCGGGTGGCGTTTGGCACCTCGGGGCACCGGGGCTCATCGCTGCATACCAGCTTCAATGAAAACCATATCCTCTCGATCAGCCAGGCCATTGCTGACTACCGCAAGAACGCGGGCATTACCGGGCCGCTGTTCATCGGCATCGACACGCATGCACTCTCGCGCCCGGCGCTGAAATCAGCCCTTGAAGTCTTTGCCGCCAATGGCATTGAAGTGCGCATTGATGACAAGGACGGCTATACCCCGACCCCCGTCATCTCGCATGCCATCCTGACGTGCAACCGTGGCCGCAACAGCGACCTTGCCGATGGCGTGGTCATCACGCCCTCGCACAACCCGCCCGAGGATGGTGGCTTCAAATATAACCCGCCCCATGGCGGCCCGGCTGATACCGACATCACCAAGGTGATCGAGAACGCGGCGAACGACTACATGGCCAAGGGCATGAAGGGTGTTGCCCGCGTGCCGTACGAGCAGGCGCTCACGGCCCCCACCACGAAGCGGCATGACTACATCAACCCGTATGTGGATGACCTTGCCGCCGTGGTGGACATGGACATCATCCGTGAATCCGGCATTTCCATCGGCATCGACCCGCTTGGCGGCGCGGCGGTGGATTACTGGCAGCCGATCATTGACAAATACGGCATCAACGCCACCATCGTGAGCAAGGAAGTCGACCCCACCTTCCGCTTCATGACCGCTGACTGGGATGGCCAGATCCGCATGGACTGCTCATCGCCCTACGCCATGGCGCGCCTTGTGCAGATGAAGGACCGCTTTGACATCGCCTTCGCCAACGATACCGATGCCGACCGCCATGGCATTGTGTCGGGCAAGTACGGGCTGATGAACCCCAACCATTACCTTGCCACCGCCATCGAGTTCCTGTTCAACAACCGCGCCAACTGGAACCCCGCAGCCGGTGTGGGCAAGACGGTGGTCAGCAGCAGCATGATTGACCGCGTGGCCAAGGAAATCGGCCGCAAGCTGGTGGAAGTGCCCGTTGGCTTCAAGTGGTTTGTCGATGGCCTGTATAACGGCACGCTCGGCTTTGGTGGTGAGGAAAGTGCTGGCGCGTCCTTCCTGCGCCGCGATGGCACGGTATGGAGCACGGACAAGGACGGCATCATCCTTGGCCTGCTCGCCGCCGAGATCACGGCCCGCACCAAACAGACCCCCGGTGCGGCATACGAAGCCATGACCAAGCGCCTTGGCACGCCGTACTACGCCCGCATCGACGCGCCTGCCGATCCGGCGCAGAAGGCAATCCTGAAAAACCTCTCGCCCGAGCAGATCGGCATGAGCGATCTTGCGGGCGAGCCGATTGTCAGCACGCTGACCAACGCGCCGGGCAATGGCGCGGCCATCGGGGGCCTGAAGGTCTCGGCCAGGGATGGCTGGTTTGCCGCCCGCCCCTCCGGCACGGAAAATGTCTATAAAATCTATGCCGAGAGCTTCAAGAGCGAGGCTCACCTCAAGGCTATCCAGACCGAGGCGCAGGATGCGATCTCGGCCCTGTTTGCCAAGGCTGCGCAGAAGTAAGATCATGTAAAGGTTTTTGGGTGCCGCCTTTTTTCAAATAGGCGGCGTTCACAGCCTCGGTGCCGCCCGCTTCCCATGAAGCGGGCGGCTTTTTTTACGCGCCTGCCACAATCATGTTGTAGGTGGCACAACAGGCAGCGGCCGCCCGTGCCCTGCCGCGCGTTTGCGGGCCTTGACCACGGCGGTATCAAGTGCGGAAAGAAATGTGGAGCGGTCAGCGCGGGTAAAGCCGCGATTGCTCTGGGTGATGACACCGGTATCACGCAGGTCGGTCATGAGGTTGCGCACGGCCAGCGCCATGCCGATGGCGTTATCATCAAGAATGCGGCCCTTGGGGTCGAGCACGCAGGCCCCGCGCGCGACACAGCGTGCGGCCAGCGGAATATCGGCTGATATGACAATGTCATGCGCAGCGGCATGCCCGGCAATCCAGTCATCAGCCACGTCCATGCCCTGTGTTACCACCACGCGCTCGATCAGGGGCGAGGCCGGCACGGCCAGCACGCTGTTGGAGACGACAAAGGTATGCAGCCCGTAGCGCAGTGCGACGCGATAGGTCTCGTCGCGCACCGGGCAGGCATCGGCATCAATGAAAATGCGCGTCATGGCTGGCCCCCTTCCCGCTGCTGGGCGGGAGGGCGCATGGAACGGGCGGGGCTGTGCGGTAGGGAGCATGACATGACCTTTTTCCTATGCCGTCGTGCGGGGCGCTGGCAAGGTTATGTCCTGACGCGTTCTTAAAAACGTCCTGTTTTCGGACAGGCGGTGTCTTTTGAAGCTTTTTGAAAAAATCTTCATCAAAAACTTCTTTAATTGGTTTTTTAACTTGGGCGGCGGGAAAAGAAAAAAAATCGGTCCTGCATGCGCAACACCCGGCTGGCCTGTGCGATCAGTTCCATATCGTGAAGAGCGATGTGTGCGTTTTTACTACCGCTGGCGCCGATGATGCGTCAGTATGAAGCTGACAAGCCAAATGGAGGAGGCCGTTATGCGTTACCTCATCGACCATACACGCGAAGGCTTTGGCGTCGCGCTGTTGCTTGGCATGCTGGCTGTCGAGCGTTTTTTCCGCAAGCAGGCTGTCCGCTAGAACAGCCCCGAACAGACGGACAGGCACCGGATGGAATATCCTTCCTTCCAGCACCGCCATCGTTGCTGCATGCGCATGCGCGAGATGTGCGCCGCAGGCCTGCTGGCGCAGCGCTGCCCTGTTTTCATACGCAACCGTGGCGCGGTCCGGCGGTTTACCCCTCTTGAAAGCCAGAACAGCTGGAGAGGAGAAAACCAATGCGAAACCTTGCGCGGATGATGATGGCTGCGGCCGTCCTGACCTGCCTTGCCGGGTGCGACAAACCCAAGCCCGCCGGTGGTGGCTCCGATGATGGCGGTGGCCCCGGCGTGAGCACCCATGGCGGCACGGCGCCCCAGCAATAAGGCACGTGCCTCCCCTGCCCCTTCGGGGTTGGCTGCAACCACAAAATCATCCCTGCATGATCCATATCCTTCCTGTCGGGGCATGCATGCTTTATGGGCATGGGCCCAGACAGTAAGGATAATCATGGAAAACGACCTCAAATGCCCCGAATGCGGGTGCGAACATGTCTACCCCGATGGCAGCCTGTGGACCTGCCCGGAATGCGGATGTGAATGGAACCCGAACGACAGGTTGGCAGGTGGTGCAGATGGCTCCGGCGAGATCCGCGACGCCAATGGCAACGTACTGGCCGATGGCGATAGTGTTACGGTGATCAAGGACCTCAAGATCAAGGGAGCCTCTTCCGTGATCAAGGGGGGTACCAAGGTGAAGGGCATCCGTCTGGTCGATGGCACGGACGGGCACAATATTGCCTGCAAGATCGCGGGTATCGGTGCAATAAACCTCAAATCCGAATTCGTCAGAAAAGCCTGATTGCTGGTTGGGGTGGCCATACGTCAGGATGGGCCACCCGCCCTGCCTGTTTTCCCGCCCGCATTGATGGCCCCCGCCGGGGCGGCGCGGGGGAAGGTTCTCATGCGCCTGCTGGCCTGCTCAAAGGATGGGATGCAGGCAATCTTTTTGTCATCTGCGGACCGTGTCATCCCACTCCGGCAAGTTCCAGGACGTGTTGCGCTCATGCAAAGCTGGGACTGGAACGACACGCTCGATGCCCGCCAGCAAAGGCTTGGGGGATGCACGGGCCATTTTCCCCATATTGCCTATCTCATATACCATGGAAAGGCTTGCACCGCCGCCATCTGGGCCAATGGCATGGCCGTCATGGCCCAGCGTCGCCCCTGCCCCGTAGCCCTGTGCGGGAAGGCCCCTCAAAGAGCGTCCCGCATGGTGTTTCAGCCAGCCGCCAGCCCTTCAAGCAGGCGGGCCACGGCCTCGGCGCCGGGGTCGGGCACGTTGCGCACATGCTCGCTGGGCACGTAGGCGGCGCGGCCCGCGCGGGCGCTGTCCATGGTGGTGGTGGCATCGGCGCCCTTGCGCGCGGCGAGGGCTGCCTGTTGCAGCGTGCCGCCATTGGCCAGCGCTTCCAGGGCGGGGTAAAGCGCATCGATCATGGTGCGGTCGCCCGGCCTGGCGCCGCCGCATTCCATCATATGGGCCAGTCCTTCGCGCAGGGCCTGCTGCCAGGGCTGCCTGCTGTGACCTGCCGCCGAGAACATGATGGCAAACAGCACCCCGCTCGAGCCACCGGCATGCTGGGTCAGGATATTGCCGATGGTGGCCATGAGCTGGTGCGGGTCGTTCATGGGCAGGCGGTCGCGCACGGCGGTGATGTCACGCGCAGCGCTGGCGAAGGTAGAGCCCGCATCGCCATCGCCGATCTTGCCATCGAGTTCATTCAGCGCGGCCTCGTTGGCCACCAGCACTTCAGCGCCCCGCGCCAGCAGGCTGGCGACAGTCGGGTCATGGCTGGGCGTGAAGGGAAACGCCTCGGGCATGGCGGGCATGGGGGCCACGCTGGGGCTGCCGAATGTGGTGATGCCGGGCCATGCACGTGGCTGGGCGGGGGCCTGCAGGGCAGTGGTGATGGCCTCGTCAAGCTCGATGAGGGTGAGCGAGAAGCCGTTCATGTCCAGCGCCGTCATGAGGGGTGCCGGGCCGATCACGTGCGAGATGCGGCGGGCCAGTGGCGTGTGGCTGAAGGCTTCGAGCAGCAGCGCCATTTCCACCTCTGGCACGGTGCCAAGGTTGTTGAGCACGAGGGCGAAGCGGGTATTGCGCACGGTTGTGGGCAGGCTGGCCTCCAGCGTGCGGGCGGCCAGTGCCATCAGGTCATTGGCGGCCGCCAAGGCAATGCGCTGTGCGCCCGGCTCGCCATGAATGCCAAGGCCAAGCTCGGCCTGCTCGGCAGCCAGGCGGCTGGCGCGGGCGGGCTCATAGGGGTTGCAGTCCTCCAGCGCCAGGCCGATGGTGCGCATGCGCTTGGTGCCTTCGCGCACGAATTCGGTCACATGCTCCAGGGACCAGCCCTGTGCCGCGCCATAGCCCGCCAGCTTGTGCGCCAGCACCGTGCCTGCCACGCCGCGTGGGGTGGTTGAATCCGGCAGGGCGATGTCATCGCCCACGGTCACCATTTCCACCTTCTTGCCCAATGCGCGGGCGCGCTCGGCGGCGAGGCCAAAGTTCAGCCGGTCGCCCGTGTAGTTCTTGACCACCAGCAGGCAGCCTGCCTCCCCCGTCGTGGCCAGGATCGCGGCCAGGATCGCATCAACGCAGGGAGAGGCGAACAGCGCGCCACACACCGCCGCGGTCAGCATGCCATGCCCGACAAAACCCGCATGCGCAGGCTCATGCCCCGACCCGCCACCCGAAATGACCGAAACCTCGCGGCGGTCGATCTCGCGGCGCATGATCACGCAGGTATCGGGGTAGCCATCCAGGCGGCACAGGTGATGGCCCGCGCTTGAGCGCAGGAACCCGTCCAGCGCTTCGGTGACAACGGTTTCGCGCGTGTTGAAAAAACGCTTCATTCTTATGCACTCTCCCTTGGCAGCCCATGGCAGGCATGGCGGCGCGGCACTATGGCCGCTAATCCCCCCGTAGCAAAATAACGGAATATGTCACGTGTGGGTTGCGCCTTGCGCGGGCCTGCGGGTTCAGGCCGGCCCCGCGCCGGGGGGCACATGGTCGGGATCATCGGGGTGGTTGAGCTTGCGGTGCGGATCATCGAGCCCCGGCACGCGGCCATGATGGCCAAAATTGACCAGTCGTGCCTCAAGCAGGTGCAGCTTGCCCAAAAGGTTCATGCGGATGGCCATGACCGCAAGCGACGCCCCGGCGAAGGGCCCCACCACGTAAACCCACAGCCCCGACCATTGCCCGGCAAACAGCGCCGGGGCCAGCGTGCGCGCAAAATTGACGCTGTTGCCCGACAGCCATGCCGTAACCGGGTTGAGCACGAGAAAGAACAACCCCCCCGACCAGGGGGTGATGAACTTCCACCGCGGATGGGCGGCCAGCCAGTACAGCATGGCGATCAGCGCCGCGGTCACGAACATTTCCGACCACATGGCCCACCAGATTGAAATCTGGCCGTAGGGCACGGTCGCGCCATAATGCACCGCCACGGCCATGTTGCCCCACCAGGCGATCAGCCTGCCCGCTTCATACACCACTGCCGTGCCGATAAACGCGCCGATCACCTGTGCGATCATGTAGTTGAGCGCATCAACCCCGCCGATGCGCCTGGCCAGCGAGAACGCCAGCGTAACGGAAGGGTTGATATGCGCTCCGCTGACCTTGCCGAACGGCGTCATGGCCGCCGCCGTGCCCGACAGGCCAAAGCACAGCCCGCACAGCGCGGTCTGGATATAGGGATGGTGCATGAGCACCGCGCCGAGCGGACTGGCGGGCGCGCTGAGCAGGATGACGGCACTCAGGCCAAGGATCATGAGGATGGCGGTGGCGATCGCCTCGCAGAAATACAGCTTCCAGTGAAACAGGTTGTGCGGGTGCGGGTCGCCTGCCAGCGGGCGGTCATGCACATGGATATGAAGGTACGGCAGGTGTGGCAGGCGCATGGCCGGGCATCCTTGTTTATGCAACATGGGTCCGGCGAAAGAAGCGTTTGGGAGGGGTCACGTCCCGGTGCGCGCCGGTGGTGGAGGCCAGCATAGCAGCCCCCGCACCGGTGGGGTCCGGTTTTGGCACAATCCAGTCATGCCATCACGAATTCGAAAGTGCCCCTACCCTTGCGGCACCGACGCATCAAGGGCGGCCTGCAGGATGTAGGCCGCTGCCATCTGGTCCACCACCTCGCCCCGGCGCTGGCGCGTCATGTCGGCCTCGGCAATGAGGAAGCGGTTCACGGCGGAGGAGGAAAGCCGTTCATCCCACATCGCCGCAGGCAGGCCGGTCATGTCGGACAGGTTCAGCGTCCAGTCCCGCGCCGCCTGGGCTGCGGGGCCAAAGCTGCCATCAAGCGAAAGCGGCAGGCCCACCACCAGGCCGCCCACATCCTGCGCGCGGGCGATCTTGCTGATTTCAGCTGCGTTGACTGACAGTTTTCCGCGCCTGAGCCCCATATGCGGGGAGGCGAGCATCAGGCCCACGTCAGACAGGGCGATGCCGATCGTCTTTTTGCCGGGGTCAAGGCCAAGCAGGCGCTGGTCGCGGCGCAGGCCTGCACGGAGATCGGATATGTTGAACAGGGGCATGGTCGGGGGTATGTTCCTCAGCGGTCCTGCGCCGCAGGATATTCTGCCCCTGTTCTGATGGAAAGTTATTGCTTCATGTCGCTTGATCCCGCGACCGTCCGCCGCATTGCCAGACTGGCACGGATTGGTATTGACGAGTCTGATGTTCCCGCCCTGCAAGGGGAGCTTAACGGGATCCTCGGCTGGGTCGAGCAGTTGAACGAGGTCGATGTCGAGGGGGTAACCCCCATGGTCGGCACGGGCCATGCCGCCCTGCGCACGCGGCCGGACGTGGTGACCGATGGCAACTGCCGTGATGCCGTGCTGTCCAACGCGCCCGATGGCGTTGGCCCCTTCTATACCGTGCCCAAGGTTGTTGAATAAGATGAGCCTGACCGAACTGACAATCGCTGATGCCGCCCAGGGCCTGCGCGCGCGCAAATTCAGCGCCGTGGAACTGGTGCGCGCGCATACCGACGCCATCGCCGCCCTCAACCCGCGCCTGAACGCCTATATCACCACCACCGCCGATGAAGCACTCAAGGCGGCGCAGCAGGCGGATGACGTGCTGGCCAAGGGCGAGGCCCGTGCGCTGACCGGCATCCCGCTGGGCATCAAGGACCTGTTCTGCACCAATGGCGTGCGGACCACGGCGGCGAGCAATATCCTCAAGAACTTCGTACCCCCCTATGAAAGCACGGTCACGGCCAACCTGCTGCGCGATGGCGCGGTGTTCGTGGGCAAGACCAACCTTGATGAATTCGCCATGGGGTCGGCCAACATCACCTCTGCCTTCGGCCCGGTTGAAAACCCGTGGAAGCGCAATGGCGATGATGCGGCGCTGGTGCCCGGTGGCTCATCGGGCGGGTCGGCCGCGGCTGTTGCGGCGGGGCTGGCCATGGGGGCGACCGGCACCGATACCGGCGGGTCCATCCGCCAGCCGGCCGCCTATTGCGGCATTGTGGGGCTCAAGCCCACCTATGGAAGGTGCAGCCGGTTTGGCACCATTGCCTATGCCTCGTCGCTCGATCAGGCTGGCCCCATGGCGCGCAGCGTGCGCGACTGCGCCATCATGCTCCAGTCCATGGCCGGTTTTGACGAGCGTGACAGCACCAGCGTCAATTGCGACGTGCCGGATTATTCCGCCGCCATAGGTCGCAGCCTCAAGGGGCTGAAGGTGGGCATTCCCGCCGAATACCGCGCCGAGGGCCTCTCCGCCGAGATCGCGGCGGCGTGGCAGCAGGGCATCGAATGGCTCAAGGCGGCAGGCTGCGAGATTGTGGATGTGTCGCTGCCCCACACGAAATACGGCCTTGCCACCTATTATATCGTGGCCCCGGCTGAATGCTCGTCCAACCTCGCCCGCTACGATGGCCTGCGCTTTGGCGAGCGCGTGCCGGGTGATACGCTCGATGCCATGTACGAAGCCACCCGCCGCGCGGGCTTCGGCCCAGAAGTGCGTCGCCGCATCATGATGGGCACCTACGTGCTCTCGGCTGGCTATTACGATGCCTATTACCTGAAGGCCCAGAAGGTGCGCACCCTCATCCGCCGCGACTTTACCGAGGCGTTTGGAAAGGTGGATGTGCTGCTCACCCCCACAGCACCCACCCCTGCCTTCGCGCAGGGTGAACAGAGTGATGATCCGGTCCAGATGTACCTGAACGATATTTTCACCGTACCTGCCTCCATGGCTGGCATGCCCGCCATGTCCGTGCCCGTGGGGCTTGGGGCCACCGGCCTGCCGCTGGGCCTGCAGCTTATCGGTCGCCCGTTTGACGAGGAAACCCTGCTGGCCACCGGCAGTGCTTTGGAAAGTGCCGCAGGCTTCACCCACCGTCCTGCCATCCGTGCGGAGGCCGCGAAATGACCTACACGATCGAAGGCAAGACCGGCGCGTGGGAAATCGTGGTGGGCCTTGAGGTTCATGCGCAGGTCATCAGCCATTCCAAGCTGTTTTCCGGTGCGTCGGCCTCCTATGGCGGTGAGCCGAACACGCATGTGAGCCTGGTCGATGCGGGCTTTCCGGGCATGCTGCCGGTGCTGAACCAGGAATGTGTGGCCCAGGCCATCCGCACGGGGCTCGGCCTGCGTGCGCGCATCAATCTGGAAAGCCGGTTCGACCGCAAGAACTACTTCTATGCCGACCTGCCCACGGGCTACCAGATCAGCCAGTTCACCCACCCGATCGTGGGTGAAGGCACGGTCGAGATCGAACTGGGCGATGGCACCGTGCGCCATATCGGCATCACCCGCCTGCATATGGAGCAGGATGCGGGCAAGTCCATGCATGACCAGGACCCTGCCCGCTCCTTCATTGATCTCAACCGCGCTGGCGTGGCGCTGATGGAGATCGTGAGCGAGCCCGACATCCGCTGCCCCGAGGAGGCTGGCGCCTACCTGCGCAAGCTGCGCCAGATCCTGCGTTACCTGGGCACGTGCGATGGCAACATGGAGGAAGGGTCCATGCGTGCCGATGTGAACGTGTCGGTGCGCAAGGCGGGCGAACCGTTCCGTACGCGCTGCGAGATCAAGAACGTCAACTCGATCCGCTATGTCATGCACGCCATCGAGGTCGAGGCCACGCGCCAGATCGAGGTATGGGAAGATGGCGGCGAAGTGGATCAGGAAACCCGCCTGTTCGACCCCTCGCGTAACGAGACCCGCTCGCTGCGCAGCAAGGAAGACGCGCACGATTACCGCTACTTCCCCGACCCTGACCTGTTGCCGCTGGTTGTGGAACAGGAATGGGTGGACGCGCTTGAGCGTGGCCTGCCGGAGTTGCCGGATGACAAGCGCGACCGCTTCGTCAAGGAATATGGCATTCCTCGCTACGACGCCAGCGTGCTGGTGGCCGAGCAGGCCATTGCCGATTATTACGAGGAAGTAGCCAAGGGCCGTGATGCCCGCCTTGCCGCCAACTGGGTAACGGGTGACCTGTTTGGTGCGCTCAACCGCACCGGCCGCACCATTACCGACAGCCCGATCTCGGCTGCGGCACTGGGGGGCATGCTGGATCTGGTGTCCGACAAGACCATCAATGGCAAGATCGCCAAGGAGGTGTTCGAGGACATGCTTGAGACTGGCGACAGCGCGGCTGCCATTGTGGAGCGTAAGGGCCTCAAGCAGGTGACCGACACTGGCGCGATTGACGCCGCTGTAGCTGATGTGATGGCGCGCAATGCCGACAAGGTGGAAGAATACCGTGGCGGCAAGGACCGGCTGTTCGGCTTTTTTGTGGGCCAGGTGATGAAAGCCATGGCTGGCAAGGCCAATCCGGCCATGGTGAACGAAGCCCTGAAAAAAGTTCTGTAAAAACGGGCTTTAACGTATTTTAGGGCTATGCAGGGTTGCGACAACACGCTAGAAGCAGCCCTGCAAACGCCGTGTTACTTATAATGCGCGCTCTTCGGCGGAGGGGTGGCCGAGTGGCTGAAGGCGGCGGTTTGCTAAACCGTTATACGATGTCAAATCGTATCGAGGGTTCGAATCCCTTCCCCTCCGCCAGAACTTCTTGTAAATAAACGAGAAATTGCCAAGCGCCCCACGGGGCGCTTTGGTCGTTTCTGGACGGTTTTTCAGGCCACTGTGGGGGATTTTGTGGGGACCCCTTCAAAAATCTGCTCCGCCTGGAACTGGACCCGCTCCTGCTCTTCCACGGTCAGGAAGCCCAGATAGTTCTGTTCGGTCACCTTCACGGAACTGTGTCCAAGGTGGCGGGACAGGCGATAGATATTCCCACCCTCTTTCAGCCAGCGCACCGCGAAGGCATGCCTCAGGTCATGCACCCCGAAGCGCCGGAACAGCGGGTTGTCACGCTGGATGCGCCGCATGATCTGGGCATGGTTGGATGAGAAATTGGCGAACGGCTTGCCCGTGGTGCCGCTCGTGTAGAGAAAGCCCGTGGCTGCCCCCTGCTCCAGCGCCTGGGTGGCATTGCCGCCGGGCGTATGCCAGCTGATGGTGCGTGGCCTGCTGGTCTTGGTTTTGGTCAGCAGGATCTGGCGCTTGGAACTGTCCACCTGCCAGCGCTCGAGCATTACCGCCTCGTTCATCCGCATGCCGGTCTCGGCCAGCAGGGTCAGGATGCCCGCGATGCCGGGTGGGGCCGCATCGATGGCAGTCTGGATTTCCCGGCGCGTGGGCGGGCGCTTTGGCTCGCGCCGCTCGCGGATGATCGTGCGGTCAAAGGCCTGGACCGGGTTGTCGGTGCGCCAGCCGATCGAGCAGCAGAAGCTCAGCAGGCGCGAGAGCGCGGTCAGGTCGCGCTGGATGGAGGCGTTGGAAATCTGCTTCCCCTCCCCGTGCAGCCTGACCGAGCCGATGCGCTTGGCCAGGCGTTTTTCCGGTATGCAGGCCCTGAACATCGGCGCCATCACGCTGTTTGAATCGTCCCAGACCGGCAAGGCCGTGCAGCAGATGCGCGCCAACACGGCACCCTTCGATGCGCAGGCCTTTGACCACGGCGTAAAGCGCACCCGCAACATGCTCATCCCGGTGGAGATTGGCGATAATAATGCCGCCATCGCCCGCCAGCGCGTGCAGTGGGAGATCAACCGGCGATATGGCCGCGCCTACCCGATCTCAGTGACATGCGATAGCTGGCGCGATGACGCAGGCAACTTGGTTGCCGAACACGCTCGCGCCCGTCTCCTATCTGGGGGGCGTGCGGCAGTTCGACCTGCTGATCGGCGAACTGGTCCTGCGGCAGGTCATCGGCGAAGGCACGCATGCCGATGTCACGCTGATGGACCCGGCCGCCTATGCGGTTGAACCGATCATCAACCCGCTGATGCAGAGCGCCTTTTTCCAGGCGCTGGCATCGGGTCAGAACCAGTCAGGCTAAGGACGTCATATGCCATTTCTCCCTCGCATTGCCCGGGGCGTGATGATGCTGATCGGCATCGGGCGGCAGACCGCCGATACGGATGAGACGCCCGCCACGCCAACCGTGCAGGCTACGCTGGCCATGGGCGAGATCCACAGCGACATGCCGCTCATGCAGCACGCAGGCTTCGCCTGCCGCCCGCTGGCGGATTCCGATCATGTCATCGTCTTCATCGGTGGCAACCGCCAGCGCGGCGTATCCATCGCCAGCAATGACCAGAACAGCAGGCCAAGAGACCTGCAGCCCGGCGAGACGTGCATCTACAGCCCCGCCACCGGCAGCCGGATCTGGCTCAAGGAGGATGGCTCCATCGCCATCGTTCCCGCCAACGGCAAGACAGCCCTGACCGGCGACCTGACGGCCACCGGCACCATCACCGGCAATAAGGTCGTGGCGCAGGGCATCAAGCTTTCCACACACCCGCATGGCGGCGTCACGCCGGGCAGCGGCAAGTCCGGTGCGCCCGAGGCCAGCTAGGCCGCAGAATACAGGCTTTCTCCATGGATATCGCAATCACCTGGAACGTCCGCGAAGCCCGCGGCGACTGGCCCATCGTGTCCGGTGACCTCGCACTCGACAACCCGCTGCGCTCGGCCGTGATGGTCTCGCTGTTCACAGACCGCGTGGCCCCCGAGCAGCCCTCATCGGCCGACACGGCGGCAGGCATCCAGTCGCCCGGCGGCGCGCCCGGCACGGCTGCAGCCGACCGGCGCGGCTGGTGGGGCGATGCCTTTGCCGACCTGCCCATCGGCTCGCGCCTGTGGCAGCTCAGGCGCGCGGTGAAGGTGGGCACGCGGGCCATCCCGCGCGAGATCGAGAGCATCTGCACCGAGGCCCTGCAATGGCTGGTCGATGATGGCGTGGTGCGCTCGATCGCGGTCAGCGCGTGGTGGAGCCCCACCATCCCCACCATGGCCGAGTTCTCCGTCACCCTCACCCAGCCGGGCAACAGCACGCCCCAGACATTCACCTTCTCATGGGCCTGGGAGGGCCTGACCTGATATGGCCTATCCACGCCCCACCCTGTCGCAGCTGCGCCAGCAGGCCCTGCAGGATGTCGTCAGCGGTGGCATCCCCGGCGTCGTGGCCGTGCTGCGATTCTCCGTGCTGTATGTGCTGGCCATGGTGCTGGCCGGGCTGGCGTGGCTGCATTACGGCTATATCGACTGGGTTTCCCTGCAATCCGTGCCGTGGACGGCCACGGATGAATATCTGGCCGCATGGGGCGCGCTCAAGGGCGTGTACCGCAAGGGGGCCACGGCGGCGACCGGCACGGCCACCTTCCCGGCTACCGGCACCAGCCCCATTCCCGTAGGCACGCAGTTAGCACTCCAGGGCGGCGTGCTGGCCACGGCCTCGGCCGAGAGTGTTACGGCCGATGGCGAGACCGTGGTCAGCTGGACCGCCAGCAGCACCGGCAGTGCTGGCGTCACGCTGGGTACCATCGCCACCCTGTCCAGCCCGGTGCCCGGCATCCAGACCAGCGGCACGGTCACGGGAGTAACGGTCAGCGGGGCCGACATCGAGGATGAGGACGATTTCCGCACCCGCGTGATGGAGGCATTCCAGGCGCAGGGGGAGGACGGCAAGCAGGCGGATTACGTGGACTGGGCCGAGGCCGTGACCGGCGTCACCCGTGCGTGGTGCGTGGGCAACGGCTTCGGTGCGGGCACGGTGGTGGTCTACATCATGCTCGATGAGGCCAACGCCGCCACGGGCGGTTTCCCGGTCGGCACCGATGGCACGGCGGCAGGCGATCCCCGCTACACCACGGCCACGGGCGACCAGCTGGCCGTAGCCAACGCGATTCAGGCCGAGCGCCCCGTCACTGCGCTGGTCATTGTCTGCGCGTCCATCGCCCAGCCGGTGGACTTCGTCATCACCGACCTCGGCACGGGCGACACCACGGCCAACCATGCCGCCATCAAGACCGCGCTGGCCGACATGTTCCGGCGCAAATCCGCTCCCGGCGGCACCATCAACCCCAATGACTGGCAGGAGGCCATCGCCGCCATCGGGCTGGACAGCTTCGAGGTCAAAAGCCCGACCGATCCCGTGGTGGGCGCCAACCCGGGCAGCATGCCGGTGCTGGGCACGGTCAGCGGCGCGGATGGTGTGGCATGGTAGCGCCCCTCTTTTCCACGTCGGATTTCCGCACGGCCCTGCTCAACCTGCTGCCACGCGGGCGCATCTGGTCGCGTGAGCCTGATGGCATGCCGTACCAGATCGCAGGCGTGTGGGCACCGACCTTCCAGCGCAGCGGGCAGTCGGCCGGCGGCCTGATCGCCGATGCCTTCCCCTCGACTACGGCCAACCTGCTGCCGGAATGGGAAGCCACCCTCGGCCTGCCCGATCCCTGCGCGGGCGAGAGCCCCACGGTGGAGCTACGGCGCGCGCAGGTGGTGGCCCGGCTGACCGATAATGGCGGGGCGTCCGTCGCCTACTTCATCGCGTTTGCCAAAACCCTCGGGTTTGACATCACCATCACCGAGTTCGCGCCCAGCCGCTTTGGCCGCAAGTTCGGCACGCCGTTTGGCGGCGATGCCTGGGCGCATACGTGGCAGGTCAACGCCCCGCAGTTCACGGTCACGCCCCTGCGCTTCGGCAACGCCTTTGGCGAGCCCTTCGCCACCTGGGGCAGCACCGTCCTGCAATGCGAGCTGACCGCGCGCAAACCCGCCCACACCATCCTGATCTTCAACTACAGCGAAGGATAACCGATGGACCTCATCATCGGCACCGGCACGGTCGCCGAGGCCAGCCGCGACACGATGCCCGCCACCGGCACGCCCGGCTGGGCCACGGATGGCAACCCGGCGGCCACCATCCCCGCCACCGACTTCCCGGCCGCGCACTACAACATGCTCATGGCCGAGGTCATCCAGCCCATCCTCGATGCAGGCCTGACGCTGGACCCCGCCAACTGGGGGCAGCTCTCGGCCGCCATCAAGGCGCTGGCCAAACAGGCCGCGAGCGGCGCCGTGCTCGGCTCCCCCGGCGTGCTGGCCACGGGTGATGTGGCGGGTAGCGTGCTCTACTATTCCGCCGCCAAGGCAGCGCCCGCGTTTACCTATGGCAGCACGACCGTATGGCTGGCCACCACTGCGGCCGTCTCCGCAGCTATTTCGGGATATCTGCCGCTGGGTGGCGGCAACGTGACCGGAAATATGGACTGGGGCAGCAAAACCGCTGCGAGCACGGTCACGCACCGCTTCTGGTCGGCAGGGGCACCCACCACGGGTAACGCCACGCCTGACGCCACCCTGACCGCGACCGGTGGCACGCCGGGCACCGCGAACGCGGGCACGCTGGCGCTCAAAACCGGCACGCTCGACCTGTCCGGCGTCAAGTCCACGCTGGTTCCAGATGCTGCCGCTGCCCAAAACCCGGTCCCTCTCGGTCAGTTGCAGGCAAATTACGAAACATCATCCGTCTCAACCACAACGGATGCAGCGGGTAATGAGGTCTATATCTGGCGCATGGGCCCGATGCTGTTCCAGTCATTTGTAGTATCTGTGAAGGATGCTGGAACATTTACGTATCCGCAGGCATTTTTGAATGTTCCAAATCTATTTTATGCGCCCGACCATATAGATGCGGTGAATGGAAACCCTGACGCTTCAGTTATTGTGAATGATTATTATGGAAAGCGAACAGAAACAAGTGCATCCATTGATTTTAGATACCTAAACACTACTAGCAATGATGGCATAACCACACCGATAGTTATCAGAGTGTATGCAGTAGGGATGGCATAAACATGAGCGCAGACATTCAGAAAAATTATCCCGCTCGATATTATGCCGCATACGACGCAACCGCCGCCCAGCCTACGCCCGTCACCGGTTGGTATGATGTGTGGAGCATGAACGATGTGACCGCTGTTCCGGCCGCTTCTGCCATGATCGCGCTGACAGAAGCGCAATGGGCTGCCCGCTTACCCACGGGTCAGGGCGTGCAGGCCGGAGCGATTGTGTCTTACACGCCGCCTGCTGTTGTGGTGCCGCTCAAAACGCAGGCGCAGAACGCCCTGACCGCAGCAGCATCATCCACATGGCAGGCATACGGCATGTACGGAGAGACAACGCCTGCCGATGTCGTGACCTATCTCAAGGCCCTGCAGGCCATTGCCAACGGCACGGACACAACCAGCACGGCACTGCCTGCGGCTCCGGCTGACCTGAACGGGGCGACCGCCTCAACCACGACAGCCACGACCTGACCCGCCCGCACAACCCGCGCCTGCCACGCCGCCCATCCGGGCGGTTTTTTTATGAGAAAATGAATGAGTGAAACAGCACCCCTGACGCAAGGCGGCCCGGTGGCGCCGATGCGCTGCGCCACGGTGGAGGATCTGGCCCGCGTGCGTGAGCGGCTGGCCAAGGTCGAGGGCGGCCACGACAACCTGCGCGACGGGCTGAATACCCTGTCTGTCCAGTTCTCTGACCTGCGGCGCGACCTGACAAAATCAATGGCCGATACCGGCGCCCAGACCCGGCGCGAGATCATGGAGCGCGTGGACGACATGACCGACACGGCCACCGAGCGCAATAACGAGATATCGGGCAGGCTGGCCCGCATCGAAGGCGGCCTGAAACTGACCTCGTGGGTGACCATGACCTTCATCGTGCTGGCCACCGGCCTGCTGGGCTGGGGGCAGATTGGCGATGCCGCATGGTCGTTCTGCAAGCGCGCGTTCGGGTATGGGTCGTGATAACCGCACCGCCCGGCCTGCTGGCCGACCTCAAGGCCCGTGTCATTGCGCCCACGCTCGCCTTCATCGGCCTCGGTGGCCCGGCGGCGATCAACCTGCTGGCGGGCATCGCCCTGGCTGAAACGGGTTGCCGCGTGCTGGTGCAGGAAGGCGACGGCCCGGCGCTGGGGCTGTGGCAGATGGAGCCGTTCACGCATGACGACATCTGGGCCACCTTCCTGCCAGCACCACGCCTGTCGTCCATCCGCGCCCGGCTGCTCGCCCTGCAGGCCGGCTGGCCCGTGGGGTCGGACCGCGCCACGCAACTGGTGGGCAACCTGCCCTATGCCTGTGCCATGGCCCGGCTGAAATGCTACCGCGCGCCCGATCCGCTGCCCGGCGCCGAGGACGCGGCGGGGCAATGCCGGTTCTGGAAAACCAATTACAACACCGCGCTGGGGGCAGGGGACGTGGACCCGCAGCACATCGTCCTGTTCCAGCAAGCCATAGAGAGCTGACGGTATCAACTCAGCATCTCTCGTAAAGATGCTCAATTGATGTCTTCAACTGCAAGATCTGCAAAAAAGTTTTCAAAATCTATCAATATGGAAATTATGGTATTGAAAAAAGAGAAAGAAAACTTATCTTGAATAATGGAGACTAAAAAAACACTAAGGATTAACAATGGAAAACAATCAACCAATAGCTGAAATCGGCCCCCAAGGATTTGCAACAAAAGCTGGATATTTAACTATCTATAACTATGATAGTTATGGGTGTTATAGAAGCAATTATGAAAATTACTTTTCTATCGGTGTTGGTCATCCGGCATACAGTACATTACAAGCTCCCCCAGAACATGAAAAGGGTAAGGTGGCGGTATGGGATGAGAAAACCCAAAAATGGTCTCTCATAGATGATTATCGCGGGCAGGAATGGTACTCTAAAAAAGACGGCTCGCCATATATTATCTCGGAGCCTGGAAAACCAGACGAAAGTCTTTATTCTAAGACACCCATTCCAGCCTCTTCTTTCCTAAAACAACAAGCACAAGGAGAATTAGAATGGTGTGCCATCCAGTTTGGTATAGCAAAAATGTTAGATGAAAAATTTACTCCTAATATGAGTAAATATATAAATATAATTTCTGATATATATAAAGGGATAGATAAAAAAACTGCCGTATTACCAAAAAGACCAACAGATATTTTTGATAATTAATATTAAATTATTTTTTATATGTAAACCGCCCTTATGGGCGGTTTTTTATGTTTATAGGACTAATTTTTTATTGTAGTTTATGTAAATATTATAAATAAAACAATTTTCTATATCATTATTTGATATAAAAAATATCATAATTAATGAATTAATTCATGTTATTATCACGTTATACTACTATAGATCTCGATCATTATTATTCCTAAAGCATTGCCTTCGGTCTATTCCAAAAAAACTATAGAGGCCTGACATGGACCCGTTCTCCCTCCTGCAGGATGTGCTGTCGATGCTCCCGGCCCAGTATGCCGGGAATGTCGTGGTGATCCTGTCGTTCCTGATCTCGACCTGCGCCCTGATCGCGCGGTTCTGGCGGCCGCCTGACCCCACCTCGAAATGGGTGTTGGTCTGGACCATCGTCACCGCCATCGCCCAGGCGCGCGGGTGGAACCTGCCCGCCTACCAGCCGGGCAGGAAGGCCGCGATGGTCCCGGCCAAGGTGCCCCGGCAGGAAGTCGAGCAGCGCCTCGATGTGCCGCCCGGCTCCACGCGCCCCGGCAAGCCACCGGCACGCGCCTCCCCGCCTGCCTGACGGGCGCAGCCCCGGCCCCGTGGTTGGATGGCCGATAAGGGCCGGGACTGCGCGGGCACGATACGCAACCTGAGCGCGACTTCGTGCAACAAAATACAACCTAAAGTAACCGCCCGTGAGGCGGTTTTTTATTGGGAGAGATCACCCATGGCTGACGCAACCACCACCATCCCTGCCCTCGAGACCCTGATCGAGACCGCGCTGGGCAAGCGCGACACGGCTACGGCACAGGCCGACATCCAGCTGACAGGCACCCTGCTGCAAACGCTGGTGCCGGTGATCGTGGCCCGCGCCGCGCCCAACCTCGACCTGGCTGGCATCGATGCCGCCGTGACGAAGATTCTCACCGGCATCACCGACCTGAAAACGGCGATCGAGACCAAGCCTGCCACGGCAAGCGCGACCCCGGCCGCAACACCTGCCCCGGAAAAGGTCGAGGCTCCGCGCCCGGTCGTGCCCGGCCAGCCGCTGCGCTGAGCGGCGGGCCTGAACGGTCGCAGAATTTAAGGAAGACAGCCCCGGTGCCAGGTGGATGGCCGATGCACTCCGGGGCTGCACTTCTCATCATATGCAACTTTAGGGCGAAAGTATGTCCTGAATTGCAACCCAAAGTAACCGCCCCGCAGCCGGGCGGTTTTTGAACGGGAGTCCTCCATGCATAACCCCACCCGCCGCGCCTTCCTGCGCGGCTCGTCCGCCCTGGTCGCAGGCGCAGCCCTGACAGCCTGCACGATTACGAAAAACGGTGAGGTCACTACCCTCACGCTCAACGTGGCGGCCATCAAGGATTATGGGCAGGCAGGCCTCAATGCCGTCTCGACCATTCTCAGCATCGCAGCCCTCGCCAGCGCCATTGGCGCGCCGACCGTTGCGATCATCAATGCGGGTGATACCGCCCTGGGTGCTGCCCTGAACGCCTTTTCCAATGCCGCCGGATCCACGCTGACCATCACCTACGATGACACGAACTGGAAAAGCCGGGTGGACAGCGTGCTCTCCGCCCTCGGCACGGTCGAAAGCGACCTGAGCGCTGCCATCACCGGCGTCGAGACGAAGGTCGCCAGCACCGACCTCTCCAACGCCAATACCGCCCTGAACGCGCTAGCCACCATCGTGTCGGCCTTCAAGGCCCTGCTGGACAGCGTGGCCGTGCGCCGCCCCGTCGGGCTTATGGCCAGCGCCACACCTGCCCCCTCGCAGGCACAGGTGCAGCAGGCGCTCAGGGTGCTGGGGGTGACGGCATGACGCGCACCGGCATCTTCGCCCTCTGGGCTGCCAGCACCATTGGCGGCGTGCTGGCGGGTTTCATCCTGCTGGCCTATCTGGCGAGCAACTCACGATGACGCCCTTCATGGAGGGCGTCATCTCCGGTGCGGGCGGCGTTGTCGTCCTCATCGGGTTGCTGGTCACGATTCCGATCAAGTTGCATGCATTTTATGTGGCAGCGCAGTTGCGGGATCGTGGGTTGGGGTAACGGTCCAACTGTGCCCCTATGGCAACTTTGGGGGATTTCGGACTGTCCAGTTATGAACTGCAAATGCAATAAGCAGTCACTTGCCTTTGCAAAAAGATGGTGGGCGCTTAAGCGCTGTGCTGATGTGCCTTACACTTGTTAGGCCTTTGCTTTTGATCCGGAGGGCTTGTTGTCTCGCCTAGCATCGATCAAAACAACATCTTTATTCCCTTCCAAGCCCAATTTCTTAAGAATAGTTTTTACCCTCCGAAATTCGGCTTCCGTGAAGTAGAGAATGGCTTTGATAGCCTGCTCTGCATCACTTGCTGCCTGATAAATTTCTGCCTGTTTGGCTAGGTTCTGCTCTAGTTTAGTATTTTTAGCGAGCTTCATTTCAATAAGGGTCTTTTCCCGGCTTCGGCTAGCCTTAAAATCGACAGGACCACGACCATCGTTTACTTCGGCACTAATATCGGACGGTGTGCCAAACCAAACTAATCGATACAGGACATGCAAGTCCTTCTCGCGCCCAATCGGTACCCCCTTGTCATCGTAGAAGAAGCGTTGCCCACCCTTATTCTCGATCACATCCTTCAAATAGGCTAAGCGAGCATGAGCTTCTTCATAGGTATTTTTCCCGATCTTATAAAACTCTGTTTGCGCAACCAGAATAGCTTGAAGATGCTGCAATTGCTTTATGAACATATATTCGATCGCGAAAACCCTCTCCTCGCTCAAATTATTTGCTTGCTCTCCCTGCATCTCCTTCAAGCGAATGAAATAGTCGATGATATGCGGAAACTTTTGTATAGTCGCAAGCGCTGCGGCGGAGCGGTCCTTCTGCGTCGGCTTTGGTTCCCTCGGCTCCCGCCAGCGCCGCCGTTCCTGCCTCGTCGGAGAGGGAGCGACAGGCTTAACTCTACGACGTAGTTCTTCTTCAAAGTATCCGAAGACAGCCGCTCTGATCTGTGGATCAGGGATAGCTTCGGGTATCTCTTCAAATTGGCCAATTAAGTCTTTGCGATTAATCCAGTTTTCATCGCGGGTGAGCATATCTCTAGGGCCTGTTAGGCCTTGAATGACAGAACGGATTGCATAGCTGTTTATGATGAGCATGATGCAGTCTGTCTTTTCTGATGCCGCCTGGTCTGTCTGGGAGCCGTTGATCGAAGAAGTCCGTCCGAAGGGGAAGACCCCACCGAAAAACCTTCGACGGACGATCTCCGCGATTTTCTGGCGCCATCAGAACGGCGCGAAGTGGCGCGCCCTGCCATCTGAGTTTGGTCCCTGGTGGATTGCCGCACAGTTGTTCATTCGCTGGTCGAAGCTTGGGGTGTGGCAGCGTCTCTTTGAAAAGGTAAGAGGCACTGACCCGGAATTGGGCATGGTCTTTCTCGATGGCACGACGATCCGTGCTCATCACAAGGCGGCCGGGGCCGCCAAAAAAGGGGATACGGTGAACGCCGCAGAGATCGTGAGGCGCTTGGCCGCTCACGTGGAGGCTTTGGCACCAAGGTCTGCGTAGCGGCAGATGGACATGGCAAAGCATTGTCCTTCACACTGTCGCCCGGACAGGCACATGAACTGCCATCCGCTTATGCCCTGCTCGACGACCTGCCACACCCACCGACCTATGTTGTTTGTGATCGCGGATATGCTTCGCATAAATTCCGTGAATATCTCTGGGACCGGGGATCTCGTCCTGTCATTCCGCCAAGGAAGAATGATCCAGAAGTCGCCTGTCCCAGATGGGCTTACAGACACCGGCATCTGGTCGAAAATCTGTGGGCAAGGCTCAAGGAATGGCGGGCTGTCGCGACCCGATATGAGAAAACCGCGGCATCCTTCCTCTCCGTCATCCTCATCGCGGCTACAGCAGAATATATCAAGGCCTAACAGGCCCTAGGAGTCAAAATGATATAGTCACCGTTGATCGTAGGCAGTTTATATCGCTTCCTTGCCCAACTCTGGGTCTCGTAATGAAATACAGCTCGATCCACCCACACCTCTTTTATGGCATCTGCGGGAAGATGGGTGGCGGCAAATGCCTCAGTATATCGGCAGAGAAAGTCTTTAATTAGATTAGTGGTAAAATCGCTTATATTGTCGCGACCCACTCCATCCGCCACAAGGCATACTTTCTCGATATGGCTACTTTCGGTTATTTTTTCTTCACCAAAATTCGAGAATATGACATGCAGATTGGCATGCAAATTCCTGGCAAAGTCTATGCCTAAACCAGCACCACTGTTCCCGCTCACAGAAAATCCTAGCCAGTTTTGCTTGACTTCTGGAAAACAGTACCAATTTTGCAGTTGGCCTTCGCTTACACTTCCCGCTGCCGCACGATCCCTCAGAAACACAAGGTATTGAATAATCTTCTCGTGAAGTTCGACATATTCAGATTTTTCACTATGGAAAAGTAAAAATGGATCAATGAACAATGGCAGGTCATTGATAACCGATACGTTTAACGCCCCGTATTCTTCAAATACGTTCTCATTAATGCCAAAATGGTCGCTCAGAAACGTGGACATTTACTATTCTCCTGAATAAACATACAATATATTTTAGTATACCAAAGCTTTAGGGCCTGTTAGGCCTTGATATATTCTGCTGTAGCCGCGATGAGGATGACGGAGAGGAAGGATGCCGCGGTTTTCTCATATCGGGTCGCGACAGCCCGCCATTCCTTGAGCCTTGCCCACAGATTTTCGACCAGATGCCGGTGTCTGTAAGCCCATCTGGGACAGGCGACTTCTGGATCATTCTTCCTTGGCGGAATGACAGGACGAGATCCCCGGTCCCAGAGATATTCACGGAATTTATGCGAAGCATATCCGCGATCACAAACAACATAGGTCGGTGGGTGTGGCAGGTCGTCGAGCAGGGCATAAGCGGATGGCAGTTCATGTGCCTGTCCGGGCGACAGTGTGAAGGACAATGCTTTGCCATGTCCATCTGCCGCTACGCAGACCTTGGTGCCAAAGCCTCCACGTGAGCGGCCAAGCGCCTCACGATCTCTGCGGCGTTCACCGTATCCCCTTTTTTGGCGGCCCCGGCCGCCTTGTGATGAGCACGGATCGTCGTGCCATCGAGAAAGACCATGCCCAATTCCGGGTCAGTGCCTCTTACCTTTTCAAAGAGACGCTGCCACACCCCAAGCTTCGACCAGCGAATGAACAACTGTGCGGCAATCCACCAGGGACCAAACTCAGATGGCAGGGCGCGCCACTTCGCGCCGTTCTGATGGCGCCAGAAAATCGCGGAGATCGTCCGTCGAAGGTTTTTCGGTGGGGTCTTCCCCTTCGGACGGACTTCTTCGATCAACGGCTCCCAGACAGACCAGGCGGCATCAGAAAAGACAGACTGCATCATGCTCATCATAAACAGCTATGCAATCCGTTCTGTCATTCAAGGCCTAACAGGCCCTAGGGGGTGTCGTCAGTTAGCTCCGATGACAACGGAGACGAGTTATGCTGCTGCTAGGAAGGTTGATTTTAGCTTGTCATAGCGTGTTGCTATGCCTCTGAACTGCTTCAGGCTGGCGAAGAAGCGTTCAATGATGTTTCGTTTTTTATAAAGCGAGAACAGGATTTTCCATGGATTGCGTCGGTTTTTCTTTGACGGGATAACCGGTATGATACCCCGTGCTTCAAGCTTTTCGATGAGGGGATCGGCGTCATAAGCCTTGTCGGCGATGAAGGCCCTCGGGGTCGACTTCATCCAGCAGGGGTTCTGCTTCAGTGATGTCCGCCCTTTGCCCGGGTGTCAGGGAAAGAGCCACAACCTTTCCCGCAGCATTGACAATAGCATGAATTTTGGTGGTCAGTCCGCCACGGGATCGGCCGATAGCCTGATCCGCGCCCCTTTTTTACGGGCGCCCGCACTATGCTGGTGAGCCCGGACAATCGTGCTGTCGATCATCATGTATTCGTTGTCATGGTCAGCAGCCAGATGCCGGAAAATCCGTTCGATCACACCGCCTTCGCACCAGCGACGCAGCCGCCGGTGGACGTTCTTCCAGTCCCCGAACCGGACAGGCAGATCACGCCAGGGAATGCCAGCACGGTAACGATACAGCACGGCTTCCACAAACAGGCGGTTATCCGCAGCCGTTCCACCGACATGACCTTCACGACCCGGGAGAAGGTCCTTTATCCGCTCCCATTGACTGTCGCTCAGACCATACCGTCGCATTCCCACTCTCCCCGTCCCAGACACAGGAAGAAAACATCACAGATCAAACGGGAGTACAAGCGGCATAATCCTCCCGCTTAACTGACGACACGCCCTAATGTGGTCTTCTGTGCGCTTTGCTTCGGACGTGGCTGCAAGGTCATGAAGATAAGATCCGCAAAGGAACTGCGTTTCATCCGTCCGTATCCTTCTCGATCGGACGCTACCTTAAAATGGGCACATTTTCGGGGGCACGTCAGCCCGGCAGGTGATAAATGTGGGTGTTCTGGTTGAACCACAACACAGTGTCGCCGGGGCAGGATGGAATGATCTGGCTGCCGGCCTCAAAAGCGAGCCAAGCTACCATAATGATGAGTGCGGTCATAAATATATAGAATAAGGATATCATATAATTTAGGCTTATCCTTGAATGGTATCATGAGGCAACGCAATAGATGGCGGGATTGACAATCGACCTCCTATCGAAGCTGCATGACTTCGAGAACGCAAGCACTAAACACGATCTTCTAACCGCCTACCTTGACGCCGCCCTGACCGTTGGCGGCGTCCATATAACCATTGTGGAATTAAACAGGACTGAAGATCCTAAGGAAAATTTTATACATGTCGGCTATCCAGAGGAATGGGTAAATTTTTATATTGAGAATAATTATATAAGTTATGATCCAATAATAAAAAAATCTAGATTTATGAGTCATCCGTATTTTTGGCATGAAATCCTCAATATAAACCAAAGAGAAAAAAAGATAATCAAGGATGTGTCAGAATTTGGTATAAAAAAGGGAATGACAATACCATTCCATACACATGACAGATTGGTTTATGCCATATGTTTTGCATTTACAGACAAAAACGTAGATCAAGAAGTTGAAATTTATCTGCGTGCCTTATCTAATTTTTTCATTACCAGTTATAAAAAGCTGGATGAACCGGCAGATGTATTGGTCCCTATTCTTACCCCGCGTGAAAAAGAATGTCTGAGATGGACAGCCAAGGGTAAAAGCTCATGGGAAACCGGGATGATTGTTGGTGTCAGTGAGAGAACCGTTAATTTCCATATCAACAATGCGTTGCTGAAGCTGAAATGTACAAATCGTATCATGGGAGTGGTGAAGGCCATTTGCGCTGGTCTGATTGAACTGTAAAACCTGTCAGACCTGACAGGTAACCTGACTGTCGATTTTCATGAATAATCCTCTTACCCAACAGCAAGAGGGCGTATCCATGATCGAAGTCGTAACCGTTGAAAACGCCCATTGGTGCGGAACAGCCCTCGCTGAGCAGTTTAGGTTTCGCTACCGGCATTTTGTGGCCAATGAGCAGTGGGAAGTTCCCTTCTACAAAGGTATGGAATACGACCAGTTCGATACTCCTGCCTCCGTCTATCTTGTGTGGCGCGATGTCGCTGGCGTGGTCAGGGGTATGGTCCGTCTGCTGCCAACAAACCGGCCTTACATGCTGGAAACACTCTGGCCCGATATGATGCCCAGTCAGATTGTTCTCTCCGGGTCGAACGTATGGGAAATCACCCGTTTTGGCGTCGAGCGCAACATGTCGCTATCCCTGCGCAAGCAGATTTCGGCCGAACTGATCCTGGCATGCATTGAGTTTTCGGTTCTGAATGGGATTGACACCTATCTGTTCCTGACCGCGTGGGGCGTTCTCAAGCGGATTGTACCCGGAGCCGGTGTAGAAGCTCATATTCATATGAGAAAGACGCTTCCATCAGGCCATGATGTCGCTTCTGCCGTAGTGCCCGTCTCGCAGGATGTTCTTGATAAGGCACGAGAAAAGCTGAATATCCACTATACCGTCCTCAATAATGACAGCATTGAGCACCAGAATGCAGCATAACAATATGAATGAAGATACGAAAACGAAAGCAAATGATATTAAAGCCGCGTTATCGTTTCTGCGCGAAGAAGCAAGAAGGTGCGGTCTAACACAGACTGACAATTCGCTCTCCATCACAGAAATAATAATAAATATTGAAATAAATAAATAAATAAAATTTTAATAGGAGTAATAAATTGTTTATCCGCGACGGTGATATTGAATACCTCGCAAAGAAACTGTTCTCACAACGCTATCCATTTCGGAAATGGGAGGCCACATCGAATTTGACATCCGGCGGCGCCACAGAAGATGAAAAGGAAAAATTTATGGATATGGCCCGGCGTCAATTGTCAAGCTGGCATCCGGTGTAAGTTAGGTCGCTCCACCCGGAGCCGCCTAATTTTCTACGCGATCAACTCACGCTTCCTCATCTTCTTCGCCCTCAGCGACATGACCCGCCTCCGTCGCAGCCAGTTCTGCCGCGCCTGCTCGACGCGAGGGCAGATGCCCCGGTTCTTCTTGATCTTCAGCAGGAACAGGACCGCCTTCATCTTGGCATGCAGGTTGTCCGGTTCGGCCTGATCGATCCAGTCCCACCCGCTACAAGTTCAATTACTGGCGGCATCACGAATATGCTGGGCATATTCTGAACGGCCTGACAGTTCGAGCGAGCCATCCCATGATCACAGGCTTAACGATAATTTGTAAGATATGGCTCTCAATTAAAATTTCATCTAAAGTTTTGCTTACGTTTTCTGTGCCGTATCCATCTTGCTGTATCAATAACAAAATGCGGAAGTATGTTCCGTATGAGGATTTCCGCTCTCTGCATGGTCGATTGTCCGCTGTTGGATAGATAGATCGTGCTTTGTGCCGTCCTGTCGGTTTTTATTTTTGGTGCCGTATAAAAATATGTAATGAGTGTCCGCCGTAGATACCCTTCTTGCGCGGCCTGGGGGTGTCCATGCCATGAATTAGGTGACTGGAGCATGAGAACGCTGCGCCCAAACCGGGGAACAATTTTTTTGACGGGGCGGGGTGGATTGTCCTGCCACAGTTCCAGCATGCCGCCATATTCCGGCTTCCAGTCATGGTTGAGATAGGTCAGCAAAGCCAGTCGATTTTCAAGACACGTATGGGGGTGATAACGAAAATCGGTATGAACCTGAAAATGTCCCTGCCCCGCGACTTCGTGCATGCCACCTCCATAAAAATAAGGGTCGGGAAGCAGATTCGGGATTCCTGTCAATCTGGTCAGTAGCCGGAGGAATGGCGCGCCATTCACAATATCAAAATACCGTTGTATTGCAGAAGGCATGACGGATTGTGTGCTGGTTGAACGCTTTGACTGAAGCTGGTTCTGGAATACATTTACATTGTTTACGTGATCGAGATTAAAGGCCTGCAACGCTTCGTTCAGCAGGGAATCACAGAACATTCCGTCCATGACCAGATGTGGAAATGGCCTGGCTGTCTTGAACTCTTGCGCAAGACTATTCATCCGGGAAGTATCAGACCAGTCCATTCTTTTTAACAGGGGTACGTAAGACATCTGCTATCCTAATAATAGCCTTTCCGGGTGCGGCAGAGTATCAGAATTTTTTTAGTGAATCCTATCCGCTGCGTAGACAAGGAAAGTTCAGAAGGGACTTCGATTCTGTATCTGTGACGATGCGACTACATATTTATGATGTACTGTTTCAATATGACACCATGCCTCGCCATATTTGGCAGGAATGGTGCCCCTGCTGGCCAAGGTATTCAGCATGTTTTCCAGTTCCGGGAGGAGAAGAGCATGATCCTGCAAGGGGGCCATCAGTGGTACCTTGTACGGGAGTAGGAAATGGCCCGTCACGGGAACGGGGGTTCCGTCCTGTGTCGGTAATGGATCATTTATGGTGGTGCTGACGGCCTCTGCCAGTTTCAGGAAACTTTGCAGGAAATCATCATTATAGGCAAAATTTCCAGCACTGCCCTGCGACCGGATTTCTTTTTCAGGAGAAGGCGCATTGATCCACGCGATGTAATGTTCCGCATGTAAGGTATGCAACCCGTCTGCGCTGGCAAATATGTGATCAATCTCCACACGTTCGTCTGTACCAACTGGCAGGGTAATGCCATGCATTACGGGTAGGCCACTTGCCACAAGCATCTGCGCAACGGGATCATCCGCGGCAGGCTCTCCGCATAGTTTCTGCCACAGGGTGGCATCTCCATCTGCGGGGAAATCTGGATTGCGGTGCGCACGTGTCATGTCCGGTCCTGCAACAGATAAAGCTCCAAATCCGATAAGAAGGCTTTTATTGTAAAGAATTGGTAACCGGGGGGCGTCTCCCCTTCGTCACGCCGCTATTAATGTCCGTCTCATGCAGCATCATGCTGGCTGCCGGGCTGTGAGCACCCGGTATCGGGGCGCGCCTGCAGCCATGATTCAAGGTCCCGCGCATCCAGGGGTCTGGAAAAGAAATATCCCTGTATCACGTCGCAGTTGATCTGCCGGAGCAGGTCAAGCTGAACCTGCGTTTCCACCCCTTCCGCCACGACGGTCATGCCCAGGCTCCGCCCGATACGAATGATGGCCGTGACCACAGAGTGAACCTTGCCCGTCGGTTCAAAGCCATCCATGAAGCTCCGGTCAATCTTGAGCTCGTTAAGTGGCAGGTTTGCAAGGTTCGACAGGCTGGAAAAACCGGTTCCGAAGTCATCCATGGAAAGCCCGATGCCCATGGCCCGGATCGCCTGAGCGGCGATGAGGGTCTGATCGTAATTTTCTATCATCGCACTTTCCGTCAGTTCGATGGTCAGACGATATGGGGGAATGCCACTTTCGTGCAGAATCTTGCCAATCAGGCGTGGCAGGTCGGGATTTCTGAAATGCAATGCGGATATGTTGACCGATACGACCGGAACGTCCACCCCTGCCTGTATCCATAGGGCCATCTGTCGACAGGCCGTCCGCAGTGACCACAGCCCGATTGCCTCAATCTGTCCGGTTTCTTCCGCCAGGGGGATAAAACGGCCCGGTGATATCATACCCAGGGCAGGATCGGTCCATCGCGCCAGGGCTTCCACCCCTTCCAGCCGGCCGGTCGCGGCATGGACCTGCGGCTGGTATACCAGATAGAGCTGGTCCGTCCTGATTGCCTCCTTCAGCGCGTTGGCCAGCAGGATCTGGTCCGCCGCCTGCCGGTTCATTTCCTCGCTGAAGAAACGGTAGCAGTTACGGTCGGCATTCTTCGCCTGCGACAGGGCCGTTTCTGCCTGCTGCATGAGTATTTCCGTCTCCCGTCGGCCGCCGTCATTATCCGCAATGCCGATACTGGCCGTAATGGTAACAGGAACCTCGTCAATCACGACCGGCTCCGCTACGGCTTTCATGACGGCATCGGCCAGTGCCGTGGCCCGTTCCACCCCACCGGTCGTGATCAGGGTGAATTCGTCTCCCCCGCTGCGGGCCAGCAGGTCATCACTGGAAATGAGGCCGGATAGCCGCCGGGCCAACGCAGCCAGCAGCATGTTGCCTGCCGGGCATCCCAGTCCGTTATTGATGGCCCGGAACCGATCTAGGTTGATGATCAGGGCCAGCAGGTTTTCATGCCGCGCGCGTGCCGCCCGCTGCCTGATACCGTGCCGCAACCCGGTCCGATTGGGCAGGCCCGTCAGGGTGTCATACTGCGTAAGCCGCGCGATATCCTCACGCGAGCGCTGCTGTTCGATGGCAAGCGCGCACAGGTGCAGGCAGGCATCGGCAATCCGCCGGTGCCATCTGCCCGGTGCGCGCTTGGCACGGAAATAGAAAGCCAGGCTGCCGCCTACCCGGCCGTCACGCAGCAGGATCGGCACCGACCAGCAGGCCATGAGGCCATGCGGGACAACAAACTGCCAGAACCCCTTCCATTTCGGATCGGCTTCAATGTCTGGTGTAACCACTTCCCTGCCGGTGAACAGTGCCGTGCCGCATGACCCGACCTCGGGGCCTATCTGCAGGTCAGCGCAGACTTCGGCAATCTGTGCGGGCAGCCGTGCGCGCGCTACGGGGTGCATGCGCTGTTCATCATCCACGGCCACGATCTGTGTTACGACATCCGGGGCGATACGTTCAATCTGGCGGCACATTAAGCCGAGGATTTCGTTGAAAGACAGGTTGCTGGTCAGTGCCCCCATCATATCCTTCTGCAGCGCCTTTATCTGCTCGCTGCCCGTAATGTCATTCAGCACCACGATCACTTCGTGCAGTTCCGCATAGGGGCTGCATAAGGGCGTTACGGTTGCCAGAAGCCAGATGTCCTGGCCTGTGTCGGTGCGAGAATGGATTTCCAGTTCAAAGGGCCGACAGCGCTGCAGACGACGGCGAAAGGCCTGTAATGTTGCAAGATCACCCTGCTGCCCGGACAGAAAGGCCGAGAAATCAGCCCCTTCCATACCCTCGGCACCGATGCCCGAAAACCGGGCCGCCGCTGCATTGGCATAGGTAATGCGGCACTGGCTGTCCAGTATCAGGATGCCGCATGCATTGCGTTGCACGATGGTGGCATACTGAAGGTCCTGTTCCCGTCGGGACAGATCCCGTGTCACGTCGCGCAGGGAAATGACAAACACCTGCTGTCCCGCCCCCTCGACCCGTGCCACGGACATCTCGGCAGAAAACGCCGTGCCGTCATGCCGCAGCAAGATCAGATGGTGGTGGTTTTCTGTAGTGGAACGACAGACCTTACCCCCGGATACGCCGGATGGGCACAGCGCGACATTCGTCAGGTTCTCACCAAAGGTACAGGGCAGGATGTCTGTCCCGGTGGGAAAGAGAATATCGAGTTTCCGGCCGACCAGCCCGGGCGTAGGGCCACCCCAGATACGGGCCGCATTATCATTGGCAAAGATAATTGTGTTATCATTGCTGACAAGCACAATACCTGTATCAATGCTTTCCAGCAGTTTGTCCGGAATGGGATAGGTCTGTCGTTCGCCCATTAGTCTGGCCTGCCTGTCTGTTGTGTTCTGGTGGGTAAATGAATAACGACGCCGTTCTCAGGGGCTTGGGTCCGGTAGCGTTTGAGAAAAAGCGGGGACGTGTTTGTCCCTTCTTCCCCCTGCTGCCAGTTTTCAGGACGGGACAGCCCGTAGGGGTCCCCATCACAGCGTACGACCGCCCATGCCGCGCAGTCCCGTTCCGCCCCACATCCCGCAAGCAGTCCGACCAGCGTGATGCGGGTATCGGAATCATAGGACGCCGTCAGGGTCTCGTTGCCGCGGAATATCAGGCTGAATGGCGCGGCGCGGTCCGGGTTGCCAAATGTGATGTCGATCAGGATAAGGCCGGCTTCGGAATGCTTGGGTCCGAAAATGATTTCTCCCCCCGCCGGATCAATAATCAGGTGCAGCCACAGAACCTGAAAGGGGCCAAAACTGTCGATTTCCAGCGTTCCCCCCTGCAGGACGTATTCCCAACTGCTCCACCGGGCCAGGTCGATCAGGTTCGTGCGGACCCAGGCCCGTGATCCTATGACGAAGCGATAGGAAGACAGGTCCGACCTGCGTGAAAGGGGAAGTGATCTGTTCACGACCTCAATCACGTTGTTCCAGGTAAAAAAGCCGTTTCTGACTGCGGTTTCGTCCGTGCGGACCACAAGGGAGCAGCCATTGTCTGTTGCCATTTTCATATGTATCGCCTGTCTCAAAAATACTCGCACCAGCAAGGAAGTTTCGGGTTTTCTGACTGCTGGCTATTGGGCCAAAATATGAAATATTTGTGGCGTGGCCTTTCTGCCCGATGTGAAACTGCATGATGGTGGAGGTGATGAGGACGTAACGGAATTTATTGTTGCATAAGACCCGTCATTTGAAAACCAAAAAAATGCTGGCTATGCGTTCGCGCAATCGTCTATAAAATAAGGCTGATGTGCCAATATAAACGAATAATATGATGCTGATCGGGTACGCGCGCGAAAATTCGGAAGAAGCGACGCTTCTCCATCAGGTAGAAGCACTCCGAAAGGCGGGTTGTCAAAAAATATATGAGGAAAAAGTTCCTACAATGAGCCGGGACTGGCCCATTCTGGGGGACGTCCTGACGGAACTTTCTTCTGACGATACTTTGGTTGTCTATTCTCTGGACCGTCTTGCCTGGTCAACGCCCCACCTGCTGGAGGTGGCTGATCGACTGCGTGAAAAAGGAGCAGGGCTGCGTTCCCTTTGTGAACCCTGGGCCGACACCACCGTTCCCTATGGGAAAATGATTCTTGGTGTTTTTGCTGGCATTGCTGAATTTGAACGCGCATTAAGCCGCAACCTCACGGAAACGGGTAGGAAACGGGCCAAGGAACGGGGTGTCCATCTCGGTCGGCCAGCCAAGCTCAGTGCAGAGCAGATTGCGACGATACGAAAGCTTGTCCGTGACGAGAACCTCTCCATTTCAGAAGTTGCAGCCCGTTTTGGCGTGCATAAAGCCACTATCTATCGGGCTGTTACCAATAACAAGTAAGAACTTCTTACGGTGTGAGTTGGGCCGAGTGTTCTCATAAAGACTTGCAAGCTGGAATACGCGATAAGCTCGCATGGTAATTGCCACAGAAATGCTATGGCGGAGAGTTTTTTCTGACTGCTCCAGCGCCAGCGCATCTAACGCCGAACCTGCAAGGCACATCAGGAAGCCTGGTAGACCGTGTTTGATTATATCGAAATATTATAAAATGCAGGGCACAAAGCTACATCAGGCGCGAGGTGCTGTCGTCCGTGCAGTTTGGACGAGATCAGATTTTGAATGCCCCAGCCGTCTGGCAAATTTGGGACTACTTAGTATGGTTTTTTAATATTGATTTTCTGAGCTTTTCTGGGACCAGAGGCGACAGGATCGGACGCTTACCATTTACGTGGCTTTCGCTACGGATGGCTTTTCCTATGTGCGAGGTGACCATCTCTCGGTGAGAAAAGCGTATCGATCTCTCAGTTAATAAAGAGAATTAAAACCGTTATGTATGATAATATTACAATGTATGTTTTTGCGGGATCCGCATGATAGGAAAGCGCTTTTTTAAAGCGTGGGAAGTTAACTTTGTTTGATGGCGATTCCGCTTTTTATAGATCAACTGCCTAATAGATGGGTCAACATGCGTCGCGGTCGGCGGCCAGATGCCGGAAAATCCGTTCGATCACGCCGCTTTCGCACCAGCGACGCAGTCGCCGGTGAACGTTCTTCCAGTCACCAAAACGGACAGGCACAGGGAATGTCGGCATGGTAACGATACAGAATCGCTTTCGCAAACAGACGGTTATCGGCAGCCGTTCCGCCGACATGACCTTCTCTACCCGGGAGAAGATCTTTTATCCGTTCCCACTGGTTGTCACTTAGGCCATATCGTCGCATTCATTCTCTCCCTGAAAACAGGAAGAAAACATCACAGATCAAACGGGAGTACAAGCCTCATCGCGGCAGATGCTAACTGACGACACGCCCTAGGAACAGTGAGAGTCCTGCGCTATGCAACAGTATGCCTCAGTTTTGATGGTGCCTATGAATATGTATTGCTGATTTCAGGCGTGCGGCTTCATCCCTGTATTCACCAAACATGTTAGATATACAAAGGCATAAGTAAAAAGCACCGCCGTAGAATAGAGCCGGTTTCCGTGTTTCAAGCAAAATAAGCCAGTTTACCAGTTTGGTTTTGTCCAAGGGCGCTGAAGCAATGACGCATGATATTCCCAGTGCTGTTCCAGCTACAACATCTGTAAAGAAATGATATCCGAAAAATACACGGGTAACATTTATAAATAAAATAAATAAAAATGACAATTTCCCAAGAGAAGGATTGGAACGATATATAGTATAGGAAAGTCCACCCAATAAAGCTGCATGATCGCTAGGGAAGGAAGCCCAATGATTAAATGAGTTAGGATCTATCCAGTAAGGGGTTACAAGATGTAAGTTCGGATCATGTAGGGGCCTAAGATGAGAAGGTATCGTCAACTGGACAAGGCGGCTCAATACACCTGAAAAGAAAGAGATTATAGTTCCGGTTAGAATAGATTTTCTATCATTGTATCGTTTGTCGTTGAACCATTCATAAAATATAGCAGCCATTAATATTGCAACAGTCATGCCATCGTATGTCAGGGAGATAAGTATCGCATTAATGAACTTACTTTTATCGGCGAATAAATTTAAAAAATTCTCTATGCTGTAATCTATATATCGCATTTGGAATAAATTTAGAACGGTACATGAAAAAAACGCCATCATGCAAACCGTAAATATTGTACAATCATTCATTTTGCTATTGTGTTTCAAATTGTATTGATCTGGATGTTTATTAATGGTATTTTTCAATAATTTCTTCATTTTTGCCTCCCAATTTTATTGCTCTACATTTAGTAAATTATTTTGTAAATTTAATATTTAAATACAACTGTATCGAATTGTTTCTATACATCGATTATACATTAAATAAATTATTGCAATATTTATATATTTAATTTATATTATTAATATAATTTTTATATGAAATAAACACTATGCGATCGTCGATCTTGCCCCAAGGGCCATGTTGGCTGATTGGGGATATGATAGAGACAGTTTCTGTCAAGATCTGTTGGCGCATGGTATTGTACTGGTCTTTGTTAGAAGAACCTGATCATGCTAAAGGTGTGGGATATTTGTGGAGAAACGCCCACAATATTATGGCATTTCCTGCCATGTTGGCATTATAAAAACCTTACATATCAGTAACTTGCCGATATGCTATATTGGATTTCTGGTTTACTAAACCGTTATACGATGTCAAGTCGTATCGAGGGTTCGAATCCCTTCCCCTCCCCCAACTACTCTGTAATCTATTGACAACAATGTAAAATCTCATACAGAAACCGAAATATGTGACGGGTTCCCTGCACTTTTTCTAGGATATCAAGACAAAAAAATCGACCCCCTGAATAACAACAATTCAACAACACGGATGGAATCGCCCTCCTCTGCTGTTGCTAGATTTGTGTGTGTTTTCGATTTCTGAACGCGAAAAAAATCAATAAGAAAAATATCACATATATATGACAATTTTGTATGTCCAAAAAACATGGAAACATATGAAATAGATGGCCGTTTTTGAAAAATGCCTTTTTGTTATCTGTCACGCCTGTAAATCGCTACAGGCTCTAGGGAAAGCCCGCCTGCCCCTTTTCCCTTTCTGAGCATTACAGCCCTCTCACGCATAAGAAGGCATGAAAATACCACCCTGTCACATAGATTTATAACGGTTTTATGCTGGTCATCTGAGCGTTTTAAGCTCGTATCAGGAGGCCGACGCGACCATGAAGCATACGGAAGATTTCAGAGGATTGCGTTGAGCAGTGGATTGTCACGCACGCGTGTTGCGGGCGATCTGGGTATTGGAAAATCCACTCTGGGTAAATGGATAGTGGATTATCGTCCAAGTGAGCCGCCATCCGGGCAGCAGACTGATCTGGCCATCCGTGCCCTGGATATGGCGGTGCGGCTGCGTGACCCGGTGCCCGGCTGCATTTTCCACTCCGTTCGTGGCAGCCAGTGTGGCTCTCATGATTTTCAGAAAAAGCTGCTGCCCATGGACTGCTGGCTTCAATGTCCGGAAAAAGAAACTGTTTTGACAACGCTGCTGTCGAAACGTTTTTCAAAAGCCTGAAGGCGGAATGGCTCTGGAGGCAGAACTGGCCACCCCGCCGTCAGGCGACTGCCGCCATCTTTTCAGTATATCAATGGTTTCTACAATCCACGTCATTCATATCTGGGCGGTATCAGCCTCCTCGCTTTTGAAGCAAGAGTGGCATAATCCATTTCCTGATCGGCATAAAACCGTCGCAGGTCCTCTTTCAGTCTCTTTCACCCGCAGTCACACCGTAATGGTCAGCAAAATGCGTGCCGTCTGCACCCCAACTATAACTGTCTTTCGGGAAAGGCAGCATCTGATCGTTCCACGCTACCCACGCCCGTTTCAATCTATCAAACAGTTGGGGCTGCCGATCCTTCAGGTTGGCGCGTTCACGCGGGTCATTGACGACATCGAACAGGAATTCATTTTCATTTATTTTCAGGTATTTGTAGTTGCCCTCCAACTGGGCGCGCTGGCTGTGGATCTTGTAACGCCATGACAGCGTGCGCTCCTGTCTGGCTGTCGTATCGTGCAGCAGGGGCAGCAGGTTCATGCCATCGGTTGGAAAACTGGCATCCGGGGTAGCCCCTGCCGCTGCAAGAAAGGTCGGTAGCCAATCCATGGTGATGATGGCCTGATCCGTCTGGGAACCCGACGCAACCTGTTCCGGCCAGCGTAGTACAGCGGGCACCCGCAGGCCGCCTTCCAGCAGTTCGCCTTTCATGCCGGTAAAGGGCCAGGTGGCGGAGAAGCGTTCGCCCCCGTTATCACTGGTAAAGACGACGATCGTATTCTCATGCAGCCCGTTCTGGTCCAGCGCTGCCAGCACGCGCCCGATCTGTTCATCCATGGCCTGTACCATACGGCCATAGGTCTTCTGCGTGCCGCCATCATAATCGAATATGTGGCCCTTTAGCCGTTTTGATTCCGCCTCGTCCTCCGGTCCTTCCCATGGCCAGTGTGGCGCATTGAAATGCAGGCTCAGGAAAAACGGCTTTGGGCCCCTGCCATATTCATTGACCACGGAAACGGCTTCATTTCCCAGTAACCGGGTCAGATAGCCATGTTCATGAACGAGATGGCTGTCTTTATAGAACTGGTCCTCTCCGGGGTGGCCCTGATGTGTGAAGTAATCCGCAGCGCCGCCCGCTATGCCATAAAAGTGGTCATATCCACTCTTTAGTGGCCCGAAGGCAGGTGGACTGCCCAGATGCCATTTGCCCACCAGGGCGGTCCGGTAGCCTGCCCTGCGCAACTGTTCAGGCAGTGTTGGCAGCCCGGGGGGAAGCCCATGTGTCTTGCCAGCCGAAGCAATCGGCTCTTCCAGCCCGCAGGCGATCCTGTCCTGATAGCGACCTGTAATCAAAGCCGTGCGCGTAGCCGAGCAGACCGCTGAATTGGCATAGGCCCGCGTAATACGGATCCCTTCACTGGCGATCCGGTCGATGGACGGGGTTGTGAAGCCAGGATTGCCGAAGCAACTGACATCAGCATAACCAAGGTCATCAGCCAGGATGAAAATGATATTGGGCTGGCGGTGTATGTCGGCCTGCGTAGCCTGCGCGTTGGACGATACCCCCAATGCGGTTCCCATACCCAATCCGGCGACGCCAGCCATAAATCCACGACGACTATATGTAAAATAAACCATTCAAACTGATTCCACGATCAAGATTTGTCTATATAACGATGTTTCATCACATAAACCACTATTCAACAAACGTAAATTGCGTAATCATATAATCACGGCATATTTAGCGTGTATGCTTGCCAAAAATCAACGATACAAAATAGTGTAAATATCAGCGCAAGGGATATACAATGTTCCCAATCCAACCCCTGCTTTCCCTGCTGGGTGGCAGTCTGCTGCTTGTTTGTGCGAGCGTTCCGGCCATGATGACCCGCGCCCACGCAACCCCCAGCGTATTCCCCACGGGGGTGACGCAATATGCGCCGGACAGAACCTATAACAGTTTCATTCTTTTTTCGGGTGCGGACAACCATACGCACCTGATCGACATGGATGGTCATGAAGTCCATGCATGGCATCAGGCGGGATTTCCCTCCCGCTATATCGACCCTGCCCTGTCGGGCGGTGAAAAAGGCCTGGTCGGAGTTCAATTAACGGAAATTGCGGGAGATGGCACGCACAAGATCCCGGGAGCGGTTGCCGGTTTTCGCGATCGTACGTTCGGGTATGTCAACTGGCAGGGCAAGACGGTATGGGAATGGGGAATCGAGGCCCCCGGGGGAAATGCCCGTCAGCATCATGACTGGGTCCGGCTGCACGATGGTGGTTCGCTGCTGCTTGCCAATCAGGACCGCCATCTTGCCGGTGCGCCCTCACCCGTGCTGGAGGATGTTATTTATGATGTGGCGGCGGACGGAAAAATCCGCTGGACATGGAAGGCAGGCGACCATCTGACGGAATTCGGCTTTACGCCTGAACAGTTGAAACTTGTCCTGCATGCTCCCTCGCCAGATTATCTCCATATCAACAATATGCAGTTGGTAGGCGATAACCACTGGTTCCGTGAAGGCGACACGCGCTTTGCGCCAGACAACATCATCATCGACTCTCGTCAGGCCAATTTCATAGCCATCATCGACCGCAAGAGTGGACGGATCGTATGGCGGCTTGGCCCGGACCTGCCCCAGCGTAACTTCAGGAAACCTTCCGTTCCCTATCCCGTGGACCAGTTTGTCGGCCAGCACGACGCACATCTGATTGCCGATGGCCTGCCGGGCGCGGGCAACCTGCTTGTATTCGACAATCAGGGAGAAGCAGGCTACCCGCCCCGCCCCTTGCAGACGACCGGGGGATCACGGATACTGGAAATCAATCCCGTTACGGCACAGGTGGTGTGGCAATATACCGGCGAGGATAGCGGCAATCCGCCATGGTCATTCTTCAGCAGCTTCATCAGTTCGGTGGATCGCCTGCCCAATGGCAATACGCTGATTGACGAAGGCATGAATGGCCGGTTCTTCCAGGTGACACCAGCGGGGGACATCGTATGGGAATATGTCTCGCCTTTTTCTGGAAATACACCGTCCCAGGGTGGTACGCGGCCGACCCGGTCAAACTGGGTGTACCGTATCCAGCCCGTACCGTATGACTGGGCACCGGCGGGAACGCCACATACGCAAACCCCCGTCCGACCCGCAGCGCAGAAATAATCCGGAGGCGGAAGGGACTACCGGGCAGTCCCTTCCGCCTGCATCATATCTGCGGATCGCCTATCCTGCCGCCCATGGCCTTTAACAGCAGCTGCCCGACCGGTCCTTTCAGGGCGGCAGGAGACAGATTGACCGGCTCGGTCCGGCGCGGGTCGTACGTTCCGGCCTGCACGGATGCCAGATAGGTTGCCGCAGCATGCGCGGCGAACAGGTTCAGTACTTCATCCACGCTATGGGGAACGTGCTTTTCGGTCAGGACGGTGCGGACGGCGGCGCGCAGGCTGGCCGATCTCGTCTGCCGACCATAGGTCGCGGTTGTAAGGGCGGCGAGGCCTGCGACCGGATCATCCGGGCTGGCAATGCTGCGTGCAAGCCAGGGCGTGGCATAGGCGGAGCGTTTTCCATCGAGCAGAATCTCGGCATGCACGGCCTTGATGACCGGCAGGGGTTCGGTCCGGAATGCGGCCTCCACTTCTGCTACCGTTGCGGCATCCAGTTGCGGACTCAGCACAAGCAGACCCGTTGCGGCCCAGTAGCGGATTACAGGGCTGCTATCCTGCATCCGCTTTACAAACAGTGGAACACTGGCGGGGTCACGCGCAATGACCCGGGCGGTCAGTTCCAGCAGGTCGGATAATGGATAGGCGTCGACCGCGCGACTTTGCGCGTATCCTTCCATGCCCAGCCCTTCGATGAGGAAAGCATTGTCATTAAGGGCGATCATTTCCTGATCCAGCAGCCCGCGCAACGTGACCAGCACCGCCTGCTGGTCACGATGAGCTGCAAGATTATGGATCTGGTGGGGATCAGCCCTGATATCATATAGTTCTTCTGCCGGTTTTTCCCGCCAGAAGGCGGCCTGCAGGGTGTTCAGTCGACCTGCGCGCCATTCTTCTTCCCATGATTGATAGCCCCTGCCTCCCCATTCGTAGTTATTATGCTGCCCATATATGCGGTGCGGCATGTAGTTGCGGATATAGCGGTACTGGCTGGTGCGGATGGAACGCATCAGATCCTGCCGTTCATCCATGCGGTTGCGTCCGCTGAATACGTACTGTCGTGCTGGCGCGATCTTGTGTCCGACAAACGCACGGCCCTGCATGACTGGTGGAACAGGTGCGCCGGCCAGTGAAAGGGTGGATGGCGCCAGATCAACCAGACTGATGAGGTCCGCGCAGGGCCTGCCTGCTGGCCGGTGCGCCAGATGCCTGTATTTACGTGGAAAATAGGCGATGAACGGGACATGCAGGCCCCCATCGTAGCAATAGCGTTTGGTGCGTGGCAGTACGCCCCCGTGATCAGCCAGAAAGAAAATGACTGTATCCTCGATCAGCCCATCCTGCCGCAACTCGTCAAGGATATGGGCAACCGCCTTGTCCTGCCGGTTTACCATATCAATATTCCGGGCAATCGCATCACGCACATCCGGTGTATCGGGCAGGTATGGTGGCACCGTAACGCTGTGTGGGTCCGTTATGGTGGGCGTTGTCTCGAACAGGTGGGATTCGTGCGTGATCAGGTAATTATAGACCGAAAAAAACGGCCTGCCCTTCGGCCTGTTGCGCCAGTGCGCCGTAATCGAGCAGTCATCCCATATGGCCTGAGGGTCAAGGTCACAGTTATAATCGGTAAAGACATTATTGGTGCAGTAATATCCTGCCTGCCGCATATGTTCCGGCAGGCTTTGGATGTGTCCTGCCACCTTTGCTACGGCCCGCATGTTTTCTGCCGGCCCCCAGCTTTGCGGATGAATGCCCGTTATTAACGAGAACCGTGATGGCGCGCAGACAGGCGTCGTGGCATGGACGTTGTCAAAACGAATGCCGTCATGTGCAAGTGCATCAATAGTGGGGGTGCGGGCCAGCGGATTGCCATAGCAGCCGATAAGGGGCGCATGAATGTCATGGCATACGATCCATATGATATTCGGCTTTCTTGCGGGCGTCGCGTACCCCCTTTTCGTGGCAAGGAAGGCCGTGCCTGCACCCGATGCCGCGGCAAGGACATGACGTCGTCTTATGCTTTTCATGACGATTTTTTTCTCTTTTTATGGATGGGGCCTGAATGGGCGCCCTATCGGTCGAATACGCAGCGAAAACCGATATGCGATGTGCTGCTGTCCGCTGTCGTACGCGTGCGGGCAGACAGGCGGTAGCGGTTACAGTAACTGGCATGACACAGGAACGAGCCGCCACGGATCACATGTTCCGTGGTGGTGTCCGCCTGACCGGCAGGGCGGCCCGGGCTGCTTTTTACGGGCGGCAGGTCAGGACGCGCCGGATCGGTTGACCATGTATCCGTGCACCATTCCCATACGTTTCCCACGACTTCGTACAGGCCGAGCGTATTAGGCGGAAAACTTTTAACCGGCGCGGTTCCCCGAAAGCCATCTTCGCCCAGGTCGATATCAGGAAAGACACCCTGCCAGATATTGCATAGATGCTGTCCCTGCGGCGTCAGTTCATTTCCCCATGGGTAAAGCCGGTCATCATCATGGCCGCCCCGTGCGGCGGCCTCCCACTCCGCCTCCCTTGGCAGGCGTCCGCCCGCCCAGGCGGCATAGGCGCACGCATCATGCCACGAAACATGCACGACGGGATGCTCCGGCCGCGCGGCTACATGTGATCCCCGGCCCTCAGGGTGCCGCCAGCATGCCGTTTTCAACGGTACCCACCATGGCACCCCCGGCACCTGGCCGGACCGGATAAGGCGTCGCGCCCGGGCCGGTACGAAAAGAGAGAACACAAATGACCAGCCATACCGCTCCGCATCCGTGACATATCCCGTTGCGGACACAAAGCGGGCAAACTCCCGATTGGTGACGGTAGTCGTCATGATGGAGAAAGCATCCAGCGTTACATGCCTGACAGGTCCCTCGGCATCAGCACGATGGGCTTCGGGGCTTTCGCTGCCGATACGGTAATGTCCCGGAGGGAGCCGTACGACCTCATGCCCCCCGGCAGCACCTGTTCCTGTCGCCAGTCCGGCAGTGCCAGCCTGCGCGGCGGCCTCCCCGGCGCTGTCCCGCGCCATGGCGGGCACGCAGCATGATTTCTTTATGTGGTTATCCTGCATTGATCGGCATCCCACCTATATATATTCAGGCGAAGAAACCCGACCTGCCATAAAATACTGCTGAAACCCGGATACAATGTCGGGATGGTGTTGCGCGATATCCTGGCTTTCCGATGGATCGGTCTCAAGGTCATACAGCGCGATGTCGCTGGTTTTCACCGGTCGGACCGCTTTCCATCTTCCCTTGCGGGCCGCCTGCCAGAAGGAGGGCTCATAAGTCTCCCAGTAAAGGAAACGCTCGGGCATGGGGTTCTGGTGCAACAGGGCCGGTGTCAGGTCAATTCCGTTCACATCGTGCAGGGAGTGACCAGCGTTCCCGGAAAGGGTAAGCGCGGTCGGCAGGAAATCCGGATGATAGGCGGGAACAGAACTTGCGCTGCCTGCCGGGATATGGCCGGGCCATGACACAAGCAGGGGCACACGCAGGCCACCTTCATACAGATCCCGCTTGTAGCCACGCAGGTTGCCGTGGGAATTGAAGAATTCGGCAACTTCCGTCTGTTCTGCCGTCGGTTCGGAGCGCGGACCATGATCGGAGGAAAAAAAGATAATGGTATCATCACGCAGTCCGGTCGCCGTAAGGGTTTCCAGGATATTCCCTACCCCGTCATCCAGAAAGCCGATCATTGCCGCGTAATTTTTTTCATATTCGCCCCACGGCATACCAGCATAACGCGCCTGAGTGGGCGTGACATGCGGGCTGTGAGGCGCATTGTAGGCGACTGTCAGGAAAAAGGGCCTGTCACGCGAATGCCGGATATACTCACACGCCTGCGCGGTGCAGATATCTGTCTCATAGACCGCCTGATGGCCATTTTCATTATCTGCTATGGCATGCAGTGTCGTGCCGTCATACCAACGTGTCGGGAAATATCCCTGTGTTGCTTCAGTCTGGGTCAGCCAGCCATGGAATTCATCAAAACCATGATCGGTTGGAACCGCTTCACGATCATATCCATCCAGATGCCACTTCCCTACCAGCGCCGTGGCGTAACCACCTTGCCGCAGGTATGACGCAACTGTCTTTTCATGCGGTCGCAGCCCCATGCGGCGCACCTGTTCGTGGCCCCGCCATCCAACCCGCCCGCCCTGCAGCGCAAAATTGTCCCGTATGGTTGCATGCCCCATGTCCTTTCCGGTCATGAGTGCGCAGCGTGAGGGAGAACAGACGGGCGCCCCCCCGTAGGCTGCGTCAAAGCGCATGCCGGATGCTGCCAGTGCATCAATGTTGGGTGTATGGATTTTTGTCTGTCCGTAACATCCCAGATCATGAACGCCCAAGTCATCGGCAATGATATAGATGATATTGGGGCGGGCCAGCGTTGGGATACGGTCTTCGTGTGCATATGCCCCTTTGCGCAGGAATGATGTCACCATTCCTGCCGCAGTAGCACCCAGCAGGGCGCGTCTGCCAATACTGAAATCTGTTTTCATGATTGGTCCCACATATATGGAATATATTTTTATTTTATAATGACTTTAATAATGGGCTTTTACGATAAACCCGAAATTGATGGGCTGGGTAACATAGGCATAATAGGCACCTGTCGATACGCTACTCTGTATAATCTGGGTGATATGGCGGACATTTGTTGCATTGTTGATGAATGCATCCAGTTCCCACGGCATATTATGCGGGCGGATGCCAAAATTCAGGTTCAGCGTTCCATAGCCAGGCACCCACCCGTATGATGAATTGGTTGCCGTGGTATTGATGGCGGTGCTGTAGGTATAGCTTCCGCCTGCTATACCATCCCACTGCTTCAGGCCGATAAACCCAAGGTTGTGATAATACTGAACAGATGCGGAGATAGCCCATCGTGGGTCAAATGGCACACGGGAGCCAGTCAGGCTGTACTGCCCGGAATAATTGACTTCAGGCGGCCCGCCAGCATTATTGAACGAAGTAAATTCAGCATCATTGTATGCGACCGATATATTGGTCGCCAGGTTTGCTATCGGATTGTAATGCACATCCAGTTCAGCGCCGCGAACGCGAACGGCCTTCGCGTTGCCCAGATAGGAAATCAGACTGCCCTGATAATACCCTACCTGCGTGACCTGATAGTTATGATCATTCATCTGGTAAAGGGCGCCGCTTATCAGGAGGCGGTTGGAGAGCAGGTTAACCTTGCTACCAACCTCAAACGCATCCTCGGTTTCCTTGCCAACATTGGGTGTCGCGCCCGTAGGCAGGTTGGCGAGATTCAGTCCCCCTGATTTGGCCCCACGTGAATACCGTCCATAAACCATCATATGGTCATTCAGATGATAATTCAGGACAAACTGCCCCGTGACAAACCCGTTATCATGATGGGCGCTGTACGCACGGGCTGCCCCCAGCGTATTATATAATGCAGCCCGCGTCGCTGCGGGCAGCAAGGAGGAATCAAGGTCCGAAGGGGCGACCTGCGTTAACGAATAGTTCCCTAGTTTTGTCTCATATGTATAGCGCACGCCCGTAATGACATCGAGCCTGGATGTCGGGTGCCAGGTTGAATTTGCAAATAGCGCATAAGAATTCGTTGTAATCTGGCCATACGAACTGGTGGCGTATCCCGTCAGCGCATTATTTACAGCCGCGCTATTGCCCTGGCCGTACCATTCGGCCGCCTGGGATCCATACAGGGTCTGGCCCGGCACATTATCTTCCTGCCACATGTAAAAACCGCCGACTGTCCAGTCCGCTATGTTTCTCCATTTGCCACTGGCCCGCAATTCCTGGGTGAACTGCCGTTCGTTGACCTTCTGGTTTGTATTGCGGATCACGTCAGCCTGTGTCTGATCACCATCATTGTGGGGCCACCAGTTCCACGCACGATAGGCCGTGATGGACGTCAGCCTGACGCCACGGAGTTGCCAGTCAATCTGGGCAGACAGGCCCATATCTTCCTGATCGGCATCACTGAGACTGTCCTGGTTCACGCTATACGGCGCATTGGAGGGAGCCATGGGGGTAATGCCCACCTGGGCCGCGCGCGCATACAGGTTGTTTGCTATAGGCGCCCCATTATTTTTTGTCGTAAGCACCCTGTACAGACCGGCAGCGCAGCAGTTCTCACGCATATGCGCATAATCGGCAATGAACCGGACCGACAGGTTCTCCGTGGGGGTATATAGCAGTTGGGCCCGAACCGATCGGTTGGTTGACCCGTTCAGGTTCCCACCGCCATCACGGTTTGTGACCCAGCCGCTATTGCTCAACCCGGTTCCGCTGACACGCAGGGCCAGCTTATTCTTGATAAGTGGCGTATTGAACCCAATACGCCAGCGGGCGTAATTGTAATTCCCGACGCCAGCCTCGCCGTATATCTGCCGTTTGAACGTCGGTGCCGCTGTTGTAAGGTTAATGGAACCTGCAGTCGTGCTGATGCCGCTTTCGGTGCCGGTTGGTCCCCGCATGACGGTAATGCCATCCAGATCCGCAATATCTGATAACGCCGTGCCGGGACGCGGGCGATAGACCCCATCCACATAGACGCCTACCCCACCCTCAAGGCCATCCGTAGGCGCAGTGCCAGCAGCGCCAAGGCCACGGATATTGATGGTTGTATTACGCGGATTACTGATGTTCAACTGAACGGTCGGCAACAGCCTGGTCGCCTGCGGCAGTGCTGTAATGTGTTCGGCTGCCAGTTCCTTTGCATCAACGCGTGATGCGGCCTGCGGAACCTTCTGTAGTGCGCGTGTTTCCTTGTCGATGGATCGGGCAGCGCGTGTGGTCGGTGAAACCGTTACGTGGATACGCTCCGATTTCACCGCATTCACGCCTTCCTCTGCATTCCCGCTCTGGCTACGTGGCTGCACACGACCGGGGCCTGGCCTGACCACAGGGTGGCTGTCAGAACTCTGGGCGCAGGCTCCACCATCAGCAATTCCCGCCACCCCCAGTATGAGCACGGAGCCAAAATAAAATTTCTTCATTTTTTCGATTTCTCTGGAACCGGAGAAGGAAACCGTAGTTCAGGGCCTCTCGATCCATCTTTTTAGAGCATATATATCAGTCGATAAGCATGTGTTCATTTTCTACAGATAAAAGTTTTATGCTCTTTTCTGTATCCATGCATGTCGATGCGATAATTTATTATCCGCATTTTTCCATTATTCCATATTTCATGGTATATTGGCGTCTCTGTGGAATAGAATCACCGATATGCCCTGCCCTGCCCTGCGTCATGAAGAAATCCGCACATGGTGCAGTCATGCTGAAAATAACCGGGTCCCGGGTCAATCCGCTGGCAGGGCCCGGCTGGAACGACCGTCCAGGCTGACCGGTACATCGCCCCTGACCGTAACACGCCGGACAATCCTGGGCTGGCTGCCGTAGTCGTCAACCGCCCGGTGCTGCGTTGCCTGGTTATCCCAGATGGCAATATCCCCTTCAGACCATTTCCAACGGACCGTATTGTCAAGACTGGTGATGTGTGACTGGAAAATCTCGAAGAGATGGCGGCTGTCAGGCGCATTCAGGCCATCGAATTTCTGGAAGAAATGACCAAGCACGAGATTGGCCTCGCCCGTAACCGGATGCCTGCGCACCACCGGGTGCAAGGTGCGGTATGCGGTGGATGTAAAGACCCGATGGTACTCACGCGCGGAGTCCGGCACATGGCTCCGGCGGGCGGCATAATCATGGTTGTTTGTATGGATGGCCCAGAGCTGGTCTGCCAGATTCCGCAGCGGAAGCGGCAGGTCATTGTAAGCGGTTGCAGTATTGGCCCAGACCGTATCCCCTCCAACGACCGGTATGACGACCCCGCGCAGAATGGATATTTTCGGATAATCGGGCACGAAAGTAACGTCTGTATGCCAGCTTGCCGCGCGGGTCCCGCGTGCGCTGTCCAGATCCAGTATCCCACTCGTTCCCTTCAGTGAAGGTACGGTCGGGTGCGGCACAAGATCCCCGAAGCGGCGCCCCAGCGCTTCCTGTCCGTTTTCATCCAGGTGCTGCTGCCCGCGGAAGAAAATCACCTTGTGCTTGTGCAGCAGGTCTTCGATATGGCTGAAGATCCCTGGAGGCAGATCCGCCGACAGGCGGACACCTTCGATCACGGCGCCAATCCGGCCGGCAAGAGGCGTTACGCTCAGCTGGGCGCTCTGCGAATCACTATTTTCCGAAGTGGTACCGAATCCGATTCTCGACATTTCATTCACTCCTTATGGTGATTAACCCTGACATACGATGAAATTCCGGTCAATTAATTACGCTATGAAGAGTCATAATAAATTAACCACGTATTTGCGAGTCATTTATGGAGCGGGAATGGCCTGCGTGGAAAAGCACGCAGGCGTGAAGCCCTCCGTTGGGCTTCATCCTAACTTAATTTTCTATAAATAACTGTTCTATAATGGTTATTTTCAGGAGTTGATTTACGAGCCCTACTCCTTCCGGGCTGACATCGGCCATTTTCTGACGAGCCTGTGCCGGATTGAGCGGCATTAAACACTTTGAATTTTTGTGCATAACAATTTCCACGAATCGGGATATGTAAATTTCATTGACACTTTCTGTTTGATTAAACTAACAACGATTTCAGAGAGTGGTTTTCGGAGTATGCACTCATGTCCGACATCGTTTTTCAGTCCGTCTGCAAAATTTTTCCCGCCGTCCCTGCCCGCAAGGGAGAAAGGGATTACACGGTCCTGCATGACGTTTCCCTCAACATTCGGGCTGGTGAGTTCATGTGCCTTGTCGGACCCAGCGGATGCGGGAAATCGACCCTGCTTGATCTGATGGCGGGGCTTGATTTTCCGACTGACGGAACGATTCTCATTGATGGCGAACCCATAAAGGGCCCCGCCGCCAGCCGCAGCGTCGTATTCCAGCAATATGCCCTCATGCCGTGGCTTTCGGCCCTGCAGAACGTGGAATTCGCTCTGGAAGCAGCAGGGGTGCCACGGAACAGGCGCCGTGAGCGGGCGCTGGCCTATCTGCGGCTGGTTGGCCTGTCTGATTTCGCGCATCGTCGGCCTAACCAGCTTTCAGGCGGCATGAAACAGCGCGTCGCGATTGCCCGCAGCCTTTCTGTCGAGCCGCGGGTGCTGCTGATGGACGAACCCTTTGGCGCGCTGGATGCCCAGACACGCGAGGGCCTGCAGGATGAACTTCTGCGTCTGTGGCACCAGTCCCGGCAGACCATCGTATTCATAACGCACGATATTGATGAGGCACTGTATCTGGGCCAACGGGTTGCCATCATGACCCGTAATCCCGGCCAGATTGCCGAAATCATTGATGTCCCTTTCTCGGCCCGCCGCATGGAGACGAATGTGCGTCGCCTGCCTGAATTCAGCGCCCTGCGCCATCAGATCTGGCGGAAACTCAAGCCTGATGCCTTACCGCCCGGTACCTATCATTAAGGACGTGTTCCATGTCTTCCCCGGCCCAGACATTTACTGCTTCTTCCAGGTCCGTGCAGGCGCAGGCCCGTGATGCTGGCGCAATGGCGCGAAGGGCAGTGCAGATAACGGCGCAACTGCTCAAGTACACGCTGGCCCCGGCACTGTTTGTGCTGACATGGGAAATGCTGCCTCGGCTGGGTATTGTAAACCCGGTTTTCCTTCCGCCCTTTTCGCGGGTTGCGCAGGCCGGGTGGCATCTTACCGTAACGGGTGTCCTGCCGCGTAACGCCTGTGCCAGCATCATGCGCGCGGTTACGGGTCTATGCCTTGCAACTGTTATTGCCGTGCCGCTGGGCATGCTGATCAGCGCCAGCCGTACCGTGTCCGACATGCTTTCCCCCCTGCTGGAGGCATTTCGCAATACAGCTCCACTGGCGCTGCTTCCGGTCATTACGCTTGTGCTCGGTATTGGTGAGGTCTCCAAGGTAACCATGGTGGTTTATGCCGCGTTCTGGCCCATACTGCTTAACACCATATCCGGTGTCCGGGGGGTTGATCCCGTCATTATCAAGGCCGGACGCGCAATGGGCCTGTCGCCTGCCAACCTGCTGCTGCGCATCACACTGCCAGCAACGTTGCCCACCATCTTTACCGGGGTGCGTCTTGCGCTGGCCGCAACATTTCTCGTGCTCATTGCGGCGGAAATGGTCGGTGCGCGTGCCGGGTTGGGATATTACCTCAATGTAGCACAGGCCAATTTCCAGATTCCTGAAATGTATGCCGGGATTCTGGCGCTTTCCGGATTGGGCCTCCTGTCGAACGGACTGCTGTTCTGGGCGGGCGTCCGGTTGCGGATTGTACAATGGAGAAACGTGAAGTGATCGGTCGTCGTCTTTTTCTGGGCGGCGCGACTGCGGGGCTGCTGATGCCGTCCGTGCATGCCAGGGCGGATGAAGCCCTGCGCACGCCGTTACGCTATCAGGGCTGGCCGGGGCGTGTCTCCTTTCCTGAACTGGCGCAGGATCTTGGCTACATGGGGCCGGTCAGGCTCGAATGGGTAGGCAACACCATAAGTGGCCCGCAGGATATACAGGCAGTGATCACCCGCGATGTGGATTTTGGCCTGGCCTTTAACGGGGCGGTCCTGAAAATGATAGCATACGGTGCGCCGGCCCGCGCCGTTATCGCTGCATCTGGCGCAACGCAGGCGGAATCCGCCGAACTGTTTGTGCTGCAAAACAGCCCGATATCCAGCGCATCTGGCCTGCGTGGGCGGAGTGTTGGCGTCAATGTGGTCGGAGCGGAACTGGAGGTCAGCCTCGACCATTATCTGCAGAAGGCGGGACTGGGCAACGTGGATGATGCCGGGATAACCCTGGTGCCGCTCCCCCCGGTCGCCATGGAAGGGGCGCTGCGCATGGGCCGGATCGATGCCGCATTCACGGCGCCACCATGGGGGGACATGCTGCGGACACGGGGTGGCGTCAGGTCGGTTTTTTCGGAATATGATGTCTATGGCGACCAGATCATGTCCACATATGTCATGCGCGATACTTTCCTGCAAAAGTACCCACGCACGGCGCGATATTTCATATCCGGCACGGCCCGCGCGATTGAATGGGCACGCAGCGCACCGAGGCAGGAGGTGATTGCCCGGGCCAAGGCAATCGTCAGCACACGCGGCCGTGGTGAGAACACATCGCCACTGGATTACTGGAAAACACCCGGAATCCCTACGCAGGGCGGAATGCTTACGGAGCGTTCCTTTACTGTATTTCAGGACTGGTACGTAAAAAATGGAAGCCCTGAACTGAAGGGGATAAATATAAATAAAATATATGACAATATTTTCAACTGTTACGACACCTGATTTTCTTCTCCATCATGCTGCCTGGCACCTTTTGTAATAAGGTATGAAAAATTGGTCATGACACGATTAACCACCCGCCGTAGTCTTTTCAGGGCATCTCTTGGCGCCGGAGCGGCCATGGCGCTCCGTCCGGTACGGGCATGGGCCGCCACCGGCCTGCTGAATGTATCCTACGATCCGACACGGGAGCTCTATCAGGACATTGACCGCAGCTTTTCCGCCGCATGGGCGCGGCAGCATGTAGGCGCACCGGTACAGATCCGTACTTCCCATGGCGGCTCAGGCGCACAGGCCCGCTCCGTGCTGGAAGGCGCGCCCGCCGATATCGTGACCCTTGGCCTGGCCTATGATATCGACATCCTGGCCCAGAACGGCCTGCTCGCGCCGGACTGGCAAAAGCGCCTGCCCCATAATTCCACCCCGTTTACCAGCACGATCGTGTTCCTGGTGCGCAAGGGTAACCCGAAGAACATTCACGACTGGCCAGACCTGATCCGTGATGATGTGCAGGTCATCACGCCCAACCCCAAAACGTCCGGCGGAGCCCGATGGAACTATCTTGCCGCATGGGGATGGGCGCTGCGCCAGCCCGGCGGCACACCCGATAAGGCGCGTGATTACCTGAAAACCCTGTTTGCCCATGTGCCGGTGCTTGATACCGGCGCGCGCGGCGCCACCAACAGCTTTGTCCAGCGCGGGCTGGGAGATGTACTGCTGGCGTGGGAGGACGAGGCCCTTCTGGCCACGCGCGACATCGGGCCGGACAAATTCGATATTGTCGTGCCCCCCCTGACCATTCTGGCCGAGCCTCCTGTCGCGGTTGTCGACCGCAACGTGAAGGCCCACGGCACGGCGGAAATCGCTCAGGCCTATGTGGAATACCTGTTCAGCGAGGAAGGGCAGAAGATCGGGGGAAAACACTATTTCCGGCCCGTAAACCCAACCATTCTGGCGGCCTTCCATGACCGCTTCGTCACGACCGATACCTTTGATATCGCAAGTCTTGGCGGGTGGGGCACGGTGCAGAAACAGCATTTTGCCGATGGCGGCATATTCGACAGCATTTACACGAAATGACGGCATATCTTTCACGCCGGCTGTGGCTGCCGCGCAGGCAGCGCGATCCCCTGCCCGGCTTCGGGCTGGGGCTGGGGCTGACACTGTTCTGGCTTGGCACGCTTGTGCTCCTGCCACTGCTGGCGCTGGTATCGCGCCCGTGGCAGGAGGGGCTGCATCGTGGCCTGCTCGCCTTTGCCCATGCGGCACATGATGGGCGGATACTGTCCGCCCTGTGGGTCAGCTTCGGTTCCGCCGTTCTTGCGGCCCTGTTCGACCTGGTGCCTGGCGTGCTGATTGCCTGGGCGCTTGTGCGTAGCGATATTCCCGGCCGGCGCATTATCGACATGCTGGTGGAACTGCCCTTTGCCCTGCCCACCGCCGTGGTAGGGATCACCATGGCCACACTATATGGCCCGACAGGCTGGTTCGGCGCGCCGCTGGCCAGGCTGGGAGTGCACATTGCCTATAGCCGGACCGGCATCGTGCTCGCCCTCATGTTTATCGGGCTGCCCTTTATCGTGCGGACCGTCGCACCGGTTCTGCGCAACCTGCCAGCCGATATGGAAGAAGCCGCCGTGATATTGGGGGCCAGCCGTGCGCAGGTTCTGCTGCGTATCGTGCTGCCTGCGCTCCATCCCGCGCTGGTTACGGCATTCGGCATGGCCTTTGCCCGTGGCATCGGGGAATATGGTTCGGTTATCTTCATCGCGGGCAACCAGCCCTTCCATACCGAAATCGCGCCCCTGCTGGTTGTCATCCGCCTGCAGGAGTATGACACGACGGGCGCGACCCTGATCGGGTTCGTGCTTGTTGCGGTCTCGCTGCTGTCCCTTGCCAGCATAAGCCTTGTCCGCCGCCGGCTGTCCCGTGGCGTCGGGTAAGGAAGGGATCACGATGTCACGTATCGTATATGCGCTCGTCATCTACCTGCTGGTTACGGTCATGATCGTCCTGCCGCCGCTACTGGTGGTGGTCATGGCGCTGTCACATGGGCTGGGGGCGGCGATCGAAAGCCTGGCCGATCCCGATGCGCTGTCCGCAATCCGGCTTACGGTCATCATCACGGTGCTGACCGTGTGCATCAACACGGTTTTTGGCGTGATGGCGGCATGGACGTTGACGCATTTCCGTTTTCCCGGCCGGAACCTGCTGGTCGTGCTGGTTGAACTGCCCCTGAGCGTCTCCCCTGTCGTCGGTGGCCTGATCTGGCTTCTCGTATTCGGGACACAGGGATGGTGGGGCGCCGCACTGGAACGCTGGGGCTATCCCGTCATGTTCGCACCGCCCGGCATCCTGCTGGCCACGCTGTTTGTCACGTTTCCCTATGTTACGCGCACGCTTATGCCCATGCTGGCCCATAACGGGCGCGCGGCGGAGGAAGCGGCCGTCCTGCTGGGTGCCAGCCTGTGGCAGGTGTTGTGGCATGTCACGCTGCCTGGCGCGCGACTGGCGCTGGTTTCGGGCATGCTGCTGGCAACCGCGCGCGCCATGGGCGAATTCGGTGCGGTTTCGGTCGTATCGGGCCATATTCCCGGCCTGACCGAAACCATGCCGCTGCATATCGAGACCCTGTACAATGGCTACCAGACGGTAGCCGCCTTCACCATGGCGACCCTGCTGGCCCTGATGGCAATGATTGTCGTGCTGGTCCGCAGCCTTATCGAACGCCGCCTTGACCGGACGGAACCAAGCATATGAGCGTATATCTGGACCATATCACCCGCCACAGCCCGCAGGGCGGCCGCGCGATTGTGGATGATGTGTCATTGAGCGTGAAGGATGGCAGCTTTACCGCGCTTGTCGGCCCGTCGGGCGCGGGCAAGACTTCCCTGCTGCGTATCATCGCGGGACTTGACCCGCACCAGCGTGGACAGGTGTCGATTGACGGCAGGCGTGTGGATACGCTGGGCGCGCGTGAGCGCAACATCGGCTTCGTCTTCCAGCATTATGCCCTGTTTGCGCATATGACGGTGGCGGCCAATATCGGGTTTGGCCTTGCCATCCGCCCCCGCCACAGCCGCCCCGGCAGGGCTGCGATCCGCCGCCGGGTGGAAGAACTGCTTGAACTCATGCAACTGCCCGCAATGGGGGCACGCTATCCGCATGAACTTTCAGGGGGGCAGCGCCAACGCGTCGCCCTTGCCCGCGCACTGGCCACGGGGCCACGTGTATTGCTGCTGGATGAACCCTTTGGCGCCCTTGACCCGCTGGTGCGCAGGCAGATACGCGGCTGGCTGCACAACCTGCACGAACGGCTGGGCCTGACCACCATTCTCGTAACGCACGACCGGCAGGAAGCTGCCGAACTGGCCGATACCGTCGTCATCATGAACCGGGGGCGCGTCGTGCAGTCAGGCACCCCGCAGGAACTAGAAGACAACCCGGCCGATCCCTTCGTCATGGATTTCAGCGGCGAGACCATCCGTATTGCCGGTCTGGTCACCAATGGTCGTTTCGTGCCGGACATGTCTGATATCATTCCTGTTCCCGTGGCGCTTTCCAATGGCAGGGCCGAGATCCTGATCCGTCCGGCCGATATCCGCCTGCTGCCCCAGCAAGGAAATGCCATCGCACAATTTTACCAGCGGCGTGGTCTGGTTGCCTCCTATAAAGTGACATCGGCATCGTTCGACGGCATGCTGGTTGAAATGCCTGCGGACCCGGGTGACGTATCAGCGTCCATCATAACACACTGCGCCATTGATATATCCGCAGGTCGTTTCGTGCGGGACAACGCATGGGTCATTCCGGGTTATGGTTTGATTGGTCCTGTAGTTTCGGATGAAGTACAGTTCCTTTATTCATGAATAATTTAATTAAGATGTCAGTAATTCAAACTGCAAGTGATTATATAATATTTTTAGAAACACGGAATGTAAAAGTAACGTAATTTAGAAAAAATAACAATATTAAATAAGAGATACAGCATATGGAAATTCAGGGCACAAGAACAACGATAGCCATTTTTATTATTATCCTGCCAATTTATGGCATGAAGAGAAGATTTGCAAATGCCCGCGATATTTTCACCTGATCAGGTCTGGCGCGTCTTGGTATTGAACCGACGTTACTGACCATTTCCCGTTCCGGATTACTCATGGGTATGCGTAGCCCGCCCGTGCGATCTTATTGTCGGATATTTATAAAGTATCAGGACGAAATATCATTGAACGGTTCTTCGCCAGACTGAAGCAGTTCACAGGCATCGCGACATGCTACGACAAGCTGAAGTCAATATTCCTCGCCGCCGTTCAACTCGCGGTCGCTATCAACAGCAAATCCCTGTACGTCACCCAGCAGGATCGTCCCATGACGATAATGCGTTGTGATGGCCTTTCGCCAGCATCCCTGGATGCTGTCTCCAGAAAGACCATGAGGATATCTAACACCATTGCTACAGGCCATGTGCATCGGCAGGCAGTGCCGGAACTGGACTATGACTCCCGGAGCGGGAAAAACGAAACAGAAGCTGATTAGGATGCCTTTAAGAAGCTTCTGAGAGCATTCAGATACAGCGGGTCTCTGAATAGGATTTAGTTCCAAGCCCCATGTCTATGCGTGCGGTTCTGCCTGACAGTCAGCAAAACAGAAAACGGCACTGTGGATAATCTCCATGCACCGTTCTGTCCCCCGGTTTTCCTGGCGTCATCGTCCCGCGACATGCCCGGATATCCCGTCATTTCCCGGTCAACATCCAGTTCCATTCCCGCTGCCCCCTTTCAAAGGCGGAATGGAACTGGCAACAGAACTGACCAACCCGCCGTCAGGCTACCACCGCCATCTTCCATGGGGTCTATAATCCACGTCGACGCCATTCTTAGTTTGGGTCTTTTGAAGCAAGAGTGGCATAAGTACTTCTAGACCGGCACAAAACCGTTACAAGTCCACTGTTATTTCCTGCGCTGGGATGGAACCGTCTGTATTAGGCCTCTTCTGTCCCATCATGTGCTAAATGCATTGTAGGCATTTAATATTCGCAATAATCACCAGCTATACGTCACCTTGCCGATCACATTGCGGTTCGCGCCGATATAGCAGCCGGTATCGGCCCCCGCGCAACTGGGATAGTACCGCTGGTTGAGCAGGTTCTGGGCCGTGACCTGAAACAGCATGCCCTTCAGGCGTGGGGCCACGGCATCAAGGGAATACTGTGCCTGCGCATCCACCAGCACATAGCTCGGCGTGACATATTCCAGCGTGTTGTCCACCAGCGTATTACCGTTGTAGCGCACGCCCGCGCCAAACCCCAGGCCACGCAGCGGGCCGTTGCGCAGGTCGTAATGCCCCCAGACCGAGAATGTCTGCTTGGGCACCGCAATCGGGCGCTCGCCCGTCAGGTCGCCACTGCCGCGCGTATAGGCCACGTCCTGATAGGTATAGGCCGCGATGATGTTCAGGTTGCGGGTCAGGTCCACGTGGGCTTCCAGTTCGATCCCGCGCGAGCGTATCCCGCCGGTCTGGGTATAGAAATCGATATGGACCGGATCGGTGACCAGCACGTTGCTCTGCTTGAGGTCGTACAGTGCAGCCGTGAAAAACCCGTTGAAGCCATGCGGCTGGTATTTCAGCCCCACTTCAAACTGCCGCCCCCGGGTAGGCTTGAACGGCGTGCCATTGAAGGACAGGTTGTTGGCAGGCTGGAAAGATTCCGCGTAATGGAAATAGGGTGAAAGCCCGATGGGGAACGCATACAGGATGCCGCCGCGCCACGTCGTGGCCTGGTCCGACTGGTTGAAGCTGCCGCCGCTATCGGTCTGGTCGCGGGTGTCGATGGTGGACCAGTCATGGCGCACGCCGCCCTGCACATGCAGGTGGCCCCATGTCATCTGATCCTCGCCATAAATGCCTTCCTGATTGGTGGTGATGCTCTGGGCTTCATACAGGTCCAGCTTGCCGATGCTCTGCCCGTATGTGGGGGAAAAGACATCCAGGGATGGGGCATCGCCGTAATACAGGTTGGCGGAATCACGGATGTTCTGCCAGTTGCCGCCAATAATCACGTTGTGTCTGACCGGCCCGGTGCGGAAATGGCCAAGGATCTGTTCTTCTACCGTGATCGTGTCGAAATGTTCCTCCGACCCGTATGCGGCGCGCTCCAGCGTGCGGTTGTCATCATCGAGCATCCCGCCTGATGACACCTGCTGGAAAAACGCCCCCACATTCGCGTAGCGGGCAAACGACTTGAAGGTCCAGTTGGGCGCAATCTGGTAGCTCAGACGGTAGTTCACCGCCGTCTGGGTGCGTTTGTAGGTCTCGAAATTCGGGTCGCCGGGGTAGAAATGGTCCGAAATCTTGCCATTCGGGTTGGGCAGGATGGTGCCTTCCAGCGGTGCGGTATCAAAATTGCCGCCACGCGGGTCACGCTGCCAGAAGGCGGACAGCGTCATGGTTAGGCGATCATTGGGGGTCCATGTCAGCGATGGCAGGACACCGAAACGTTCGTTGCGGGTGTGTTCGTCCTGCGTACCCGAAGTGGTGGCAGTCGCGGCGATGCGGTACAGCCATTTGCCATCACGGTCGATCCGCCCGCCAAAATCGGCGGTGCCGCGCACGTAGCCGTATGTTCCGCCCTCGACCGAGATGGAGTGGACGGGAGTGGCCGTTGGCTGTTTTGTTGTCAGCACGATGGCCCCGCCAGGATTAGACTGACCGTACAGGACCGATGGCGGCCCCTTGAGGATGTCGATCCGGTCAAGCAGATAGGGGTCGATCTGCTGGGTGGCGTAGTACGCACCGTTGAACAGGCGCAAATTGTCAACAAACTCGTCTGCGCCCGCGGCACCCTGAAAGCCGCGGATTTCAACCATGTCGAACCGCGTGGTGTAGCCTGATGCCACATCGCCCGACACGCCCGCATTATACCGTAGGGCCTCGGCTATGGTGCGGGCGTTCTGCTGGTCCAGCTGCGCGCGGGTCACGACGGATATGGATTCCGGGGTTTCGATCAGGGGCGTGTCGGTCTTGGTGGCGGCACTGGAATTCTTGGGCACTAGGCCCGCCCGCCCTGATGTGGCGTAAACGGCGATCTGCTCTTCTTTCCACCCTTTTCTGCCGCCCCCGTTCCCCTGCCCTTCCACCCGCACCGGATCAAGGGTGATGGCGGACGGCGCGCGGATGAGCGAGACGGAATGCGCCCCGGTTTTGCTGTAACTGATGCCCGTGCCCGCCAGAATGGCGGAAAGCGCCTGTTCCGCTGTCATCTGCCCGCTCACCGCCCCTGAGCGTGCGCCCGCTATCGTGGCGCTGTCGAACGCGATCTGCAGGCCGGTCTGCGCACCAAGGGCGGCAAGGGCGCGGCCTAGTGGCTGGGCGGGAATGCTGAAGGGCTGTGCCGGTGATGGCGCGCTGGCCACGCCGCCCTCAACCGGTGCGGCCGCGGCATGATGGCCCGCAGCAGCCCACATGACGAACAGGAGGGCGGACGTGCCCGTAAGCAGGCTGGATCGGGAAAGCCGGATGCGATTGCGGCGGCACGGCAGAAGAACACACGGCATGGTCGGGTCTCACGGGCGGACGGTTGGCGTTAAATGCAAACGAATTGCATTCGCGTATATCCATGTCCGTTGAGACGATTTTTTTTTAACGTGTAGGTGAAACTTTTTTAGCGGTCCGCTGAAAAAAAGCGCTGCGCTGGCGGTTGTGCGTGGTCTGATTGCCCGTGTGGGCACCTCAGGGAGCTTTATGGTCCGCCAGCACCAGGGTGAAGCCCGCCGGGAGTGTGACAAGCCTGCCCCCATGCAGCGCGCACAGGGCCTCAAGCGCCTCCCTGGGGTGATGCAGGTCATACACGCCCCCTACCGGGATGGTGTCGTGCTCAAGACCACGGGTTACGATGGTGCCCGGATAGTAGCGTCCCAGCACCGCGACCGCGTCAGAAAACCGTACGTCGTTCAGCACCATCTGCCCTGACCGCCATGAACCGACATCCTCCGGGTCGATCGTGCCGCGATGGGCCTGCCCCGTGTGCTGGTCGACCGCCCATGTCTGGCCAGCGGTCAGGCGCAGGGCGGGGTCGGACTGGCGGGATACGCTCACGATCCCCTCGCGCACGGCAACAGTGACATGAGGCCCGGCCATCTGCACATCAAAGGCGGTGCCGATATCGCGCGTCGTCACGTTCCCTGCCCTGACGGCAAAGCCACGTTTTCCGTCATGCACGACATTGAAAAACGCCTCGCCAGCCAGCAGGGTAATCCCCCGTTCCCCACCCGAATAATGCACGGCGATGGCGGAATGGCCGCCCAGGGTCACCGCCGTTCCATCCGACAGGCTGACCGTGCGGGTTTCGCCCGTTTTCGTGTAATAATCGGCCTGCAGGCGGAACATGAGGTCCGGCGTGGCAAAGGCCAGCAGGCTCGCCGCCACCGGCAGCATGCAGACCGCCGCAATCCGCAACGGGCGTGCCCGGGCCGTTCTGCCAGTCGCAGGGCCCCGGGGTGTTGCGGGCCGGTCATGCGGGGGCGTTACGGGAACCATCTGGCCCGCAAGGGCCCAGGCGCGTTCCACCCGGCGCCATGCCCGCTCATTGTCGGGGTCCTGCGCGCGCCATGCGGCCCATTCCGCCCGTACCGTTTCATCATCCGGTGCCTCATTGAGGCGGATTTTCCAGGTGGCGGCTGCCAGCATGGCACGTTTGGCGCCCGGTGTTGGCTGTGTGTTCATCCGTGCCCATCCCCATTCGTTCCGCGCCCGTGGCGTTGAACGTATTTCCAGGAACAGGGACGGCGCAGGTGCCTGTTTTTTAACGCCAAGGGGAAAATTTTATGGCTCCATGTCTGGCAGGGCCGCGGCACAGGCCACCAGCGCGATCTGGATCATCCTGTGCACGCGCGTGGTGGAAACACCCAGAACAGTCGCAATTTCCTGCAATGTGTAGCCACCGATGCGGTACATCTCGAACGCGCGGCGGGTGCGTGGCGGCAGGCTGGCCAGGGCATTTGCCACGGTATGCAGTTCCTGCCGGTGCCCGCAATGGGCTTCGGGCGATATGGACCCCGCACCCGTATCAGCCAGCAGGGTATGATCGATCTCGGTCGGGATCTGCCTGCGTGCGGCACGGAGATGATCCAGCGCCAGATTGCGTATGATCGCGGTCAGATACGCAACAGGGTTGAACACGATCCCCTGCCGCCTGACGGATGCGACCTGAACAAATGCATCCTGAACAATATCTTCCGCCTGCGCCGTGCAGCCGACCATGGATACGGCGAAGGACACGAAACGCGACCGGTTTGCCAGATAGGTTTCCAGAAGGTGATCGGTCGAGGCCACGGCCTGAAGGTTCCTTGACAGCGTGCGTCAGCGCCCGGACGGGGCACGCGCCTTCCTTATATGAATATAATAATCATTATCAATAACAAAATGGCACTGTGATGTTTCGATACAATCCGGATTGTCGGACATGCCATTCCTCGCCAGTACGCTTGGGAAAACGGACAGCTAAATATGCGAACGCGTCTTATTTTCTTTTATTGCCTTGCCCTGACGGGCATGCCAAGCCATGCGTGATGGCTGTCCTGACCCTGAAAACCGTTCGTCCGGCCCTTGTGCGCCTGCACCGATATACGGGGCTGCTCCTGTCGGGCGTGCTGTTCGTTGCGGGGCTTACGGGAAGCATCAGCGTGTTCCGCACGGAAATTGACGCGGCCCTCAATCCTGACCTGTTCCGTGCTTCTGCCCCGGCACATCCCCTGCCGGTTTCAACATTGCTGGCGCGCCTGAAGCTGCAGCGTCCTGAAACACAGGTGACCGCCCTGCTCTACCGCCCTCCTGCGGGGCGTGCGATCGAGGTTTATTCGTCCGAAACGGTCGCGGGCAGGAAAGATCCGGTTGAAAACGAAATCTTTCTCGACCCCGGCACGGGGCGCATTCAGGGCATGCGCCCGGCCGAAGGCTGCTGCTTCAACCGTCGCGTGCTGATGTCTTTTATATACCGCGTTCATTATTCCCTTGATCTGGGCCAGGCGGGCATGTGGGTCATGGGTATTTCGGCCATGCTGTGGTCGATTGACTGTGTGGTCGGCCTTCTCCTGACCTTTCCGTTGCACCAGCCTGCATGGCGGCAGGCATTCTGGCGGCAATGGCGCAAGACATGGGCGATTGGCCTGCGGCGTTCTTCCATACGGATCACGTTTGACCTGCATCGGGCCGTCTCGCTCTGGCTATGGCTTGTCCTGCTGGGCATTGCCATAAGCGGGGTGGCGCTGGCGCTTGAGGATGAGGTGTTCAATCCCGTCATCCGGACCATCCTGCCTACTGCGCCGCCCATGACGGACACACGGCTCCCGGTCCATCCGGTTACGATTGATCAGGCGGAAGGCCTCGCCGCAGGTTTCGTGCAGGCCCATGGCAGCGGCGAGAGACCGGCCGCAGTGCTGCTGGACCCGGATGGCGGGACCGCCATGTTCTACCTTTTCAGCAATCAGGGAACAGAACCCTCCGGACTGGGAAGTCCTGTGGTTACCGTGGATCTGAAAACCGGTCAGATCACGGCAGGTGACATGCCCGGCCAAGGGGCTGCGGGCAATCTGGTCATGCAGATGCAATTGCCATGGCATAGTGGCAGGATAGCCGGGCCTGGCGGCCGTATTCTCATATGCCTGGCGGGTCTGGCCGTGTGCATGCTGGTGGTAACGGGCATCATGATCTGGCAACGAAAGCGGCAGACCCGTCAGGCCAGATAGCCCGACAGGCTGCTACAGGAAACTGAAAAGCCAGAATGGTGGCATTCGGGTGCCAGTGTCATCTCAGCACGGTCACGTCTGCCGCATCATGCGGTAGAGCCATGCCGTAGGCTTCGCTGTAGCGCAAGGCAAACGCTTCCCGCTCCAGCCGCTCGCAATAATCAAGATACCGGATCAACGCCCGCTCGGCGCGCATCGTGCGCCCATAGAGCCGTTTGTAATGCTGCCACAGCATCATGACATTGACCGACCAGGCATCATAGGCATGTGTTGCAACCCGGTTGCGGATCGCTGGGGGAAGAGCATCGAAGGCTGCCCAGTCATCACCCGCATAGCGCCGCCACATCTCGTGCCGCAGGGTCCGCTCGTTATCTGCCATCGCCTTTGCGGCCCTCACGATTATTGAGCACAGGGTTGAGGAGCGTCGTCTTTCCCGCTCTTAGAAAGCCGGAAAGAACCGTTACCGGAAGCCTTTCGTGCATGACGGACACCCTTCATTCGGTTATGATCCGCCAAACTTATATGAAATGTTATAATATAACAATACCTGGAGAATTCCGAACGGGGAAAGATATCTTGCAGGATACGGCGTTATGGGATGCCTGTGGTCCGCACGTGTTCGCTGCCCCTCCCGCCCGCACAATTGCGTGCACACAAGGCGCCGCAAAACAGGATCGACGCGCAAAGCGTTATCATGGGGCAGTGGGCTTTCCATGGCTGGACACGCCCCGGCACCTCAACACGAAGGACTGGATTGGCAGATGGATGTCGTCATTGGTGTCGATGTGGGGACAGGCAGCGCACGCGCAGGCGTTTTTACGCTGGATGGCCACAAGCTGGGCGCAGGCAGCACGCCAACCCGCACGTGGCAGCCGCGCGCTGATTACATGCAGCAATCCACCGCTGATATATGGCGTGCGGTATGTGACAGCGTTGCCATCGCCATGCCCATGGCGCGGGATGCGGCCGGGGAAGCGCTGGATGTGCGTGGTATCGGGTTTGACGCGACCTGTTCGCTGGTGGTGGCTGGCCCTGATGGCCAGGCGCTGTCCATTGATCCTGACGGTGCGCCGGAGCAGGACGTGATCCTGTGGATGGATCACCGCGCCATGGCCGAGGCCGCCGAGATCAATGCGGGCCATCATGACGTGCTGCGTTACGTGGGCGGCGTGATTTCACCCGAGATGGAAACACCAAAGCTGCTATGGCTCAAACGCCATCTGCCCGATGTGTTCGCGCGCGCCGCCCTTTTCCTTGACCTGCCGGACTACCTGACCTGGCGCGCAACCGGGGCCAGTTCGCGCTCGCGCTGTTCAACCGTGTGCAAATGGACCTACCTTGCCCATGAAAACCGCTGGGATGAAACCTATTTCCGTTCCATAGGCCTTGGCGCGCTGGCTGACGAAGGGTTCCGCCGCATCGGCACGGACATCAAGGCCCTGGGCGAACGTGTCGGGCATGGACTGGATATGCGGGCCGCCACGGAACTTGGCCTGCCGGCGGGCACCCCGGTCGCGGTATCCGCCATTGATGCGCATGCGGGCGGCATTGGCGTGATGGGGGGCGCGACGGATAACGAGCCACCTGCATTCAACCAGCGTCTGGCATTGATTGGCGGCACGTCGAGCTGCCATATGGCAGTCTCTCCCCTGCCCCGCTTCGTGCCCGGCGTCTGGGGCCCCTACCGTGATGCCATGCTGCCTGACATGTGGCTGAATGAAGCAGGCCAGTCGGCCACGGGCAGCCTGATCGACTTTATCATCGCCACCCATCCCGCCGCACCGGCGTTACGCCAGCAGGCTGAAAGCGAAGGCAGGACGGTCTATCAGGTCCTCAACGACCTGCTTGCAAAAACCGAAGGCGACCGACCCGCAGGGACGCTGACGCAAAACCTGCACGTCATGCCCGATTTCCATGGCAACCGCTCCCCCCATGCCGATCCGACCCTGCGTGGCATGGTCAGCGGGCTTGTGCTCAGCGCCACGGTGCATGATCTGGCATTATTGTACCTGGCGACAGTACAGGCACTGGCCTATGGCACACGTGATATCGTAACGGCGCTGGACAGGCAGGGCTATGCAATCGATACGATCGTTGCAACCGGCGGGGGAACGAAAAACCCCGTTTTCGTGCGTGAACATGCCAATGCCACCGGCTGCCGTATCCTCCTGCCCGAAGAGCCTGATTCCGTGCTGCTTGGCAGTGCGATACTGGGTGCGGTGGCGGCGGGCGCATATCCGTCGATCCGGGCGGCCATGACCAACATGACGCGCATACGGGCGCAGATACGGCCCTGTGCCGGGAGTGCCGCTTTCCATGCCAGGAAATTCGAGGTCTTTACCCAGATGTATGCTGACCAGATCCGTTACAGGCAGATCATGAATAAATAAGACAGGCATCATGGGAACCGGAAGGTTTCCGTTGCGCTTTACAGGAAAACCCGGAGCACCGGGCTTTCAGGCCAGATACCGCAAATAAACCGTAATAAAACAATAAAGGGTATTGTAATGGCGACTTCCAGGATCCTGGCCTGCATTACTGCTGCCGGCATGCTGCTGGCCGGTGGCGCGCAGGCGGCCGGTACGCTGACAATCGCTACGGTCAATAATGGTGACATGATCATCATGAAACAGCTGTCAGGTGAGTTCGAAAAAGCCCATCCCGATATTCACCTGAACTGGGTCACGCTGGAGGAGAATGTCCTGCGCCAGCGCGTAACGACCGATATCGCAACCCATGCCGGGCAGTTCGATATCCTGACCATTGGCAATTACGAAGTGCCAATCTGGGCAAGGCAGGGCTGGCTGGCTGAACTTCGCCCCGGCCCTGATTATGATGTGAATGACATCGTGCCTTCCGTGCGCGCCGGGCTGAGTGTGGACTCCAGGCTGTATGCCCTGCCGTTCTACGCGGAAAGTGTCATGACGTATTACCGGACCGACCTTTTCCAAAAGGCCGGGCTGACCATGCCGCAGCACCCCACCTATGACCAGATCCGCACCTATGCCGACAAAATCACGGACAGCGGCAGCCAGACCTACGGCCTGTGCCTGCGTGGCAAACCGGGCTGGGGCGAAAACATGGCCTACGTCACCTCGCTGGTGAATACGTTTGGCGGGCAGTGGTTTGGCGAAGGCTGGAAGCCGATGCTGGATACCCCCGAATGGAAGGCGGCGCTGCAGTGGTATGTATCGGCCATGAAGGCCGACGGGCCACCCGGCGCCACGTCAAACGGATTTAATGAAAACCTGGCCCTGTTCGCCAGCGGCCATTGCGGCATATGGGTGGATTCAACCATTGCGGGCGGCCTGCTGTTTGATCCCAAACAGTCGCATGTGGCGGACAGGGTCGGCTTTGCCGCCGCCCCCACCGGTCCGTATGGCAAGGGACCGACATGGCTGTGGAGCTGGAACCTCGCCATTCCCGCATCATCGAGGCATGCGGATGATGCGCGCCTCTTCATAGAATGGGCGACATCCAGGGCCTATGTCCAGCTTGTGGCGCAGCATGAAGGCTGGGTGGCGGTGCCAGCGGGAACCCGCGTGTCCACCTATGACAACCCCGATTACCAGAAGGCGGCTCCGTTCGCCACGTTCGTCCATGCCGCCATCGACACGGCCGACCCCAATGGCCAGACAAAACAGCCACGCCCGTATGGTGGCGCGCAGTTTGTCGGCATTGCCCCCTTCCAGGCCATCGGCACCCAGGTTGGCCAGAGCGTTGCGGCAACGCTGTCGGGCCAGATGACGGTCGAGCAGGCGCTGGGGGCGGCACAGGCCGCCGTCAGTCGCACCATGCGCCAGTCCGGCTACCTGCATTGAGGAGGTGAAGATGGACAAAGTGGCAGGACATCCCTCCGTCATGGCCAGCCCCGCTGGCAGCGCGGCCCGCAGCCGGGGCCTGCAGGGCTTCGTGCTGCAATCCCCCGCAATCATGCTGCTGCTGGCATGGTCAGTAGTGCCGCTGCTCATGACGCTGTGGTATTCCGTGCGCAATTACAACCTGGTGGATCCGACCCAACAGGGTTTTGCAGGCATCAGCAATTACTGGTACCTGCTGACCGATCCGGATTTCATGACATCGCTGGAGAACACGGCCATCCTGGTTGGCGGCGTGCTGGCCATATCGGTGGGGCTGGGGACATTGCTGGCGGTCCTGTATAACGAGGAGTTCGCAGGGCGCGGCATTGCTCGCATCCTGGTCATCTCGCCATTCTTCATCATGCCCACGGTTGCCGCCCTGCTGTGGAAGAACCTTATGCTGCACCCGATCTATGGCGTGTATTCCGCCGTGATGCGGGCCGTGGGCCTGACACCGGTCGACTGGCTGTCACGCTACCCGCTGGCAACGCTGGTGATGATCGTGGCATGGGAATGGCTGCCCTTTGCGGTCCTGATCCTGCTGACCGCCATCCAGTCGCTTGATACGGAACAGAAGGAAGCCGCGCGCATGGATGGCGCGGGCATGGTGGCGCAGTTCATCAACATCACCCTGCCCCACCTGTCGCGTGCGATTACTGTCGTGATCATGATCGAGACCATTTTCCTGCTGACCATATTTGCCGAAATCTCGGTCACGACGGCGGGTGGGCCGGGTGTCGCCTCCACCAACCTGGCGTTTCTCATCTATTCACGCGCCCTGCTGCAGTTTGATGTGGGCGGGGCCTCGGCCGGTGGCGTCGTGGCCATTGTCGTCGCGAATATCGTGGCCGCCTTCCTGCTGCGCGCCGTGGCCCGCAATCTGGAGACCTGACATGGCAAGAACCAGCACGCGCCTGCGCCATGCCACGATCACCCTTCTGGCCTGGAGCATAGCATTATGGATGTTCTTCCCCATCCTGTGGATGTTCCTGACGGGCTTCAAGAGCGAGCCTGACGCCATATCCACACCGCCGCATTTCTTCTTCAACCCCACGCTTTCAAGTTATCAGGATGTATTCGCGCGGGAGAACTACTGGCATTTCGCTGCCAACAGCGTCGTGATTTCGCTCATGGCAACCGTGGTGGCCCTGCTTGTGTCCATTCCCGCCGCCTATGCCATGGCGTTCCTGCCGGGGCCGCGCACACGCATGACCCTGTTATGGATGCTGTCCACCCGCATGCTGCCTTCGGTCGGGGTGCTGGTGCCGATCTACCTGCTGGCCCGCGCCACCGGCCTGCTGGACAGCCGGACAGGGCTGGTCGTGATATACATGCTGACCAACCTGCCTATTACGGTATGGATGCTTTATACTTTCTTCAGGGAAGTGCCGGTCCCCATACTGGAGGCCGGGCGCATGGACGGGGCGACACGCTGGCAGGAAGTAACACAGGTGCTCATGCCGCTGGCGCTGCCGGGCATTGCTTCGACCGGACTGCTTTCCCTGATCCTGTGCTGGAATGAAACATTCTGGTCACTGAACCTCACCTCATCCGTTGCAGCGCCGCTGACAACATTCATTGCATCCTTCTCCTCACCCGAGGGGCTGTTTTTCGCCAAGCTGTCAGCCGCCTCCACGCTGGCGGTGGCCCCCATCATGGTCTTTGGCTGGGCCAGCCAGAAGCAGCTTGTGCGTGGCCTGACATTCGGGGCGGTGAAATAGAACCGGGGCGAGCAGCCCGCGCGGTAGCAACAGGAACATACCATGGCGACAGTAGAACTGCGTAACCTGCGCAAGACCTACCTGCATGAGGAAATCATCAAGGGTGTCTCGCTTGCCATTGCCGAGCGGGAATTCGTTGTCTTTGTCGGTCCTTCAGGGTGTGGCAAATCCACCCTGCTGCGCATGATCGCGGGGCTGGAGGACATAAGCGCTGGCGACCTGCTGATTGACGGGCAGCGGGTGAACGACACCGAACCCGCACGGCGCGGGCTGGCGATGGTCTTCCAGTCCTATGCGCTGTATCCGCACATGAATGTCTACCGCAACATGGAGTTCTCGCTGCGGCTTGCCGGCATGCCTGAAGCCGAGCGGCGGCAGCGTATCGGTGATGTGGCGCGCATCCTCCAGCTTGAGCCCTATCTGGATCACAGGCCGGGCCAGCTTTCGGGTGGCCAGCGGCAGCGCGTGGCGATCGGGCGCGCGATCGTGCGTAACCCCAGGGTCTTTTTGTTCGATGAACCGCTCTCCAATCTCGATGCCGCACTGCGTGGGCAGATGCGCGTGGAACTGGCCAGCCTGCACCGGCGGCTTGGCGCAACGACCATCTATGTAACGCATGACCAGGTGGAAGCCATGACCATGGCCGACAGGATCGTGGTCCTCAACAAGGGTGTGGTGGAGCAGATCGGCACCCCGCTGGAACTCTATCACCGGCCAGGCAACCTGTTTGTCGCACGTTTCATGGGCTCCCCTCCCATGAACCTGCTGCCCGCCACCATCAGCGCCCCTGCCCCTGAGGGGAGCGTGCAGGTACGCACGGGAACGTTCAGCGTGTCCATCCCCACGCAGCAGGCCGGGCTGGAGGCCGGTGCGCCTGCCACGCTGGGCATCCGGCCCGAACATATCCGTATTGACCCGCAAGGGGCGGTGCACGGCATGGTCGAGGTCAGCGAGCGGCTGGGGGCAATCACGCTTTTGCATGTGCGCCTGCCTGATGGACAGATGATTGTCGTGCAGACGGGCGGGGACAATATCGATTGTGCCGATACGCCCATAAGCATGACGTTTGAGGAAGAACACTGCCATCTGTTTGATGCAGGCGGTATGGCGCTGGCACGCAGCACGGAGCATCCGCTGCTTGCTGGCGCATGAAAACGGCTTTCCTGTTCAGGATATAGGCATATGTATACGGAAAAACTCCGTCTTGACGGACGTGTCGCGGTTGTTACCGGCGGTGCGCAGAATATTGGTCTGGCCTGCGTTACGGCGCTGGCAGAATTCGGCGCCCGCGTCATTATTGCAGATCGTGATACGGAACTTGCGGCACGTGCCGTGGCCGAACTGGCCGGGCATGGGCTCAATGTATCGGCCATGGCGCTTGACGTGACCGATACGGCACAGGTGGATGCCTGCGCCGCGCGCATCGGGTCCGGGGAAGGCCGTGTCGATATCCTGGTCTGCAGTGCCGGAATCTGCATTTCCGAAGTCCGGGCCGAAAACATGACGGATGCCCAGTGGCTGAAGCAGGTTGATATCAACCTTAACGGAATTTTCCGCTGCTGCCGGGCATTCGGCCGCATCATGCTCGAGCAGGGGCATGGCACGATCGTGAATATCGGATCCATGTCGGGCCAGATCGTCAACCGCCCGCAGGAACAGGCGGCCTATAACGCATCAAAGGCAGGCGTGCACCAGTATACACGCTCACTGGCGGCAGAATGGGCCACGCGTGGGATAAGGGTAAACGCGGTGGCCCCCACCTATATCGAGACGACCCTGACCCGCTTTGGCATGGAAAATCCGCGCCTGTATGCCGCATGGCTGGATGGCACGCCCATGCACCGCGTAGGCCAGCCAGACGAGGTTGCCTCGGTCGTGCAGTTTCTGGCATCGGACGCAGCCAGCCTGATGACCGGGGCAATCGTCAATGTCGATGCCGGATTTACCGTATGGTAAATTACCAGTGGTTTTCTGGGTAATGTCTGGCCCGTGCCTCTGCGGGCCAGTGGGCGCGTGTCCGAAAACACGCGCCAGGCACAGGGGCGGGCGGCTACCCGGCCATGAGGTGCTTCAGGCCGTCCCGGCCCGCCACGATCACCTCCGACGTGCGGCCAATGAACAGGCCACTTTCGATTACACCCACAATGGCGCGGATTTTTCGCGCCAGCGCCACGGAATCAGCGATTTCCCCGAAATTGCAATCCAGAATGAGATTTCCGCCATCGGTATTGAAGGGCGTGCCGTGCCGGTCCAGCCGCAGGGTGGGGCGTGCGCCCAGCGCCTGCAGCCGGGATGCCGTCAGTTCCCAGCCGAATGTCGTGACTTCCACCGGCACGGGCATGTGGTGGCCCAGCCGTGGCACCAGCTTGCTTTCATCCACCACCACCACGAAGCGGCGTGAGGCGGCGGCCACGATCTTTTCACGAAACAGCGCCCCGCCCCGTCCTTTTATCAGGTTGAGCGTGCCCATCTCCACTTCATCCGCCCCATCAATATCAAGATCGATCTGCGGGTGGGTGGCGAATGTCACCAGGTTTATTCCGTGCGAACGCGCCTGCTCGGCCGAATGCTCGGAGGTGGGAATGGCGGCAAAACGCAGCCCTTCCGCCCAGCGGCGACCGAGTTCATCAATCATGTAGGCTGACGTGGTGCCCGAGCCGAGGCCGACCACCATCCCTTCCCTGACCATGGATGCGGCTTCGATCGCGGCAAGGCGTTTCTGTTCCTCATGCGGGTCGCCTGTCTGGGCTGTCATGTCCGGGCTCCTGCTATCCACCGCGCTCATTGCCCCGCCGCCGCCTTGTCCATAAGCCAGATGAGTTCACCCTCGGTGGTGATATGGCTGGCAGGCTCCGCCGGGTCGCCCGCGCGCACCTTTGCAAAGGCTTCGCGCTTGCCCGCACCTGCCAGCATGAACACCACATGGCGGCTGGAATGGATGGCGGGATAGGTGAGCGTAAGGCGCGTATGCGGCGCATCATCGGGCACGCAGGTCGAGACCCAGAGCTTTTTCTCCTCCAGCACCGGCTGGCGCGGAAAGAGCGATGCGGTATGCCCGTTATCGCCCAGGCCCAGCATCACCACATCGAAGAGCGGGCGGCCGGGTTCCAGCACCTTTGCGCCATAAACCGCCTCGAGCTCCGCCTGGTATTTTGCCGCCGCCTGCACCGGGTCGCCCGATGTGGGCATGGGATGCACGTTGGCAGGTGGCACCTTGACGTGCGCCAGCATCTCGGTCTCGACCATGTTGTAGTTGCTGGCCGCATCGCTCTCGGGCACGAAGCGTTCATCGCCGAAGAAGAACTCCGTGTTCGCCCACGGGAAGCGGTCGCGGTATTCAGCAGAGGCCAGGATCTGGTACAGCCGCCTGGGCGTGGACCCGCCCGATAGCGCGATCACGAACGGGCCCCCCTTTTTCGCCAGCGCCTGTTCCGTCAGCCATTTCGCCATGTGCTGCGCAATGGCCTCGGCATCGGGCAGGATCACCATCGCGCCCGTTTTCACATCATGTCCACCGGTCATGTCACGCATCTCCCAGCACGAATTTCTCGATTCCATTGGCGAATCCTTCCTCCTCGCACGAGGTGGAGACATGGGTCGCCTGCTTCTGCACCTCCGGGCTTGCCTGCCCCATGGCGATAGACATGCCGCTCTTGCGGAACATCAGCACGTCATTGGGCTGGTCGCCCAGGGTCACCATCTGGCTGGCGGGAATGCCCAGCAGGCGCTCGAGCGTCATCACCACGCCACCCTTGTTGGCGTCCTTGTTGGTCACGTCCACGTAGTAGGGCTGCGACAGGGCGGCGGAGGCGGTATCGCCCAGCGCCTGCTGCAGGTCATGCTCGAGGCGCTTCATCAGTTCAAGGTCATCGCTGACCCCGGTGATCTTGACCACCTGGTCCAGCTTTGCCTCGACATCGCCCACCACGGGCGGGAACTTCACGGTCCACTGCTCGCGCGCCACATGCGGGGCCTCGAGTTTCGAGACGATCCAGTCATTGCCATTATACATCCACGGGTCGGCCCTGTGGTCGCGGATGATGCCGATCACCTTGCGCGCGGTGTCGGCAGGCAGGGTGCGGGCCTCGATGACGGTAAAATCGGGCCTGACCATCATGCCGCCATTGAAGCCCGCGATCGGCTCGGAAATTTTCAGCGGGTCGATCACCATCTTCATGCCCTTGGGCGGGCGGCCGCTGGTTATGGTGAAAAGGATGCCCCGCTCACGCAGGCGCTCGACCGCGCGGATGGCGCGTGGGGTCAGGATCTTGTCCTTCGTGACCAGTGTGCCATCCACATCGGCCAGTACAAGGCGTATTTCGGGATCAGACACGGAAGTGTCCTCCTGTCAGTATCATGTCAGTCAGGTTGAGGCGCGCATCATGTCCCGTCAGGACCCGATTTTCAGCCAGTGCCGGTGGTCGCGGGCCAGCAGGTCATCGGCGGCCTTCGGCCCCTCGCTGCCGGCGGCGTAGAAATCCAGTCCCGCAGGGGCGTGCATCCAGTCCAGAACGGGCTGGACCACGCGCCATCCGGCCTCGATATTGTCCGCGCGCTGGAACAGGGTCGCATCCCCTATCATGCAGTCATACAGCAGGGTTTCGTAGCCGGTGCTTGGCCCTTCGTGGAACCATTCGGAATAGTCGAACTTCATGCGCACCCCACCCAGATGCACCGTGGGGCCGGGAATCTTGGCGGAAAACTGCAACGTCACCCCTTCGGTCGGCTGGATATGCAAAAGCATGATATTGGGGGTCAGCTTGTCCACCGGTGTGTCGCGAAACAGGGCATAGGGTGCCGACTTGAAATGCACCGCGATTTCCGTCTTGCGCGCGGCCAGGCGCTTGCCGGTGCGCACATAGAACGGCACCCCCGCCCAGCGCCAGTTATCGATCATGAGTTTCATCGCCACATAGGTTTCGGTATGGGAATGCGGGTCCACGCCGGGTTCATCACGATAGCCCGCAACGGGCTGCCCCTTGATGCTGCCCGCCGCGTACTGGCCGCGCACCACGTCATGATGCTGCACGGTATGGATGGCCTTGAGCACCTTGGTCTTTTCATCACGCACCGCATCGGCATCGAACGAAATGGGCGCTTCCATCGCCGTCATGGCCAGCAACTGCATGACATGGTTGGGCACCATGTCGCGTACGGCGCCCGTGCTTTCATAAAACCGGGCGCGCCGTTCCACGCCCACCGTCTCGGCTGCCGTGATCTGCACATGGTCGATATTGTCGCGGTTCCACAAAGGCTCGAAAAAACCGTTGGAGAAGCGCAGGGCAAGGATGTTCTGCACCGTTTCCTTGCCCAGATAATGGTCGATCCGGTAAATCTGGCTTTCGTCAAGCGTGCGCAGCAGCCGCCCGTTCAGCGCAATGGCGGAAGCAAGATCACTGCCGAAGGGCTTTTCGATAATGACCCGGCGAAAGGTCTTCCCGCTTTCCTTCGCAAGGCCCGACACGCCAAGCTGGTCCACGATCGTGCCAAAGAAACGGGCGGCCACCGCGAGGTAGAAAATACAGTTCTGGTTACCGGTTTTTTGGGCAAGGGCATCGTATGTTGCCGTATCTTCAAACGAGCCGCGCACGTAGTCGATGCTGGAGGACAGGCGCTTCCATACATCATCATGCAGGCTGACGGCAGAGGTTCCACGACTGGTTACGAAATTTTCCAGGGAATCATGAAAGCTCTGGCGCAGGTCGGCTGCCGAGACATCGGCCCGGTCCACCACAATGATGGAGAAATGGCTGTCCAGCAGTCCTGCGCTGGCCAGGTTGTAGAGTGCCGGGACAAGAAGACGGTGCGTCAGGTCCCCGCCCCCGCCGAATATGACAAATACCCCCGGTGGCCCGCGACGCGGCACGTTTTCATGCTGCGTGTCGTCAATCTGCGAGGACGCGGATGCGACAATGCTCTCCATCTTGCTTCTCCCTGAACTCTTTAGCGTTAAAACCCGACGGGCCGCCCGTGGTCGTTATGGTGCCTGCGTGGTCTGGCCTGCCGGGTGGGTTATCAGGCGCGCGCCATCAGTTGTTCGTACCTTCGATATGGCCACCAAAGCCGAAACGCATGGCAGACAGCATCTTCTCGGCAAAGTTGTTGCCCGTGCGCGAACGGAAACGCGTGAACAGGGCTTCCGTCATCACCGGAACGGGCACGGCTTCTTCAATCGCGGCCTCGATGGTCCAGCGGCCTTCACCGGAATCCGCCACGTCGCCCTTGTAATTGGACAGGTCCGGGTTGCCCGCCAGCGCGCGCGCCGAAAGGTCGAGCAGCCAGGACGAAACCACGCTGCCACGCCGCCACACTTCGGCAATATCGGCCATGTTCAGCTCGAAGCGCTGGTTTTCAGGCAGGTCGGTGGAATTCTTGGACTTCATGACATGAAAGCCCTCGGCAAAGGCCTGCATGATGCCGTATTCAATGCCGTTATGGACCATTTTGACAAAATGGCCCGAACCCGCAGGCCCGCAATGCAGGTAGCCCTGTTCGGCGCGCGGGTCGAAACCGGGTTTGTCACGGTTCGGCGTGCGGGGGATATCGCCAAGCCCGGGTGCAAGGGCCGACAGGATGGGGTCGATATGGTCGGTGGCATCCTTCGTGCCGCCGTACATCATGCAGTAGCCACGTTCCAGACCCCACACACCGCCCGATGTGCCGACATCAATGTAGTGAACGCCCTTTTTCGTCAGTTCGGCGGCCCGGCGGATATCGTCCTTGTAGAAGGAGTTGCCTCCGTCGATCAGGATATCACCCTTGCCCAGCAGGCCGCCAAGTTCCTTGACTGCTGCCTCGGTAACCTCGCCTGCAGGCAGCATGAGCCAGATGATCCGCCGCTCGGCGGTCAGCTTCGTCACCATGTCCTTCAACCCGGATGAGGAGACGGTCTTTCCAGCCTCGGCCCGTTCCGCCACCTTGGACATTACGGCGGGCGTGCGGTCATAAAGCACCACATCGTGCCCGTGACGTGTCAGGCGGATGGCGATGTTGCCGCCCATCTTGCCCAGACCCACTATACCAATCTGCATGATTTTTACTGCTCCCGTGGCAGGGACGTGCCCTGCTCTTCAGCCCCCATTCGGACTGGTGAAAAAAGAGGCCCCGCCATGTCCACCGGTCATGACGGGGCGGTTTCGCCGCGCGATCAGACGGCGGACTTGATGGCCTGCGCCAGTTTTTCGAGGCCGGATTTCAGGTCGCCGTGGATATGCACGCGCAGGGCGCGACGGCCGCGTTCGCCCAGCACTTCCAGGTCCCCACGCGCCTGGGCTTCCTTCACGATGCTGAAGCTGTATTTCTCACCGGGAACCGGCAGGTTGACATCGTCATCACACGTGATCTGCACGAATACGCCCGTGTTGGGCCCACCTTTGTAGGCCTGTCCGGTGGAATGCTGGAAACGCGGGCCGAATTCCGCAGCCGTGGCCAGTTTCAACCCATCACGCACCGACAGCCGCACCTGCTGGAGCCATTCGCGCGTGGCGGTGTCGCGGTCGATATAGGCCAGCAGGGCGACATAATCGCCTGCCCTGCCCCGGGCGAAATGGGCCTTCAGGATAGCTTCCGCCGTGCCGCCCTTCAGGGCCGCAGCGTTTTGGGGGTCGGCATAGAAGGCGAACGGGCCATCCTTGGCGAACGGCTCGTAAGGCGGGAGCTTGCCAGTCTCGTTATAGGCAGTGGTGATCTTCTTGGTCTCGATCTTCGAGGCCTCGACATCGGGCTGGTTGAAGGCATTGATGCCGATGATCGAACCGGCGACGGCGGTGGCGAATTCCCAGCGGAAGAATTCCTGGGCAATCTGGTAGCGGTCATGCAGTTCGATGGTGACGACCGGCTCCCCCGCCGCGATCAGCTTCTTGAACGCCGCATCCTGTTTCTCACACGGTTTTTCGCCCAGGCGCAGGTAGATGAACACGCGGTCCTTGCCATAAACGGAGGCGGGGCCGGCGGTTTCCCCATCAATGGGGATCAGGCCGCGGCCGTCCTTGCCCGTTGATTCCGCCAGCAGCTGTTCCAGCCAGGCGCCCATGTCATATATGGCAGGCGATGCCAGCAGCGTGACCTTGTCCCGGCCAAACGAGCGGGCTGCCACGCCGAGCACCGCGCCAAGCACCACGCCGGGATTCTGCGCGGGCGGGACGGAGGCCGCGCAGGATTTTTCACCCCGCAGGGCGGAATCCAGCAGCCGCTTCAGCGGCAGGCCCGCGATGGCTGCGGGCACCATGCCGAAATCGGACAGCACGGAATACCGGCCACCGATCTGTTTGTTACCGTAGAAGATTTTCCAGAACTTATCCTTCTTCGCCACGTCTTCCATGTGCGAGCCGGGGTCGGTCACGGTGATGAAGTGCGACCCGGCCTTGTCACCGAGCACCTTTCTGGCCTGATCAAAGAAATAGGCCTTGAGGATGTTGGGTTCCAGCGTGCCGCCGGATTTGGACGAGACGATGAACAGCGTCTTGCTGATGTCGATCCTGTCCTGAAAATCCCGGATCTGCTGCGGGTCGGTGCTGTCGAGCACATACAGGCGGGGGAAGCCTTCATGTTTGCCGAACGTGACTGACAGCACTTCCGGCCCAAGGCTCGATCCCCCCATGCCCAGCAGCAGCGCGTCACGGAAGCCGCGCGCCTTCACCTCGGCCTGGAATTCCTCGAACTTCGCCAGATCCAGCAACTGGTCATCGACAATGCTGAGCCATTTCAGCCAGCCTGCCTCGTCATGGCCGGTCCACAGCGTGGCGTCCTTTGACCACAGGCGGCGGACGTTACCCTGCGTGCGCCATGTTTCCAGTTCGGCCCTGACCGCCGTATCAAGGTCGGCAGGCAGGTTGAGCGTGGTGGTGGTCAGCCTGTGGCCAAGGAACGCCGCCTGCTTGGCGGCAATCGCGCCAAGCAGGGCGTCGAATGCTTCCTCGAAGCCGCGCACCCCTTCATCCACAAGGGTCCGGGTCACGCCATCCAGATCAAGGCCAAGGCGCCGGGCTTCGCCGATCACCGCATGCGCGCCCGCCACGTCCTGTGTCAGGGTCGGGGCGACCCTGCCGTGATCGCGGAAATCATCAAAGGTGGCGGGAGGGATGGTGTTGACGGTTTCCGGGCCGATCAGGCCGTCCACATACAGCACGTCGCTGAACGTCTTGTCCTTCGTGCTGGTGCTGGCCCACAACAGGCGCTGGGGCATGGCGCCTGCCTGCGCCAGTTTCTGCCAGCGCGGGCTTTTCACCACGCCCTGCCAGTATTCATAGGCCAGCTTGGCGTTGGCAATGGCCACCTTGCCGCGCAGGGCCTTCAGGGCGGCGGCGTCCCTGTCACCTGCCGCCACACGATCATCAATTTCCTTATCAATTTTGACGTCAATGCGGCTGACGAAGAAGGAAGCGACGCTTGCGATCCCCTTCACGCTTTCGCCACGGCTCAGGCGGTCCTCCAGCCCGGCGATATGGGCTTCCACTACCTTCTTGTACGCATTGAGCGAGAACAGCAGCGTGACATTGACATTGATCCCGGCGGCGATGGCGGCCTGTACCGCGGGCGCGCCTTCATCCGTGCCGGGTATCTTGATCATGAGGTTGGGTGCCCCCACCGCAAGCCACAGCCGCCGTGCTTCGGCAAGCGTGGCATCGGTATCACGCGCCAGATAGGGCGAGACCTCAAGGCTGACATAGCCATCCACCTTCGCGGTCTGTTCATAGACCGGGTGCAGCACCTTTGCCGCCGCACGGATGTCATGGATCGCCAGTGTTTCATACAGCGTCCCGGCATCCACGATCTGATGGGCAAGGATCTGGCGGATCTGCGGATCGTAATCGGTGCCGTGGCCCATGGCTTTCTGGAAGATGGACGGGTTGGAGGTGACCCCTTTCAGCCCGTCTTCCTCCACCAGCTTTTTCAGCCTGCCGCTTTCCGTATAGGAGCGCTGGATGAAGTCCAGCCACGGGGACTGGCCAAGGCGGGCCATCTGCTTCAGCGGGTTGGCGGCGTCACTGGTGCCGGCGTCATACGCGGTCATGGTATGTTTCCTTCATGTGTTGCTGGCAGCCACCCGGCGCGTGGCGCGTGGTGGCTGTGCTGTCGCAATTATGGTTGGGCGGGCGGTCAGCGCCGGGCGGCAAGCTGCTGGCGGGCTTCGGTCAGGACGGCGTCCACCGTGAACCCGAATTTGACCTCCAGTTCACCCGCCGGGGCGGACGCGCCAAAGCCATGCATGACGATGGTCGCCCCCTGCAGGCCGACATAGCGTTCCCACCCAAGGCGGGCGGCCTGTTCCACTGCCACGCGGGCAGTCACATCGGGGGGCAGGACGCTGTCGCGGTAGGACCGGGGCTGGGCCTCGAACAGATCCCATGAAGGCATGGAGACGATGCGGACCTTGACCCCTTCGGCCTTGAGCTGTTCGAAAGCCTTCACGATCAGCCCGACCTCGCTACCCGTTGCCATGAGGATGACATCAGGCGTGTCGGGGCTGCTGTCGGCCAGCACGTAGGCCCCCTTTGCCAGGCCGGTGGCCGGGGCATAGGTCTTGCGGCAGAGGGTGGGCAGGTTCTGGCGGGTCAGCACCAGGACGGTGGGGCGATCAGCCAGCGGGACAAGGGTGCGCCAGGCCTCGGCCACCTCGTTGGCGTCCGCCGGGCGGATTAGGGTGACACCCGGCGTGGCGCGAAGCTGGGCCAGCTGTTCGACCGGCTGGTGGGTCGGGCCGTCTTCCCCCACCCCGATGGAATCATGGGTGAAGATATACAGCACCGGCAGCTTCATGAGTGCTGCAAGGCGGATGGGCGGCTTCATGTAATCGGAAAAGATGAAGAAGCCGGAGCAGTAGGGCCGCAGATAGGACAGCGCCAGCCCGTTGCAGATCGACCCCATGGCATGTTCCCGCACGCCAAAGTGCAGGTTGCGCCCGCCATAGGTTCCGCCCCATTGCGGGGGCTGGAAATCACCGGCGCCATCGAATGTCAGGTGCGTCTTGGTAGAGGGCGACAGGTCGGCTGAGCCACCGATCATCCACGGGTAGCTGGCAGCGACCTGGTTGAGCACGGTCGCGGAACTGGCGCGGGAGGCAAGACCCTTCGCATCCGCAGGGAAATTGCTGATCTGCGCATCCCAGCCTTCGGGCAGCTTTCCGGCCAGGATCAGGTCGAGTTCGGCCGCAAGGTCGGGGTGTGCCGTGCGGTAACGGGCCAGCAGGTCGTGCCATGCCTTGCTGGCGGCCGCCCCGCGTGTGGCGATGCCCTGCTGGAAGTGTTCGGGCACGCCCTCGGGCACATAGAAGCTCCTGTCTTCCGGCCAGCCGTAGAATTTCTTGGTTTCGCGTATTTCTTCCACGCCCAGGGGCGCGCCATGCGCCGCAGCCGTGCCCGCCTTGTGCGGCGAGCCCCAGCCGATGATGGAATGCACGATGATCAGCGTGGGCCGGGATGTTTCCGCCTTGGCTTCAGCCAGCAGGCGGCGGAAATCAGCTGTATCGTTCGCGTCCTTGAGTTCCAGCACATGCCAGCCATAGGCCTCGAAGCGTTTATGCACGCTTTCGGTAAAGGCGATGCGGGTATTGCCCTCGATGGAAATATGGTTGCTGTCATAGATCCATGTCAGGTTTCCCAGCTTGAGGTGGCCCGCGATGGATGCGGCCTCGCTGGATACGCCTTCCATATTGTCGCCATCACCGCAGAATGTGTAGGTGTGGTAGGTGAACAGGTCGAAGCCGGGTTTGTTGAAATACGCGGCCAGCCATTTCTGGGCGATGGCCATGCCCACAGAGTTGCCACATCCCTGCCCCAGCGGGCCGGTCGTGGTCTCGACGCCTGCGGTATGGCCGTATTCCGGGTGGCCGGGGGTGCGGGAATTGAGCTGGCGGAACTGCTCGATATCCGCAAGGGTCAGCGAAGGCTGGTTGGCCAGAACGCGCCCGTCTTTCACATCACGGATACCGGCAAGGTAGATCAGCGAATACAGCAACATGGAGGCATGGCCGATCGACAGCACGAAGCGGTCGCGGTTGGGCCACAGGGGGTTGGCGGGATCATAGTTCAGGACCTCGCGCCATAATGCATAGGCTGGCGGGGCCAGCGCCATGGGCGTGCCCGGGTGGCCGGAATTGGCTTTCTGCACCGCATCCATGGCCAGTGTGCGGATTGTATTGATGCACAGGGTATCAATATCCACCCGTGCAGTGCCGGCCCCATCGGGTGCCCATACGGGACAGGGAAATAATGAACGCATGAAAACCGTCCTCCATTGTCACGGCCAGCCCTGTGAGTTCCGGGCGTTACATGAAACTGCATGAAGGGACGGCTTTCATCCTGTCATGCCCGCATGTCACATATCTGTGCCGGGATCCATTACCCTGCTGCCATCCATGACAGTACAGGGACTGATGCGCTGACATCTTTCCAATATAACCCGAGGTCTGGATGTAATTGATTCAGTCCTGCGGTTCATTCACATGGAACAGGCCGTCATATCCGGCGCGGCAGTTCCTGCATTGAAGTCCCAATCCTGCCCTAATGCCAGCCTCGTTCATTCACGAGTTCTTGATCCTTATTTATTCTTTCTGCGCATGGGTATATATTTTTCATATGCTGTTATGGGAATGTGACAAGATATGTCAAAGCCTGAAAATATCCTGTTTTCCGCCATTTTCAGCAGGAAACAGGGTCCGGGAACATATGGGCGCACGGGCCGTGCCAGACATCCTGAAACAGGCCCGGATATTGCTCCGGTACACAAAAATATGTGCAGGATCACATATTGAAGAAATAACAGGGAGTCAGAATCGGCTTTTTGTTAGAATTTATGGATATAACATATGTAAACATGAAACACGTTTACAGACTCGATTCAGTCCAGAAAATGGTTCTTATGCGGGTGCCGATTCTGTTACTTATATCTGAAATACGGATTGCTCATAACACGTTCCAGATACCCTTCCTTGGGGCATTTTCCTGTCCATCGCACTGAAAGTGACGGCTATCAGGCATGACGATTGGCCTTTTGTCGCCATTATCAGGATTTTCTTAGATTTATATAAAAATTTTAGAGCCTGAATCAGAAAGCGGTTTGATTGATTTTTCGCAGAACTCTGCGGATATGGGCAATCATCAACCACGCGTGGGATGACGAGATTGTTGCCTCGACATCCTTCGTGAGGCGACGGCAGCGTCCGAGCCATGCAAAGCTGCGCTCCACGATCCAGCGTTTGGGCAGGACGACGAAGCCTTCGGCCCGATCGCTACGCTTGACGATCTCGATCGTCCATCGGCCGAGTTCAGCCAGCGCACCACGCAACTTCTCGCCGGCATACCCGCCGTCACCGATCAGATGGCGAAGCCAGGGAAACAATGAGCGTATTCTGGTCGCTACCAGCGGCGCGCCATCACGATCCTGAATGTCGGCGGGATGCACGACGGCTGCCACGACATGACCCAGCGTATCGGTCGTGATATGCCGCTTGCGGCCCCTGATCTTCTTGCCCGCGTCATAACCGCGTGGACCGCCGTTTTCAGCAGTTTTAACCGACTGGCTGTCAATAATGCCTACCGAAGGCGTGGCGTCTCGCCCGTCCTGCTCACGCGACAGGATCACGAGAATATGGTTTATCGCTTCCCATCGTCCCTCGCGGATCCAACGGTAGAAATAGCCCTGCACGGTCGTGAAGGCGGGAAAATGACGAGGCAATTGTCGCCACTGGCAACCCGTAGTGACGATATAGAGGATCGCCTCCATGACCCGGCGCAAATCCGTACGTCGTGGTCTCCCCAGTCGTTTCTTCTCGGGCATCAAAGGCGCAATCAGCGCCCACTCCGCATCGCGAAGGTCGCTTGCATACTCCAGGTCGTCCCGGCGATACTGCGCGCGGGTGATTTCAGTCCAGGCCATCTTGATCTCATCAGGTTATCGCAAACCCATGAATCATAATCCACTGAAATCACTCAACTCATTTTCGGTCAGACACTTAGATATCCGGGTCACAGAAAAATGTTGGCGAGCGGGTTCATATCTGTTGTTAAGCAGGGGGCAATCCATGCATTGATACATGCATGTCAGCGTCTGTAATGACCCGGTTGTTCATGATGGCCGGGCCGGACCTTTCCCATCAATCATGTAGCGGAACAGCCGCATCCCAATAAATAACAAGAACAAGGTGTCACGCATGCCCGAAGAAGATCAGGTTCCCCGCGCCATGACACATGCCAGCCCACAGGCGCACGCCCCCTCTCCTGCCGCGCCAACGACAGGGCATGCCATTGTGGTGGGGGTGCTGGCGGCCCTTGCCGGTCTCATGTTCGGGCTGGATACCGGGGTGATCGCGGGCGCGCTGCGCTTTATCGGCACGGACTTCAATGCATCGCCACGCACGCAGGAATGGATCGTCTCCTCCATGATGGCGGCGGCGGCCGTGGGGTCGCTGATTGCGGGCACGATCTCTTTCCGCTTTGGGCGCAGGCGCGCGCTGCTGGGGTCGTCCATCCTTTTTCTGGCCGGGTCCCTGATCAGCGCGCTGGCCCCCTCCGTCACGGTGCTCATCATCGGTCGGATTTTTCTGGGCTTCGCGGTGGGGATCGCAGCCTTTACCGCGCCGCTCTACATATCGGAAGTCTCGGCAGTGGCGCAGCGCGGGTCGATGATCGCGTGTTACCAGCTGATGATGACGGGCGGCATCTTCCTGTCCTACGTGACCGATGGGGTGCTGGCGAATGGCGCGCACTGGCGGTGGATGCTGGGACTCATGACAGTGCCCGCGACCGTCTTCCTCATCGGCTGCCTGTTCCTGCCCGATAGTCCACGCTGGCTCATGATGCGGGGGGAAAAGCTGCGTGCCCGCACGGTGATGCGCTATCTGCGGCCAAGCCCGCAGCAGGCGGACCGGGAAATATCCGATATTGCCACGGAACTGACCCGGGGCCGGTCGGAGGGATTTTCGTTTTTCCGCAACAACGCCAACTTCCGCCGCTCGGTCGGGTTGGGCATCGTGTTGCAGATCATGCAGCAGCTGACCGGTATCAATGTGCTGATGTATTATGCGCCCAAAGTCTTCCAGGCCGCCGATTTTGGCGCATCCGCCGCAGGCTGGGCCACGGCGCTGATCGGCCTGATCAACCTTGTCGCCACGTGCGTCGCGATCGTGACGGTTGACCGCTGGGGCCGGCGGCCACTGCTGCTGCTCAGCTGCGCCATCATGACAGGCAGCATGCTGTTTGCAGGTGGCCTGGTTGAATATGGTGGCCATGACACGACAGCCCAGATCGCCATGGTCGGGTCGCTGCTGGTGTTCGTGCTGGGGTTCGCCATTGGCGCCGGGCCACTGGTCTGGACGTTATGCGCCGAGATCCAGCCCCTGCGCGGTCGTGACTTTGGCATTGTCTGCTCCACCTTTACCAACTGGGCAACCAACTGGGCGGTCAGCAATACATTCCTCAGCGTGCTTGATACATTGGGGGAAGCCCATACCTTCTGGCTGTTTGCTGGCATGAATGCCCTGTTTATCGCCATCACGCTGTTTTATGTGCCGGAAACAAAGGGTGTTTCGCTGGAGGACATTGAATCCCACCTGCTTGCGGGCTGGCCGCTGCGTGAGCTGGGCGCGCGTCCCATGCCGCAGGACGGAAAGGCATCGACGCGCCCATCGGCCTGAAACGGGAGGCAGGGGAACAAAAAACGGCTTCCGGAGTGAACCGGAAGCCGTTTTTTTTGCCTGAGATGGAGAAGGCCGGGTATCAGGCCTTCTGCGTCGAGGCCTTGAAGATCTGTTCGATGGATTTTGCGAGGGCGGCATCGAATTCCGCATCCGTCATGGTGTAGCGCAGGTCCTGCAGCAGCGCGCGCGAGAAACTGGCGATCATACCGTGGTTGGCTGCCAGTCGCTGGCAGGCTTCATCACGCGGATACCCGCCGGACAGTGCCACCACGCGCTGCACGCGGGGGTGCCTGATCAGGTCAAGGTAAAGATCAGCCTTTTCAGGGATCGAGACCTTGATCATCACCTGATAGTCACCCGGCAGCGCATCCAGCCCACGGTGCAGTTCATCATGCAGCAGCGTTTCTGCCCCCGCCTTGTCCGGGCTTTTGATCAGGACCTCGGGTTCCATGATGGGAACAAGACCACGTGCCGCGACCTGCTCGGCCAGGGTGAACTGCTGCTTTACGATGGCGACAATGCCCTCGCGCTCGGGCAGGCGGATGACCGAGCGGGCCTTCGTGCCGTAAATGCCCTTGCTGACCGCCTGCTCCAGCATGGCTTCAAGGGTGGGGATTGGCTTCATCACCTGCACGCCGCCTGCTTCAGGCTCCAGCCCCTTGTCCACCTTCAGGAACGGGACAACCCCCTTTTCCTTCCACAGGTAGGTGGGCACGGGCGTGTCGTTGACCAGTCCGTTCATGGTCTGCTCGAACAGGATGGCGGCGAGGATCTTCTTGCCCGTAAAGGCCGGGGCGGTCATGACCCTGACCCGCATTTCATGCATAAGCGCAAACATCTGGGCATCGGTGCTGTAGGCGCTGTCAGGTATGCCGTAATGTCGCAGCGCGCCCGGCGTGGACCCCCCGCTCTGGTCCAGGGCCGCGATGAAGCCCGCGTTTTCCGACATGTTCTTGTGCATCTGATCAACAGGCATTTTTATTTGTCCTATGCTTTGTATTTATATGTGGTCGTGGTGATGAGTGCTTACCATATATGATTCCGGCTACCCTGATTGATCAGAAGGATAAAATATAGGTGAATAAAAATAAATACAAGAAACGCATGCCGGCATGCCCGGGTCCATCAGCCTGAATTCCGTGAATAACACTTTCCGTTCAATCAGTTGGACGTGATGAGGCTTCTGGCCCGATGCCTTCTATCGTGAGGGAAAGATAATGCGGAGAAACTGTCATGCCTCACAATCCCGTCGCCCCGGAATTTCGCGCGGCCCTGAAAGTCCTGCCTTCCTTTGATGGCCTTGCGGATGAGACACTAGGCGAGACCCGCAAGGCATTCATTGCCGCCATCCGCAGCGTCAGGGTTGCCGAATATCCTGATGTCATGGTTGAGGAAGGCCACGTGCCCGGCCCCGACGGCGCGCCTGCCGTTCCGGTCGTGACCTACAGGCCCGTGGCCAGCCACCCGAATGCCCCTGCGCTGGTCTATATCCATAGTGGCGGGATCGTAAGCGGCACACCGGAGGTTGATGATGCACGCTGCCGGCAGATGGTCAGCGAACTGGGGCTGGTGATTTTCTCGGTTGATTACCGTCTGGCACCAGAAGCCCCCTACCCTGCGGCAATCGAGGACTGCTATGCCGCCCTGAAATGGGCACATGACCACGCAGCCGATCTGGGAATTGACCGAAACCGCCTGATTATTGGAGGCGATAGCGCAGGCGGCGGCCTGACAGCCTGCCTTGCCCTGCTGGCACGCGATCGGGCGGAAATCAAGATCCTGTTCCAGCTCCTGATTTATCCCATGCTGGATGACCGGACCGGCACAACACTCATGCCATCGCCCGCCCTGGGCGAATATATCTGGACGCGTTCCGCCAATCATTACGCATGGAACGCCTATCTTGGCAAAACGCCCGGGAGTGCAGGCATTTCAGAATATGCCGCGGCCTTTCGCGCAACGGACCTGACGGGACTGCCCCCTGCCTATATTGGCGTAGGCTCCCTGGACCTGTTTCTGGACGAGGATCTGGAATATGCCCGGCGCCTGATGGCTGCTGGCGTGCCGACGGAGGTCTGTGTCATTCCCGGTGCCTATCACGTCTTTGACGTGTTCATTCCCGACGCACCGATGAGCAGACAATTCAGGGACTCTTATTTCACTGCCCTGAGACGCGTTATTTCCCAAGGATTGCCTGAAAATTCAATCTGATGGGTTTTTCGGGGCGCCCGGCGTGTGGTTCAGATGCTGCATGCCTGCCCCGAAACCGACAAGGCGGTTTCCACCGCAAAACAGTGTCTGCTCATCCCGGCGTGCAATGGCGATCAGGGTCTGGTTCATCTTTTCAGCAGTAAGGAAGGCACGATATGTCGGGGCAGAAATCGCGACCACGATGGCGATGCCTGCCCGCACGGTCTTGAGCGCCATCTCGAATGAATAACGGCTTGTCAGCAGGCAGAAGCCTTCATGGAACGCTCCGGGGTGGCAGGCGCGCGCACCGATCAGCTTGTCCAGCGCATTGTGCCGGCCTACATCCTCCCTGATCATGTGAATACTGCCGTTATCATCTGCCCATGCGGCTGCATGCACCATCCGTGTCGCCGCGTTCAGCGTCTGCCACGTGCGCAGTTCATGCAATGCCTTGCGTATTGCCGTTACCGGCAGGCGCGGTCCCTCCCCCAACGGGGCGGCTGCTACAGCGTCATATTCCGGTACGGTCCCGCTGCCGCATATGCCACAACTCGAATGGCCGGTCTGCATGCGCACAGTACGGCGCATGAGCTGCGTCAGCGCGCTGCCCTTTATAAAAATATCAAGGGTCAGCCCGTCTTCTGCTGTTACGATGTTCACCGAGCGGATATCTGCAACAGAGCCTACGATCTGTTCGGTCATACAGTATCCATAGGCGAAATCCTCCAGGTCCGCAGGCGTCATCATCATCGTGCCGTATGGAAAAATTCCGTTGAACATGAGGCTGACCGGCACTTCTTCCGCCACGTTCAGGCTGAATTTCTCATCTGGACGGGACAGGGCGCTAACATCTAACGGGTAAAAAAGGGCGGACATGACGGTAGCCTCGGGCATGCAGGTGGGCACGGTTCAATGGTCAGGGTGTGTGGCACGGCACTTTCGCACTCACGGTGCCCGCGTCATGCTCGGTTTTCCAGGCCGGGATGCGGGGCTTGGTCTTATCGGTAATGTCATGGCAGGCACTGAAAGCCGTGTTCATCATGCAGCGCGGCTGCATCCTGAGGCTGGGTGAAATACTCTAACTTTATACCGAGCATTTTACTTCCTGCCCTGCACATCCAAGGCGCTTCAGTGCCCGGTCGCGTTCATCAGGTGCATTTACGTTTTCCAGCGCGCCTGCTTTCTTTACTTCAAGGAGACGGACCGTTGAACCGGTGAGCATCTGGCGCGGTCGAATTTTCTGCCTTGCTGCCTGCCTGTTCAGGGCGGCCAGCGTAGCAGGTTCCCATATCGTGCAGAGCGGCTCGGGCAGTCCGTCGCTTTCACTCACATAGGCCGTGGCAGCCAGAGCCGCATTGCGTTCCTGCACAAGGGCGGCAAGCGTTGTGTCGTCCAGCATCGGCAGGTCACAGGCAACGACGAGCCAGGCTGCTTCCGGGTAAGCTACATGAGCGGACAGCACGCCAACCATTGGCCCGCCGCCGAGCCTGTCCCTGATCTCCCGCCTGTCCATGATGCAGGGATAGGACGCCCGGAGTGGGTCAGGCTGCTGATCGGGACGGATAGAGACAAAACAACGCCCTGCATGCCGCGCCACGAGGTCAAAAGCACGGGCAAGCTGCGGGCGGCCATCATAAGGCAATGCCGCCTTGTCCTGCCCCATGCGGCGACTTTCGCCACCGGCCAGGACCAGCCCATACAGGAACGCCGTCATGGCCTGCGCCCCAGTGAATCCTGGGATGTGCACATGAAGCTCACGTCATCCCCCAATATAATGCATTTCGATTTTTTCCGGGTCGGATTTCCTGCCTGCCGAGAGCGTGCGCTCCTCGCTGTAGCGATCCGCCCGGTGGCGCCAGACCTGTGAGAGGGTTGCACGCAGCCGCTCATCACTTCCCCCATCACCGGCATTTGCACGCAGGAGCGTGCGCAGGTCCGTGCCGGTCGTTGCGAAAAGGCAGGTGTAAAGCTTGCCGTCGGAAGACAGGCGGGCACGGGAGCAGGCTCCACAAAATGGCGCACTGACGGACGAGACAAACCCGATCTCCCCTGCCCCATCGACGTAGCGGTAACGACGCGCCACCTCGCCGCGATAGCGGGGCGGCAGCGCTTCAAGGGGCCAGAGTGCGGCAATGCGGGCACGCAGTTCGCTGGAGGGCACGACATCGCCGCGCGCCCACCCGTTGCGATTGCCCACGTCCATGTATTCAATAAGCCGGACCGTTACACCGGTATTGCGAAAGCGTGCCAGAATATCCGGCACGCCCGCATCATTCACGCCACGCTGGACCACGGTGTTGATCTTGACGCCGCCTTCAAAGCCTGCGGCACATGCGGCATCGACGCCCTCCAGCACGGCAGGGAGGTCACCCCTGCCGCCGCTCATATGGGCGAATACGACCGGGTCCAGACTGTCAAGGCTGACCGTCACGCGCCGCAGCCCCGCCTGACGCAAGGCTGGCGCGAAGCGCGGCAGCAGCACGCCATTTGTTGTCAGCGCCACATCGTCAATGCCCGGCAGGGCGCTCAGGCGGCGGACCAGGTCAGGAAGGCCCGGCCGCAGGAGGGGTTCCCCGCCGGTCAGCCGTATTTTGGTCACACCCAGTTCGGCGGCCATGCGCGCGACCCGTTCGATCTCGTCAAAATCCAGCCGTTCCTTCGGCCCCAGGAACCGGAAGCCTTCGTGGTAGGTGGCTTCGGGCATGCAGTAGGGGCACCGGAAGTTGCAGCGGTCCATGACCGAAATGCGCAGGTCGCGCAGCGGGCGGCCAAGCTGGTCGACAGGCGGCACGGCACGGGCCGCGCGGCTGTTCTGATCGTTCTCCATGGCCGCCTGCCCAGTCAGCCCGCGATCCGGATGGGCGGCGCGGATGCAACACTTTCCACAACCCTGACCGGGATGGATTTGGCCGCAGGCGTTCCACTGATCTCGTCAAAATAGTCCAGTGGCAGCAGCGGGTTCAGCTCCGGGTAGTATCCGGCTATGGCGCCGCGCGGCATAGGATAGTCAAGCACGTTCAGGCCATCGACATAGCGCCTGATCCCGTCATCACTGTAGGTTTCCAGCCCGATCACATCACCATTCGCTAGACCGCGTTCGGCCATGTCGTCCCTGTTCATGAACACGACAAGGCGGGTGTTGTACACGCCACGGTAACGGTCGCTGTTGCTGTAGATGGTCGTATTATACTGGTCATGCGAACGGATGGTGGCCAGACGCAGCATGGCCGGATCCTTGACCGGCACATCGACTTCCAGCCCCGGCAGCACGAGGAAATTCGCCTTGCCATTGGGCGTCTTCCACACGCGGCGACGGGGCGGGATGTCGAGATGGAAGCCGTGCGGATTTTTGATCTTTTCTGAAAAATCCGCATAGATTTCAGGATAGACGTCGGCAATCCTGTCCCGGATCAGGGTGTAGTCGACCATGTAATCCGCCCACGGCGTGCGGGAGTTGGGCAGTGTCGCCATGGCCATGCGGCACACGATCTCGGTCTCCGGCAGCACGTGCTCGCTCACGGGTTCGAACACCCCGCGTGAAGCCGTGACATTCGCCATCGCATCCTCAATGGTCACGAACTGCTCGCCTGCCTGCGTGCGGATGATTTCCGAGCGGGCCACAACCGGCAGGAGCAGCGCATCCTTGCCATGCACCAGATGCCCCCGGTTCAGCTTTGTCGCCACGCCCACCGTCAGGTTGAGGTTGCGCATGGCGGCATAGGAGCGGTCCGTATCGGGCACGGCGCGGATGAAATTGCCCCCCATGCCAAAGAATACCTTGGCGGTACCCGCTTCCATGGCCTCGACCGCTTCGAGCACGTGGTGCCCATGTTCGCGCGGCGGTTCAAAGCCGAACACATCGCGCACGCGGTCCAGATAGGCCTGGGTCGGTTTTTCATCAATGCCCACCGTGCGGTCGCCCTGCACGTTGGAGTGGCCACGGATTGGCGCGATACCGGCACCCGGCTTGCCGAAATTGCCGCGCAGCAGCAGCAGGTTCGCCACCTGCTGGATCAGGCGCGATCCTTCCTGATGTTGCGTCAGCCCCATGCCGTAGCAGATGATCGTGGCATTGGATTTCATGTAGATATCAGCGATCTTGCGGATCTGTGCCTCGGTTATGCCCGAGATGCGGGTAATCTCGTCCCAGCTACAGCCCATGACATCATCCCGCAGGGCATCCAGCCCGGCGGTGTGTTCATGGATGAAGTCAAGGTCCAGCACTTTCTCGCCGCGTGCTTCCGCCTCAAACAGCGCCTTCATCATGCCCTTGAAGATGGCGAGGTCGCCACCAATGCGCACATGCACGAATTCGCTGGAAATGGGGGTCGAGCCGAATGTGCCCATCTGCAGCACATCCTGCGGCTCCGTAAAGCGGATCAGCGCGCGCTCGGGCATCGGGTTGATCAGCACGATCGGCACGCCGCGCTTGCGGGCTTCGACCAGGTTGGTCATCATACGCGGCGAATTGGTGCCGGTATTCTGCCCCACCACGAATATCGCTTCGGCATGCTCGAAATCGCCCATGACGATCGTGCCCTTGCCAATGCCGATGGCAGGCGGCAGGCCACGGCTGGTCGGCTCGTGGCACATGTTCGAGCAGTCGGGGAAATTGTTGGTGCCGAATTCACGCACGAATATCGAATACAGGAAAGCGGTCTCGTTCGCCGTGCGGCCGGATGTATAGAACTCGGCCTGATGCGGACTGTCGAGAGCACGCAGGTGCTGGCCGATCAGGGCGAAGGCATCATCCCATGACACGGGCACGTAGCGATCACTCTGGGCATTGTAGCGCATCGGCTCGGTCAGGCGGCCCTGCATTTCCAGCCAGTAATCGCTCTGCTGCATCAGTTCGGTGACGGTGTATTTTTCAAAGAACTCGCGCGTCACACGTCCCTTCGTGACTTCATGCGCCAGCGCCTTGGCCCCGTTTTCACAGAACTCCAGTGTCTTGCGATGGTCAGGGTCAGGAAATGCGCAGCTGGGGCACTTGAAGCCACCCGGCTGGTTCATGGCCAGCAGCCCGCGTGAGCCCTTGACCAGCACGCTCTGTTCCATCAGCACTTTTGCGGTGGCCCCGGCCGCACCCCACCCGCCTGCCGGATGGTGATAGGGTTTGTATTCCGGCGTTTTGTCGTTGCTCATGATCTCGGCCCTCTCGGCTTCATTCAGTTGGGCAGGCGTGTGTGGGCACCCGCATCATGCAGCACCCCGGCATGCTGTTGCAGCAGGCCGAACTCCCGCATCGCTGGCACGAAGTTTTCATTCTCATGCTTCGAGCGGGCCAGCTTCACCAGCGCAAACCGCTGGAGTGGCAGCAGGCTGGCCCATTGCCGCGCCGTGGGTGGCGCTATGCCATCAGCCTGTGCCTGTATCCTGACTGCCTCGGGCATCCGGCCTTCTTCGCGCCAGTCTTCCAGTCCGCGCACGGCAAGCGGGCGCAGCGGCTCGTCACTGCGGGTTGCGATCAGATGGGCGACCAGTTCGCGGTAGGCGGCCTGTTCGGGCGCGGTCTCGCATGGCAGGTCGGCAAGCTGGCCCCGTTCCTCGCGCGTAAACCGGCTCCACTGGCGCAGGCTCAGTTTGATGCCGACAATATCAAGCTTCTGCCGCGCGATCATGGGAATGCACCGCAAAGAACCAGCGAAGTCACGTTCAAAATCAAAAAGCATTGGACCAGATCCCGTATTGGAGGGAAGGAAATGTCGGGCGGCCATGCCGCCCGCTTTACCGGGGAACGATCAGGTGCAGCAGCGACGCCACCCCGAAAAATGCACCGGTGCTCAGCGACCAGATCGCAATGAACCATGCGATCCGCACGCCGGTGCGTGGGGGTGCCTCGTCGCCATTGCCCCGGACAATCTCAGTGATACCCATCGGTTTCCGTCACCTTTCCGCGAAAGACGTGGTAGGAATAGATCGTGTAGGTCAGGATGATCGGCAGCAGGATGGCGGTGCCGATCAGCTGGAAGAACTGGCTCGATGGCGGGGATGATACATCCCACAGCGTCAGGCCCGGCGGCACGGCATAGGGCCATACCGTAATGCCCAGGCCGGACAGGCACAGGAAAAACCAGCCCAGCGCGCACAGGAACGGCCCCTTCGAGTGACCCCTGCGCAGCCCCATGATAAACAGCCCTCCCAGCACGACCACCAGAACCGGCACGGGGGCAACGAATGCGATGTTGGGCCAGTCAGCCCAGCGGCGCAGGTACGGGGCGTGTAGCAGCGGTGTCCACAGGCTGACTGCCACAATACCGATGAACAGGCCCACGGCCAGCCGGGCGGCCCAGCGGCGGCAGGATTCCTCCAGCACGCCGGTGGTGCGCCAGATCAGCCACGTTGCACCCAGCAGGGCGTAACCACACATGACGGACAGGCCACACAGGATGCTGAACGGCGTCAGCCAGTCGAGCGGGCCACCGGCAAAGGCGCCATCAACAACTTTGATGCCCTGCACCACGCCGCCGAGGATCGCGCCCTGACAGAAAGCGGCGATGGCGGAGCCTGCCATGAAGCCGGCATTCCACATCCCTTCCCGTCCCGTGTCACGCGTCATGATGCGGAACTCAAACGCCACGCCGCGGAAGATCAGGGCCAGCAGCATCAGCACGATCGGCAGGTAGAAGGCGGGCAGCAGGGTAGCGTAGGCACCGGGAAAGACGCCGTACAGCACGGCCCCACCCAGCACCATCCATGTCTCGTTGCCATCCCACACGGGGGCGATGGTGTTGACCATCACATCCCGGCGGTCTGGGTGGCGTTCGAGTGCGAACAGCATGCCGATGCCAAGGTCAAAGCCATCAAGCACGACATAGATCGAAATGGCGGCGACCAGAATGACGGCCCATATGATGGGGAGCCAGTATGCGAAGTCCATCATGCCTCAGGCTCCTTTGCCAGTAGAGGGATCAATCACGCCCGGATGCATGCTGGTGGCCAGAATCCCGGATGCGTGGGATGGCGGAGTATCATGCTCGCCTTCCTGCGGGGCGCGGCCCAGCATGCGCACCAGAATGCCCATCCCTGAGCCAAACACGAGCACGTAGACCACCACGAACGCCGTCATCGAAAATGCCATGGAGGACAGGGCAACGGGGGATACGCTGTCAGACGTGCGCAGCAGGCCATAGACGGTCCAGGGCTGGCGGCCGACTTCCGTCGTGATCCAGCCGCACAGCAGGGCCAGGAAGCCCGCAGGCGCCATGCACAGCGCAACACGATGGAAGAGCGGGTTGGTGAACAGCGTGCTGTTGCGCCGCAACCAAAGGGACCACAATCCGACCAGCATCATCAGCATGCCCAGCGCGACCATGATGCGGAAGGAGAAGAAGATGACCGGTGAAGGCGGCCGCTGGTCACGCGGAAAGTCCTTCATACCCGGCACCTTGCCGTTCAGGCTGTGCGTCAGGATCAGCGATCCGGCCAGCGGCAGTCTGATGGCATAATCCGTATGCTCGGTCTTCATGTTGGGAATGCCGAACAGCAGTTCGGGCGCATGATCTTCCGAGATCCAGTCCCCTTCCATCGCCGCAATCTTGACCGGCTGGTATTTGAGCGTGTTCAGGCCATGCGCGTCGCCAGCAAGGATTTGCAAGGGGGCCACGATCGCCGCCATCCACATGGCCATGGAGAACATGACCCGCACCGGCTCGCTGGAAATCTTGCCTGCCTTGCGGGCCTTGAGCATATGCCATGCCCCCGTGGCTCCCACGATGAAGGCAACCGACAGGAACGCCGCCAGCCCCATATGCACCAGGCGGAAGGGAAAGGACGGGTTGAAGATAATGGCCAGCCAGTCAGCCGGCATGAAGCGCCCTGTGGCCGGGTCGATGGTGTAACCACGCGGGGTCTGCATCCATGAATTGGAGGACAGGATCCATGTCATGGAAATCAGGGTGCCGACCGATACGCAGCACGTGGCCGCAAAATGCAGTTTGCGCCCCACCTTGTTCATGCCGAACAGCATGACGCCGAGGAAGCCTGCCTCGAGGAAAAAGGCGGTCATAACTTCATAGGACAGGAGCACGCCGGTAATCGGCCCGGCTTTTTTGGAAAAGACCGACCAGTTGGTGCCGAATTCATACGACATGACCAGTCCCGACACGACGCCCATGCCAAAGACAATGGAGAAGACCTTGATCCAGTATCGGTAAAGATCAAGGAATACGGGCCGTCCGGTCCTGAGCCACAGCCCTTCCAGAACCGCCAGATAAGCCGCCAGCCCGATTGAAAAGGCCGGAAAGATGATATGGACGCCTACGGTAAAGGCGAACTGAAAGCGCGCCAGAAGGAGTGCTGGATCATGTGCGTACTGCATCGATACTTTCCAAAACTTATGACGAGAGAAGGAAATACAAATAAATTCTCGCCATAGTGGCCCCGTAAGCAATGAACCGGCCTGAAAAGCCGCTGTATGCCCCGGTGTCGTGGAAAAGGTAGTAGATCAATCAGGTGTATGACGTCCAAGAGAGATTATACATAAGATCATAAACAGCATTTATAACCGCACCATTGATAGGATATGTATGGTTATGGACAAATATAGACGATCGGAAATATTGGTAACCGACCATAAGATATTTGGCGGGGATCTCCTGTTTTCAGGCAGGATTGTCTCATCGGTCGCTCTGGTTATTTATTCTGAATATAATGCGGGCGAGGCAGATTTTTTCCCTAGACCTGTCATGCCTGCATTCCTGAGTATACGGAACTGAATGGGAGCGCCCGTATGACAGCACAAAATATAATCCTGCGGTTTTGTTCCGGCCAGAAAATCCAGAAATTTGGTGCCAGAACGTAACGCTTCTCGATCGCGCAGAAGGTCATCGGCAGGGGCATTGGAGATCCTGACAGATGACAGGTGCACTGAAAGGGTCAGCCCAGGTCAGATATGGACGGGGAAAGACCCCCTACCCCGCGTGATGTCTCACGCATCGTGGCATCCCCGCTCAATGCGGGCTGCATGATTATCGCAACCCATCAGGGGAGTGTCAGGGATCAGTCATACGGCCCTTCGGAAAGGTTCAAGCCGGGAAGATAAATATAACCGGTTCATGCAGCGCAGTTCATCCGGCGCCCCTGGCGCTGTCGGTGCATCCCCATGGATCATGCCGACCATGACTTTCATATTGTTCAGCACAACGGCAGCAATGTCATCAGCCGTTTTCTGGTCCAGTCCGGGGGCACAGGCCCGCAGCGCCATTACTATGCCAGGCAGTGCCTGAGCACGTGACTTTGCACGGAGTGCCGCACTGTCCGTGCGGGCGGCCATCAATGCGGGGAGCGAGTGCACGCGGGGATAGAGCCCTGCCATCAGGTCAATAAAGCCATCCGCCAGCTCACTGGGGGAAAGGCCCGCTGCGCGGCGCCCTATCGCTTCATATTCTTCCTGCAGGATTGCCATGTGCTGTTGCAGCAACGTCTCGGCAATCGCCTCCTTGTTGGGAAAGAAGCGGTAAAGCGAACCAATTTTCGCCCCTGCCCGCGCGGCTATTTCCGCCATTGTCGTTGCATCATAGCCGCGTTCCGCGATGAGGTCGGACGCGGCGGCCAGCAGTTCGGCCACACGTTGCCGCCCAACCGCCCGCCGGGGCTGAAGGGGGGCGCGCTTTTTGCTTGACGTAATTGAGTCCATCCTCAAATAGTATCCCTGTTTGAGTATATGCTCAATTTCTATCAACTCCTGCCCTTCCAGGCAACGACCCGGAATACAGGAGCCTGATAACAGGAGAAGACCGCCATGCCATCGTTTTCCGCGTCCCGGACCGCACTGATCCTGATCGACCTCCAGAAGGGCATCGTTTCCCGTCAACTGGCGCCTTACACGGGTGAGAGGGTTGTCGAGCGCTCAAAAACCCTTGCCGCACGCTTCCGTGCCGCCGGTGCGCCGGTCATTGTGGTCAATGTCGCGTTCGCCCCCGATTTTGCCGATGCCCCGCATACCCCTGTCGACCAGCCATTCGCGCCGCCTCCCGGCGGCTTTGCGCCTGACTGGACCGATCTGGCCGAAGGGCTGGCCCAGCCGGGCGACCTGCATGTCACCAAGCGGCAGTGGGGCGCTTTTTACGGGACGGATCTCGACCTTCAGTTGCGGCGGCGCGGCATTGCCACCGTGGTCATTGGCGGCATTTCCACTAACCTTGGCGTGGAATCCACCGCCCGCGCGGCGCATGAACATGGCTATGCCGTCGTCCTTGCCGAAGACATCACCTCCACCTTTTCCGAAGAGATGCAGCGTTTCGCATATGACTGCATTTTCCCCCGGCTCGGGCATGTGACGACAAGCACCGCAATCGATCTCGCATCCTGACGGCAGACGGTGCGGCCCTGCAAGGCGGTAGAGCGCGAGATCATAACATTCCGGCGCACTTCCCGGCGGGCATGTCCATGCCGCGCGGCGCGGTTCGCCTGCCGTCAGGCTAACGCGGAGTGTGCCCGGGCTGCCTGTCATCCGGCCATCCGCCCTTCAGGCATCATCCTTGCGGGGCGGCCTTGCCGGAAACAGGCTTCAGCCCGTCGCCTCAACGGCCCTTGGGTGCCAGGGCTCCCTCACTGTTCGTAATGGTCGCGCCTTTTGCCAGCGCGTTTACGACAAGCGCCGTCTGTCCCGCTTTCCAGGCCATGTCGAGCAGGCTGTAGGGAATTTCCGCATTGCCCTGTGGCACCAGCATTTCCGTCGTGCGGATAAGCAGGCGGCTGTATTCTCCTGCCGTGTAGGTTACGCTGCGGAACCTGCCTGCCCCATCCGCGGCATGCAGCAGAAAGAAGGGTGCATCGGGGTGCATGACTGCGGGCGGGTAATCAGGCTCGTACCAGTCCACCACGTCATTGTAGAAATGGTCACGGCCCGGCTTCATGGGGAGTTGCGCGCCCTCGGCAGCCACAACCAGCACCAGCCTGACCGCGCAATGCAGCCCGATCATGGCCAAGGCCCTGTCCAGCATGGCCTTGGGCTGCGCATGACCTGTGCCATCGCCTGCCACAATGGCCACGGCGCCACAATCGGCCAGCCGTTCGGCCAGGGCGGGTGCATCCAGCCCTTCAGGCATGAGCACATGTACCGCCCCAATGCGGATGCAGGCCAGCACGGCCACGATACTTTCCACCATAAGGGGCATGTCGACCGCGACCACATCGCCACGCTGCACGCCCTGATCGGTCAGGGCATTGGCCAGGCGGCAGACCCGTTCATGCAGGTCGCGCCACGCGATATGCCCATCGGGTGCCCTGCCGCACAGTATCGCGGGCTTTTCGGCATGATCGCCCAGATGCCGGTCCACGCATAGCGCGGAGACATTCATTACCCGATGGCCATAATCCGGCCATGGGGCAATACGGGCCGGAAACGCGCCTCCGGCCAGTTGTACGAAGGGCCGCCGCGCATGGAAAGCGGGCAGGACGAAAACATTCTCATCGGTCCTGATGGTCATGAACCTGTTTCCTGTTGTCAGGCTGCCTGCACGCTGTAATGCAGGATGCAGCGGTCAATTAAAGGAGAGGCTAGGCGTGGTTTACATGCCGGGGCGCATGACATGCCTGCCCCTGCGCTACACCCGACCTGCGCACGTCTGCCTCATGCCACGGCGGATAACCGGGGCAGAACATCACGGTTCATGTTGCAGGCTGTGCCACAATGGAGGCTTCGCCCGGTCATGGCAGTTCATCCGTGTTGCCCTTGTGCGTTTCTGCTGATGGGGACTGTGACAAATCCCGGTTGCGGGCGGAAGATATTTTGCCGTTTAAAGAAGCGAACGCCGCGCCGATATTTGCAAAGATTGTGAAGATGAAAAAACCCGCCACCAAAATCTTCACCGGATCGCGTATCCGTCACCAACGCACCCGCATGGGCATGACCCAGAGCGCGCTGGCCCTGCAACTGGGCATATCCGCCAGTTACCTCAACCAGATCGAGCATGACGTCAGGCCGCTCCCCCTGCCCCTGCTCAATGCGTTATGCGATATATTTTCCGTCGGGGTAGATTATTTCAGCGATACTGAAGAGGCACGCGGCATACAGGCATTGCGCGAAATACTGGCCGACCCCGTATTCGACATGGGTGCAGTGAAGCTGGACAGCATGCAGGCCGCGATGCGCGTGGCGCCCGATCTGTGCATGCAGTTCGTCCGGCTCTACCGCGCCTATCTGCTGCGCCACGAACAGGCGGCCGTGCCGCTGGTCGGGCATGCGCCGCACCCGGACACGACCACGCCGGATGCGCCCGACCGGGTGGAGCCATATGAAGCCGTCAATGACTGGGTGCAGGCCCAGCGTAATTATTTTGATGAAATTGACCGCACGGCTGAACGCCAGGCCGCGCTCATGCGCCTTGATGAGGGCAGCCCCCGCGAGCAGCTCGGGCGCTACCTCATGGACCACCATGGCATCCGCACCGAGATTGACCTTGGCCTGAGCCAGCGCGGCCTGATGTGGCACATGGACCGGCGCAACCGCACTCTTTTCCTCTCGCGCATCGCGCCATCGGAAAGCAGCACGTTCTGGATGGCCCAGGCGCTGGGGCAGATCGAGCATCAGGCGATATTCGCCCGTATCATCCGTCGTTCGCGGCTGCGTGAAAGCGAGGCCCGGGGGCTGGCACGCGTCTATCTGACCAATTATTTTGCTGGCGCACTCCTGCTGCCCTATGAACGCTTCAGGGCAAGCGCACATGAGGTGCGTCATGACCTGGAACGGCTGCAGCGCCATTTCGGCGTCAGTTTCGAGCAGGCCTGCCAACGGCTCAGCACCCTGCAGCGGCCCGGAAGCGAAGGGATACCCTTTTATTTCCTCAAGACAGATATCGCGGGCAATATCCTCAAAAGCTTCAGTGCAAACCGCTTTACCCAGTCCCGTTTCGGGGGGCCATGCCCGCTATGGAATGTTTTCCGTGCGTTCACCACCCCGCAGCAGGTGCAGGTCCAGCTTTCACGCACGACGGATGGCGCGCTCTATCTCAACGTGGCGCGCACGGTAGGCCGTGACAACATATCCTACCTTGACCGACCCCGCCTGGCGGCCGTGGTTCTGGGCTGTTCCATCGCGGATGCCGGGCACCTTGTCTATTCCGCCGGGCTGGACCTGAATGATCCGCGCATGATCATTCCCATCGGCCCGGGCTGCCGTGCCTGCACGCGTGAAAACTGCCACCACCGTGCATTGCCCATGGTTGGCCATCGTGTGGATACCGACAATGAAGGCCGTGGCATTGCCCCCTATCGCACCGCGTTATAAAGCGCCGTTCGTGACGCCAATGTTACCGCCCCAGTGTTACCTACACGGAGGCGGTTATACCGCCATCCACCATAAGCACATGCCCGTTGACAAAACTTGATGCGTCAGAGGACAGAAAGACCGCAGCGCCGACAAGTTCCTCCACATTACCCCAGCGCCCGGCCGGCGTGCGCTGGCACAGCCATTGGGTGAAGGCTGTATCTTCCACCAGTTTTTCGTTCATTTCCGTTTTGAAATAGCCGGGCGCCAATCCGTTGATCTGCAGGCCATGCCGGGCCCAGTCCGTTGCCATGCCTCTGGTCAGGTTCCTCACCGCCCCCTTGGTCGCGGTATAGGGCGCGATGCCGGGGCGGGCCAGTTCACTCTGCACCGAACAGATATTGACGATCTTGCCGCGCCCACGCGGCAGCATGTGGCGTGCCACGGCCTGCCCCACAAAGAAAACGGCGTTGAGGTTGGTCGCGATCAGCGCATCCCAGTCCGCCCGGCTGAACTGCTCCAGTGGCGCGCGGCGCTGGATGCCTGCATTGTTGATCAGAATGTCGATCGGGCCATGTTCATGCTCAATTCTTTCCACGCCTGCGATGACAGCATCCTGGTCCGTTACGTCAAAGGCAGCCGTCACGGCATCAAGCCCTTCGTGTTCGAGCGTGGCGCGGGCTGCCTCGAGTGCTTCAGGGTTGCGGCCGTTCAGCACGATTTCAGCCCCGTACTGGCCCAGCCCCCGCGCCAGGGTCAGGCCAATGCCACGGGAGGCCCCGGTAACCAGTGCGCGCCTGCCCGTGAGTGAAAAAAGCGTATTGGCCTGCATTGTGGCATTCTCCTGTGCATCAGGGCTCCTACGTTGGCAGTGCCGGGGCATCACGGCTTCACACATCTTTGTGTCATGGTGCAGGGCAATGCTTCGTCCGGGCGCGCGGGCCAGGTTACATGCGCGCTCAGTTCGGCCCCTGCGGCACAGGATTCGGTTCGTAATGGCGCGAGCAGGGAAAATGACGATTTCAGCCGGGCAACTGGATTTGATCGCAAGATTTGAGGTATTTGATGTGCAGGAGACCTGATCAGAAAAAGGCTGCATGATGATCCCTGCCAATGAATGCGAACGCAAGGGCGATGCCTGGATGGCGAAAGCCATGGATACCAGCAGAAGCGAGGCTGAGCGAAGAAAAGCCGCCAAGGCTGCGATGTTCGCCTATGAAGATGCCCGTAAACTGTTTCCGTCCGATAGTGCGGACAGCCAGCGCGTGCGCAAGAAAGGCTACCGGACGCATGATATGGTCAACCTGCCGATTGATGAATGGCCTTCACAATAACGTCTGTCCCAGTCGTGGCGGCGCCCTGGAGATGGAACCTGTTATCGCGCCACATGCAGGCGGGATGATGATGGTATTCACCAGGTGTGGGCTTGAACGGCCTGCAGGCAACCCGCGCCCCTCACCGGCTGCCTGATCGTGCTCGGTGCGGGCAACTGCTCGCCACAGAACCAGCCCGTGCAGGCCCTGCTGGTGGCCGGGCGGGCGCGCTGCCGCAAGGATATTGCGGCCTGCGTGGAGCGGGCCGTGGCGTAGGGCGCCCTGATCCCCTCGCCCATGACCGAAACCCTGCCGATCTGGAATTACTGCTCCACCATCATGCTGAGGCCTAGTAACGGACGGCGAGCGCACGTTCATCCGCTGGAAAGGACGGTTTGAAGCCAGCCCCGATCATGCCGCCGCATGCAGGCATGCATGCCCCCCTGATCCATCAACCGGCATTTGACAGCCATGTAGGCAGGCTTTGTGGCAGATAAGCGCGATCGAAACGGCGTTCTCTGCCTGTATGCATAAATTGGCGCAGCCGGAACTCATGCATGAAGCCGACCTGTTGCTAATCGACCTTCTGGAACTTCAACTCAAAATTGTCGCCCTCGCCAATCGCCTGGTATCTGGCATGATCGACAGTGCCGAGCGCGTAAGTGGGGGGCAGTGTCCACACGCCTCTGGGCCAGTCGGTCGTATCCCTGGGGTTGGCGGCGACTTCTGACGTGCCAACAAGTTTGAACCCCGCCCGTTCAATAAGCGCGATCGCGTAATCCTGCCGCACGTAACCACTTCTGGCAGCGGGATCCTGCGGGCCGGTCGGGCGGGCGCGATGGTCTTCCACGCCAAAGATGCCGCCGGGCCTGAGCGCCTTGTGCACCGCCGCGAGCAACTCGGGTGCATCGTTATCCTTCATCCAGTTATGAACATTGCGGAAGGTCAGGATAACATCAGCGCTGCCCGCCGGTGCGAGGTCAGGGTGACCGTGCCCGAACTGCGTGTAACGGATCTGGTCATAAAGTGCCGGATGCGCGTCGATCCTTGCCTGCATGCCAGCGGGCCAGTGCGCGTATTCACGTTCGACTTTCGTGCCATCAGCAACACCCATGGCGGCATAGTAGGTGCCATGGTTTCGCAGCAGCGGGGCGAGAATTTCGGTCCAGTAGCCACTGCCGGGCCAGATCTCGACAACCGTGGCCTGTGGCGTGACGCCGTAAAAGGAAAGCAGTTCGTAAGGGTGGCGGGCGCTATCGCGGCTGACCAGAGCGGGGTCGCGGGTGGTGGCTGCCACCGCGTCGTGAAGGGGCTGGTCAATGGGGGGCGCTCCCATGGCTGGCCCGGCGAGGGAAAGGCAGGCGATGGCGTAAAATGCGTTCCGCATGGACATTTTTTCCGATCCTCGCAGGTAAGGCGTTGCAGCCCTGAGCGTAGCACATCGTGTGCCGGGCAGGCCAGCAGCGTCCGCCGTTCCCGTTCACCTTTCATGGCATGGGGGCCGTGGCGCGCAGGCCGGGGCAGAAACCATCACCGGATATGCCGCGCCGCGTTGACGTGGCATGGCGCCCCCCGTAATAGTCCGCCCTCCCGCACCAAGCGAAGCCCGAACAGGCGTAGCCTTTACAGAGCGCCGGAGGCGCTGCTTGACCATGTCCATGACTTTTGCCGATCTTGCCCTGGCGCCCGAACTCCTGAGCGCCCTGGCCGAGGAAGGCTACGCCCACCCTACCCCGATCCAGGCCGGGTCCATCCCGATGCTGCTTGCAGGCCGCGACCTGCTGGGCATGGCCCAGACCGGCACGGGCAAGACGGCCTCGTTTGCGCTGCCGCTGCTCCATCGCCTTGCCCTGAACCCGCGCCCTGCCCCCAAAGGTGGCGCGCGCGTGCTGGTGCTGGCCCCCACGCGCGAACTGGTCTCCCAGATCGCCGATGGGTTCACGGGCTTCGGGCGGCATCTCAAGCCCAGCATTACGACGATTTTCGGCGGCGTCAGCCCGTTTCACCAGATCAATGCGCTCAGGGAGGGGGTAGACATCATCGTGGCCACGCCGGGGCGGTTGCTGGACCTGATCACGCAGGGCGCATGCGATCTGTCGCAGCTTGAGGCACTGGTGCTTGATGAGGCGGACCAGATGCTCGACATGGGCTTTGCCAAGCCCATCGAGCGTATTGTCGCAACCCTGCCCGCAACACGGCAGACCGTGCTGTTCTCAGCCACCATGCCCAAATCCATCACTGTGCTGGCCGAGAGCCTGCTGCGCGACCCGGCCTGGGTCGAGATCACGCCGCCCTCCACCACCGTGGAGCGGATCGAGCAATCGGTCATGTTTGTCGATGCGGCTGACAAGAAGGCCGCCCTGCTCGAACTGCTGCGCACGCCGGGCATGGGCCAGGCCGTGGTCTTTACCCTGCAGAAGAACATTGCCAACGAGGTCTGCGCCTTCATTACCGAGGCGGGCATTACGGCCGAGGCCCTGCACGGCAACAAGTCACAGGGGCAGCGTGAGCGTGCGCTCGAGGCCTTTCGGTGTGGTGCGGCACAGGTGCTGGTGGCCACCGACATTGCAGCCCGCGGCATTGATGTCGATACGGTAACGCATGTGTTCAACCATGACCTGCCCAGCCTGCCTGAAAGCTATGTCCACCGCATTGGCCGCACCGGGCGTGCGGGCCGCACGGGCTTTGCCATAACGCTGTGCGATGCCGAGCAGCGCGCCTGGCTGCATGACGTGGAGCGCGAAATTGGCCGCCCGCTTGACGTGCAGGACGACCACCCCTGGCATTCGGAGGCCGCGCGCAACTCCACCATGCGTGCCCCCGTGCTGGGGGGCGGCCCGGCCAAGAAGGTCAAGCCGCCGAAAATACGCGAGCGCAAGGTCTGGACCGAGGAAGAGAAGAACGCGGCCCGCGCGGCGGCTGCCGCGGCGAAGGCTGCAAAAGCCTGATGATGCATTGGCGCGGTGGTTCTGCCAGCCGCCGCGCCAATCAGCGGAAGTTTTCTATCCCATGCCTTGCTCAGGCCGGCACAAGCGCTGCCGGAACGGGCTTGAGCATCGGCGGCACCTGCCAGCGGCCCGTGTCGACATTCTCGATCTCTCCATCGATCTCGCTGACAACCTGCCGCGAAAACGGCCCAAGATGCAGGTAGAGCGCGCTGGTCATGACCACATAGGGCAGCGCGCGCGGGTTATGCAGCGCGCAATCGAGCATCATGCGCCAAAATGGCCCGGTTGTGCCGGGGCCCGCGCGGTGAATGCGCAGCACAAGCCGCATGAAACTGCGCAGGTCGCCCTTGATCATGCGGTGGCTGCGCTTGCGCCCGAGCATGCGGCCCAGCCTGCGCACCCGGCCAAAATAGGCAACGGGATCATAAATCGCCTTGAGCACCGTCCTGTAGTCGCTCAGCACGTCACGCCGTGGCCGTTTTGTCTCGAAATTGAGGCCCGCCGTGCACTGATCGCCCGACTGGGTCTGTTCGCTGCCCGAAAACAGCCGCCCTTCGGCCAGCAGGCGGCGCGTCAGCTGGGTTGTGGGCAATGCGTAAAGCAGGCCAACCATGCAGACCGGGATCGAGGTATCCTCGATGCATTCGATCATGCCCGGGGCGACGCTGCCCTTCTCGCTGTCAAACCCCACGATGAAGCCGGCATTCACGAAAATCCCGGCCTTATGGATCGTGTCGATGCTCTGCTGCAGGCTGCGCCTGGTGTTCTGCTTTTTCTGCATCAGCACCAGCGAGTCCGTATCCGGGCTTTCGATGCCCACGAACACGGCGAAGAAATTCGTATCGGCCAGGCTGCGCAGCAGGTCGGCGTCGTCAGCGAGGTTGATGGAGGCCTCGGTTGAAAATTCGAAGGGAAATTTCTTTTCCTCCTGCCATTGCTTCAGGTCGGGCAGGAATTTCTTGAGCGCCTTTTTATTGCCGATCAGGTTGTCATCAACAAAATCGACATGGCCACGATAGCCAAGCGCGTAAAGGGCATCGAGTTCAGCCATGACCTGCTCGTTGGTCTTGGTGCGTGGCACCCGGCCATAGAGTTCGATAATGTCGCAGAACTCGCAGCTGAACGGGCACCCGCGTGAAAACTGGATGCCTACGTGCAGGTACTGGTCCAGCTTGAGCAGATCAAAGCGCGGCAATGGGCTTTTTGTCACATCCGTCTTGCCCATTGGCGCTTCAAACACGCCTTGCCGGGCGCCGCTGCGCCAGGCCGCGACGAAATCATCCATGATCTCTTCGGCCTCGCCCAGCACCTGAAAACTGGCGGCGCTGTAAAGCGGCGGGCTCGACGTGACATCGGGGCCACCCACCACCACCGGCTTGCCGCGCGCATGGCACAGCGCGATGATGTGCAGCGCATCATTGCGCTGTGGCAGCATGCCGCCGGTCATGACCATGTCGGCCCAGTCAAGATCGGCGTCGGTCAGCTCTTCGGTATTGCGGTTGACCAGCCGTATTTCCCAGTGTTCTGGCAGCAGGGCCGCGACCGTGACCAGGCCAAGCGGGGCCGCCGGGTAGCGCGCGCCCGCCAGGTCGCAGGCTTCCTTGTAGTTCCAGAATGAATTGGCATTGAAAAGCGGGAAGATCATCAAGACCTTGCAGGTATCGGTCATTATGATGAAATCCTTTGGCGTGCCTCCTTCGCATGATCACAACGGCCTCCCCGATCGGGGGTGGGGCACATGGAAATGGGGAAACCCTGTTGTGGTGAAGTGGCGATAGTCCGGCACACGGTCGTCATAGAGATCTTCCATCAGGATGAAGTCCTGTTTCTACACCCCCTGCCCCGCAATAGCGAGAAAAGAGCCTTTGCAATGCCGGATATGCTCCTTTCAAAATGTAACAGCCCTGCTTGCAACCGTGAAAAAATTTTGTCCCGAGCCCGCATTGTCACGCTGATGGGGCCTTAATGTGCCACGGCACCCCAGCCCCGGCAAACGCATGAACAGGAGCATGGATCATGCCGCGTGGTGACAAATCCGCCTATACAGGCAAGCAGAAGCGACAGGCCGCCCATATCGAGGAGAGCTACGAGCAGCGCGGGCTCAGTAAAGATGACGCCACGCGCCGTGCCTGGGCTACGGTCAACAAGGAAACCGGTGGCGGGCAGAAAAAGGGTTCGGGTAAAAAAAGGGGGCCTGAAAGCGCCTTTCAGGCGGATCGCCCCCGCGTGCCGTGCTGGCCTGCGTGTGTGCACGGAACAAAGATGAAATGCGATGAAGAGATAGGATCCACTGAATGGAGACTGGTCCGGTGGGGTAAGGCCTGCCAGCCGCCCTTGAGCCGCCCTGGTTACCCCATATCGCTTATAACAGCACCTGCATTGACGTGCTGGCCATAGGTCGGCTGCTTTTGCCGGAATTCGTGGCATATGAGGGCGGCGTGTTTCTGGGCATTCATTTTACAAAGGACAGTTTTGCCCGGTGGATGCGGGTGCTGGGAAACATGAAGGACGTGGAGAACATGCTCAATCATGGACACGTTTATGATATTCTTGGCATGACAGGAAAATGTCCGTGCATGATGCCTGCATTGTTGCCCATTTATTGAAAAGATGCTGGGCGCTTGCCCTGCACGCGGCGTTTCCGGGCAAGGAATTCGATATTGTCGTGTCTGATGCGGAAGACGGATACGGGCCGGTCCTTACTTTCTCAGGCAAATAAAACATGGCGGTTCCGGGCGCTGGCCTCCCCCTCTTTCCTTTTTGCCGTTGCCAGCATAGGCACAGATACAAATATGAATTTTTCAAGAATGTTGAATGAAGTTAAGATGAAATAGAATGACGCAGTGTATAAATAGAATTTGGAATTTGTTAGAGTGCCTCCATTAAGATTCATTTTGGAACGCTCCATGGCAATGAGAAAAGTTTTACTTCTGAGTGCGGTCTGTTTTTTCACCCAGAACATGACGGCATTTGCCAAAGAAAAAGCCGATAACCGCCACGGCGGCGTAAAAAAGGCGGACCAGGGCGCATCGGATTCCCATCACGACAAGACGGATGAGGAAGGCGAAAAGATTTCGGTGCGTGCCAGGCACAAAGTGCTCGGCGGTGGAATGATGGCCTACCATACCACGCCCAAGACGGTCAGTTCGCTCACGCATGACTATATCGACATGCAGTCGCCTACCTCCACGATTGAATCCCTTATCCAGACGCTGCCCGGCGTCGTCTCGGCAAGTGAAGGCCCGTTGACGACCTCTTTTTCCACCATCCATATCCGTGGCATGGGGCAATCCGAGATCGGCGTCACGTTCGAGGGTATTCCGGGTGCCAACCCCTTTACCTACAGCACCTATACCCCCTCGCTTGTCGATAGCGAGAACATAGGGCAGATCAATGTCATGCAGGGAGCGGTTGACATCAATTCGCCCACCTACAATGCCACGGGCGCTGAGATTTCAACATCCATCCGGCGTCCTTCCGCAAAGCAGAACATCTATACTTCCGCCTCCGGTGGGTCTTATGGCACCAACAAGGACTTCATCCGCTATGATACGGGTGAAATCGGTCATTCAGGGGTGCGGGCCTTTGTTTCAGGCTCTTACGCGCGCAGCGACATGTGGCGCGGCGTGGGCGATGTGCGCAAGTGGCATGTCGATGCAGCCCTGGTCAAGACATGGTCAAAGGGCAATGAAACCGAAGCCATATTCGGCTGGACCCAGGCCAGGCAGAATGAATGGCTCTATCCCTCCATGGCCAACTGGAAAACCTATGGCACGAATTATGGGCTGAACGACCAGTATTATGAAGGTGACACGGATTATGCCGGGCTCGATGGCAAGAATACCGGTTCCATCTATGGCGCACTGAAAAACCATTTCACCTTTGGTCATGGCCTCAGCCTTGATGCCGAGGCCTACTCGGTCGAATTCCATGGCCCGTATGAATATGGTGAAAGCAACCTGCCCGTATCCAGCGGCTATGTTGGTGCCGAGAAATATAAATACCTTGATAATTACAAGAACCTGCCCGGCTACGACCCGAAAAGCAAGAAACTGACAGCGGCAGAAGTTTCAGATTGGTACACACTCTCATCGGGCCTGACGCTGGTTGGCAAATGGCACCACAAATTCAACACGCTTACCTTCTCCTACTGGTATTCATACGCAACCGAAGCCGCGCGCGACCGCTATTATCCCGTCAACAGCAAGGGGCAATGGAGCACGTCCGAGCCTTATCTGACCGCAGGTGGCATTCCCATTGGTGAAGATAACGAAAACGGCAAGCAGCAGCTCAACAGTTTTGCCGTTGACGATAAACTGTCGTTTCTACATGACCGCCTGACCATTGATGGCGGTATCCGCATGGCGATGGTCAGCCGCCAGTTCACGCAGGACCTGCCGGGGGTCAGCACGGCGCCTTCCATCCGCAACCTGTTCATTCCCGCCCCGCAGGTGCTCATCAGCTATCGCTTCAACCCGAACCACCAGATCTATGTCAATGGCACCACGGGCTATCATCTGCCCGCCTCGTTAAGTTCATCACAGCTGCCCGAATACAGCTACACGACCGGCAAGCCCCTGCAGATGGCCATGAGCCAGTACAAGCCGGAATACATGATTACCGAAGAACTGGGCTATCGCTACAGCGGCCTGTTCATGGCCAATGTTGCTGGCTTTCATTACAACGTAACGAACCATCAGGTCTCATCGGAAACGTACCAGCCGGGCACCACGACCGAAATCTCGCAGGTGATCAACGCGGGCGGGCTTGAGGCCTGGGGCCTGCAGGCCGAACTCGCAACCCGGCCGTGGCATCATGTAAGCTTCTATGCCTCGGGGCAGTATATGTACACCCAGAATGGCAACAACATTGCCTATGGCGGCGGTTATCTGCAGACAAAGGGCAAGCAGGAAGTAGGCGCGCCCAAATTTTCCGGCTCCCTGGGCCTGACGTATAATGATGGCAAATGGTTTGGCAATTTCACCTTGCAATATACAGACTCCCAGTACGCCACCCTCATGAACGACGAGAGCATTCCCAGCTATGTCACGGCCAATCTTGGCTTTGGGCGCACCCTGCCGCAGGTTGGCCGGGTCAAGCCGCGCATCAAGATCAACCTGACCAATCTTGGCAACGAGCATTACCTCTCTTCCATGTATTCCTACACCACCAATGCGACGGCAGCAGCGGGTGTTGGCGGCAAGTCTTCCGCGCCCACCTATGTCATCGGCGCGCCCTTCGTGGTCATGGCGACCCTTTCCGCCAATTTCTGATGCCCTGAACCCCGCCTTCCCCAGACCCATCCCTGCCGCGCGAGCGAACCATGACGACACGTAGAGATTTCCTGAAATATGCCCTCCTCACGGGTGCTGCGGGGGCATCCTCCCGCCTGCCCGCCTCCATCGGCCGGGCCTTCGCCATTGCGCCCGAAGTCGGTTCCACCTGGCACGATGCCGAGCATGTCGTGATCCTGATGCAGGAAAACCGCTCTTTTGACCATGTATTCGGCACCCTGCAGGGCGTGCGCGGGTTCAACGATCCGCGCGCCATGCGCCTGCCCAGCGGTAACCCGGCCTTTGTGCAGGGCAGCGAGGCAGGCGAGACCTATCTGCCGTGGCGGCTCAACATCCGCGATACGCGCGTGACATGGATGGGCTCCATCCCCCATTCCCGCGACAGCCAGGTCGATGCGTGGAACAATGGCGGCCACGACCGGTGGATCGACGCCAAGAAGTCGCACCACAGGGACTATGCCCGCTATCCGTTGACCATGGGGCATTACACGCGCGAGGACCTGCCCTTTTACTACGCCCTGGCCGACGCCTTTACCGTATGTGACCAGAATTACTGTGGCGCCATGACCAGCACCACCCCCAACCGCCTGCTGTTCTGGACCGGCACGGTGCGCGACCGGCAGGACCCCACGTCGAATGTGTACATGCGCAATGGCGAGATCCTTGAAGGCGGCATGACGTGGCGCACCTTTCCCGAGCGGCTGGAACAGGCTGGCGTTTCGTGGAAATTCTACCAGAATGAACTCTCGCAATCGGGCGGCATGAGCGGGCCGGAGCGGGCGTGGCTCTCCAATTTCGGGTGCAATGTGCTGGAGTGTTTCGACCAGTATCATGTCACGGCCAATGCCGGCTTTGGCGCGTGGCTTGAGGAGCGCATCAGTGAATGCCAGTCGCATATCGACCGGCTGAACACGCATGAAATGCTCGTATCCGGCACGCACGCCGAACAGCTGGCCGAAGCGCGCAGCCTGCTGGCCGTGCTCACGCGCCGCCGCACGGCCGTGGGCGAAACGCCTGAAAAACTGACACCGGCGGAACGCGCCCTGTTCGAGAAGGCCTTTGTAACCAACACGGGCGACAAAAACTATCGCAAGCTGGAAAAACTGAAATTCCACGATGGCAAAAAAGCCATCCACATGCAGGCCCCCAAGGGCGATGTGCTCCATCAGTTCCGCCAGGATGTGAGAACGGGCAGGCTGCCCACCGTGTCATGGCTGGCAGCGCCCGAGCATTTTTCCGATCATCCGACCTCGCCATGGTACGGGGCATGGTACGTGTCGGAAATCATGGATATCCTGACCGAAAATCCCGAGGTGTGGAAAAAGACCATCTTCATCATGACCTATGATGAAAATGACGGGTATTTCGACCATTGCTGCTCCTACGCAGCCCCCGACCCCGCCCGGCCCGAGACCGGCGCGTCATCACGCAGTATTGGCCAGAAGGGGCTGGAATATACGAGCGCGCAGGATGAAATCGATCGTGGCGTGCCCAAGCGCCTTGCCCGCAGCGGACCAATCGGGCTGGGCTTTCGCGTGCCGATGGTCATTGCCTCACCCTGGAGCCGGGGGGGATGGGTCAATTCGCAACTGTTCGAGCATACCTCCACGCTGCGTTTCCTTGAGGCCTTCGTGCACGCCAAATTCGGCAGGGACGTGACTGAGACCAATATCTCGCCATGGCGGCGGGCCATCAGCGGCGACCTTACATCGTGCTTCCGCCCCTATGATGGCAGTGTGCCCCGCCTGCCTTTCCTTGAGCGCAATGCGTATCTGCACACCATCGAGAGCGCGCGCAACCAGCCCATGCCGGGCGGCTACCAGGCGCTTGATGATGCCACGATTGCCGCCCTGCGCGCCAACCCGGCCAGGGTGCGTGAAAGCGTGATGCAGGAATCCGGCACGCGGGCCGCCTCTCCCCTGCCCTATGAGCCGTATTGCGATGGCGGGGTCTCGGCTGATGGCCGGCAGGTGTTCGTGCATATGCGCGCGGGCAAGACCCGTTTCGGTGCCCGTGCTGCTGGCGTGCCGTTCAATATCTATCGCCACGGCGTTACGGCCGGCAGCGGCATGCAGGCGGGCACCTACGGCGTAGCGGCCGGCGATGCGCTTGACGCGGCTTTTGCCCAGTCCATGTTCCGCAATGGGCTCTATGACGTGGACGTGCATGCCCCCAACGGCTTTTACCGGCGCTATAGCGGCAAAAAGGGTGGCCTGAGGCTGCAGGCGGCATGTACCTACCTGCGCGGGCCGGGGAAGGATCTGGTCGTGACCATAAGCAATCATGGCACGAAAAACGTGAACCTGACCTGCACCATGGCCCCCTCCGGCACCACGCGGGCGGTGCACGTGGTAGCGGGCGGTAGCACGGACGTGGCGTTTGACCTGACGCAGGGCATGCTGTGGTATGACCTTACCGTGTCGAGCGCTGAGGAGCCGGAACTGCGGTATCAGTTCGCCGGGCGCATCGAGACCGGGCAGCCGGGGCGCACGGATCCGGCCATGGGGGCGGTTCACCCAGCCTGACTGGCGTGCCTGTGCCGCGTGCCTGAAACTTGTTAGGGTCCGTTATCGAATTTCTGGATAACGCCTGTTTTGATGCACAGGATGCACGCGATGCGCAGGCGCAGCCCTGCGGCCATGAAGCACAGGTCATGACGTGGTTCAGCAAAGCCCGGTCAGTCAACGCCGTACTGTATGCGCTTGATGGTGCGGACCTGCAGGCTTTCTACGATACAATATACGAAGCCCATGCCGCGATGGGGAATTGCAGCCAGATCGAGGCCATCTGGGCGCGACATGGAACGTAAGCGATAAGCATCAGGAAGCTTCAAAAACGCACCCTGTCCTCACGCCTGGCGGATCAGTCCATGCATTGGCGTTACCGCCGTACCGGGAAAGACCATGGCCATGGCCGCAGGCTTCAGCCGCAGGTGATCGCATAACAGCCCCGCCGCAACGCTGCGCAGGTCGGTGGTGGGGGCAAGGTCGCGGTTTTCAAACAGCTGGTCAGGGCGCAGGCCTGGCCATGTGCCTGCCACCCGCCCCCCTGCCACGGCGCCACCCGCAATGAAGGCAACCGTGCCCGTGCCATGATCCGTGCCGCCCGTGCCGTTGATCCGTACCGTGCGGCCGAACTCGGTCATGGCCAGCACGACGGTGCGCGACCATGCCGGGCCAAGGCCGTCACGCAGGGCGGCAAGCCCCCGGTCGAGCTGCGTCAGGGGGCGGCCAAGGCGGTCGACCTGCCGCGCATGGGTGTCCCATCCCCCAATTTCGAGGGCGGCGATGCGCGGGCCGCGCCGGTTGGCCAGCATGCGGCCTGCCGCGGTTGAAAGGGAGAGGAACGCATCGGCCCTGCTGCCCTTGCGCGGGGCGCCCGGGGTGGGCCTGCCGCCTTCCATCACGGTATCGGAAAAGCCACGGGCCTGCAGGGCATTGCGCAGCGCCGGGCCTGTGACCGGGTCATCCGCATTGAGGGCCGCGATCTGGCGGTACAGATCCGGGTCGGGATGATGGCTGGCCGCGGGTGCGTAACTGCCTACCTGGGCCGGGCCACGCAGCAGCAGCGGCACGGTCAGCCCCATGGCCAGGCCATAGCCATCCGGCCCTGCATCATGCTGGGGCATGAGTGATACGGCCCGGTTGAGCCAGCCGCTATCCATGCGTTCATCCGCGCCACTTTCAAGGTAGTCCTGCGCCTCGAAGTGCGAGCGGCTGCGATAATTACCTGCCACGGCATGCACCGGCAGCAACTGCCCGGCTGCGTAGAGCGCATGCATGTTCTGCAATGCCGGGTGTAAACCGTAGAAGCCCCCCATATCGAGCAGGCCCCCCGCTGCTCCCGGCTCGGGCAGGATGAGCGCGCGGCGGTGGGTGGCAAGGTTCGGGTCGCCATAGGGGGTGACGGCGGACATGCCATCAAGCGCCCCGCGCATGACAATGACAACAAGGCGCGGATCATCTTCATGGCTGGACGGGGCTGCCATGGCCAGCGAGGCACGCCCCAGCGCCCAGCTTGTGGCAAGGCCCAGCAGGGCCGCGCGACGACGGATCAACATGATTTAACGCCTCTGGAATTCGGGGGAGGAGAACAGGAGCGTCAGGGCATCCTGCCTTGAGCCTGCATGCTGCATGGCCGTTACCGTCTGCGCCCGGAGTGCGGGGCCAAGCACGGCATGGGCAATATCCAGCGGGTCGCCATCGCGCACCTGCCCCGCCATCCGCCAGGCCCAGTCGCTGCGGGCCAGCATGTCGGCGGGCGCTGCCCAGTCAGCCGCGCGGTCGCTCCAGCCATTGGGCAGCGGCGCGGTCCATAACGGCTGGCCCAGCGCTGCAAAAGCCGCAAGCTGCGTATGCGCGGGCGAGCGGGGATCATCCGGCTGGCTTGGCGTGCCCCCCATTGACAGCGCGCGCATCACCGCCGTGGCATAATCCATGGGCGAGCGGAATTTGCCGCCCTCCGGCCTCGTATCCACCAGCGTGGGCAGCACCAGGGCTGCCGCAGTCAGGTTGCCTCCCGTCTGCTGCAATACCCGGCTGACCTGTGCGACATCGCGCGCATCGGGCGTGTCGGTTATGAAATGGGTGACCATACGGGTGGCGATATGGTGGTAGGTGGCCGGGTGCGTGCCCAGAAAATGCAGCGCCTGCAGGCCACCTTCCTCCCCTTCCCCAAAGCGGTGGCCCATCAGGGTCTTGGTGCCGGGCTCATGCGCCTTTTCCCGAAAGACAAAGCCGGGCCGCTCCGCCTTGAGGTCCACGCCCCATCCGGTCAGGATGGCGGCAAAGGCCGTGACATCGGCCTGCGTGTAGCCGCCCTGTGGCGAGAGGGTGTGGAGTTCGAGGCATTCGCGCGCCAGGTTCTCGTTCAGGCCGCGATGCCCCCTGCGCCCGGCCGGGCTGTCCGGGCCGATGGATGAAGCGTTATCAAGATACATCAGCATGGCCGGATGGCGCATGACGGCGAGCAGCATGTCCACGAACCGGCCGGTGACATGCGGCCGTATGGCTTCGCGCATGTAGGCGCCAATGATCGCGCGCGTGCCGCCCTGCCTTAGGCTGACGGTAAAGTGGTTGAACCAGAACCAGGCCAGCCGCTCGCGAAAAGGCTGGCGGGTCAGGAGCAGGTTATCAAGCTGGGTTGCTACCTCGGCCTGAAAGATCGGTTTGACGAGCGGGTCGCCCTGCACCCTGTTCATACGCTGCGCATGCAGCGCAATCAGCCCATCCGCCGTGGTGCCCACGCCGGTAAAGCGGGCGGCATCAGGTTCACGCAGCTGGCGCGCCAGCCAGTCCTGCGGCTTGTCCGCCAATGTTTCCGTGCCGCGTGTTCCCCAGCCGAACCTGTTCATCATTTCCAAAGACTGCATCAGATTCCTGTCCTGAAAAACGGGCGGATAAGTGGCCAGTGCCGGTACAATACGATCAGGCTGCGATCAATCAAGGGAGCAGCGCAGGCGTGTGGGGCGCGGCTGCCCTTATGGCTGCGGTGGGAATATCACCCTGTGGCAAACTGTTTTATGGAACATTTATGAAATTACGGCATGCCACCCTGATGGCCCTGCTCTTTATAAAAAATGCCGCCTTTCAGCTTGAAAGGCGGCATCGGAAAACGGCTCCTTATAGGCGAACAACGCCCTTATTTTTTAAAGAAATCAGCAATATTCTGCCATACGTTGCGCGCGATGATGTCATGCCCGGCCTGGTTGGGGTGGGTTGTATCGGCAAGCCATTTTGTCTGGTCCAGCACATTGGCGAGCGGGTCGCCGGACACGAAAAGATCCAGTTCGGTATCGGCAGGGATCTTTCCATCCTCGACCGCATTGGCCAGCGCCTTGCGCGGCGCACCCTGCGTATTGGCCTCATCAAGGAAAGCAACGTGATAGCCAGCCTTTTTCAGGCGGCTGGTAATATGCCCGAGGTTATGGACCGTCTCGCCGGTGTCGATATGGTGCAGGTGGTCATTGAAGCCGCCAAACACGACCGCAACCTTGCGGCCGGGACGGGCTGCCAGCGCTTCCGCCGCGGGCACCATGTCCAGCATCTGCTTGGTCGTGGCGCCTGATACGGCAAAATTGTAGCTCCTGTAGCGGGCGTAGCGCTGCATGACATAGGGCCAGTTCGTGCCATCGCTCAGGCCGAAGCCTTCTGTCCGGCTATCACCAATGGCAACAACCGTATCGCGCAGTTGCGGCATGTGGTCGCCCGCCACTGCGGCGGCCGCCTCGAAATCCTGTTCCTGCTCGGCCGTGGCATCCCGATCGGCGATGACGATACCGGTCCACTGCCCGGTATTGCGCCCCTGTTCAAACCAGGAGCCGCCATCGGCATTATACCCGATATACCCGCCCGAGAACGACCCCTCGGGCAGCGCGCCGCCGAGCACAGCGTGGTTATTGCCGTTTTCAAGCCGGTACCCATTGGGGGTTGCGCTGAGGCCAAAGGCTGAGGGATCGTTGCTGATGATCATGTCCGTGCGCTGGTCCGGGCTGCGCATGTCGGCCACATGCACAAAGCCATCAAGCGTGTAGCTGCCCATGAAGACCTTGAATTCCTGCCCCTTCAGCCCCAGCATGAGCGGTACGGGAAAAGCCGAATAGCCGGAATTGGATGAGGCATACGTGCCCGTGGTGCCAAAAAAAAAGCTGTTGGCGGGCACCTTGAGCGTCTGCGGCAATACAAATCCGCCCGGCCCGTTATTCTCGCCCCAGGACAGGGTCTCCTGCCCCGAAACCTGCACCGCTCCGATATGCACGACATGGTGCCCCGGCGTGGCCACGAGGTGGTTGCCATGGCCGGTCTGGTCATACACGCGGGTTACGGTAGCAAACGTGCCCGCATCACGCGCGGCCAGGACGCGATCAAGGGTTGCGGTATCGAGCGTGCCATCGGGACGTATGGCAAGCGTGGTGGCAACCGTCTGCCCGCCTGAAATCGTCTCGATATCCACGGCAGGGCCGGAATAGGCGCTGACCATGCGCGTCGGTCCGCCGGCAAAAATGGCATGCGGGCCAAACGTATCGGCGGGGGCATTCGATGTGGCCACGGCGGCCCACTGCGCGGCCCCCGGCGTGACTGCGGTCGCGCGCCATGCATGCCCGCCCGCCTGCCACAGGTCGCCCAGCGCGTAACCCTTGTTCACGTCATCATCCGTGCCGGGCGGGCGGTTCAGCCCTTTATAGACGGTGTCATTGGCGGGAATGCAGGTTTCTCCGCCCTTATGGCCATCTGCCGGGCATTGTGCCGCCATGCCAAGGGCAGGCAGGCCAAGGGTGGCCGTGGCCGTGATACAGGCCAGAACTCTTCCGCGCGTTCCCATGCAATATTGTTCCTGGATACTGGGTTGAGGGCATGAACCTGCCCCGGATCAATTATATTACTGACCATCAAATGTATAATGCGTCATCAGCATGCCACTGGTTTCCGACCAGTTGCCTGCCCGGCTGTAGCCACCTTCCATGCCCATGCGCAACCGATGGGTAAACTGATAGACAAGGCGCCCGCGTACATTGCCCGCAAGGCCGCTTGCCCCGCTGCTCGAATAATAGTCAGGCGGGTTCGAGGCCGCGAGCTGCTGCAGGCTGGTGCTTGTCGGATAATAGGGCGCGCCATCGCTGTGATAATGCTGGAACCCCGCCTCCCCGCGCAGGAACCACGTCCACCGCTGGTTATGCCCCGACCATTCAACCGGTACCATCGCGCCGTAATACTGCTGTGGTGAGAAGTAGCCGCCCTGCCCCCATGTAAAGAAGTAACTGTCACGCTTGTAACCGAAATACATGAGGTCCAGCCCCACGCGCAACCACTGCCGGTCATGGGTCTGCCATACCGTGGCGGTGCCGCCGGCACCTGCCTCCACCTCGGTATTGCTCTGCACATGCGTGCCATCCAGATAGGCGAAGCCGCCACCGGCATAGATGTTCCACCCAGGCGCGGACCATTCCAGCGCGCCATGGCCGAACATGCGTGTCACACCACCCCACACCCGGTTCGTGCCCGGATCATGCATGCCCGCGTAGGACAGCTCGCTATCGGTGACCATGCGGCGGCCCCCGCTTATGCGCAGGCCGAGGTTACGGGTCAGGCGCGGCGCGAATTCCACGCCCCCCACCACGTTGGTGATGGGGAAGCCCAGCGGGGACGATCCCACATCGGCCGACAACCAGTGATTGACGTAGTTCAGGCTCAGCCCGACGCCCTGCGTATAGTAATGGTGGTACGCCCCCGGCAGGGCCCCATTGATGGAATAGGTGCCGAACTGGTGGGCTGAATAGGCATTGTTCAGCGCATCGCCGGTAAATAGCAGCGTGGGCGTGACCGAGAAGGACAGCCGGTGCTCCCATGATTCAAATGGCAGCGTGCCGGTTATGGGAATGGCGAATTCCGTCAGCTGCCCCAGCCCCGCAACGCCCGTGCGGCTGCGCACGAAGCTGTTGGCGTCGAGCTGTGGCGATATGGAATCGCGCAGGTAGACAATCTGCCGGTCCATCGCCTCGGCGCCATCATCCTCGGGAATGTAATGATAGGTTGCAGGCAGGGTGGCACCCTGCAGGTCGATATAATTGCTGTCAATGAATGGCCAGCGATAATCAGGCAGGAAGCTTTCATGGGCTTCATGCGTGTCCTCGCCATCAAGCGTGCGCTGGGCGCGGCGGGCGTGTTCCACATCAGCGAGCTGTGCGCGCGTATTGCCCGCCACGCGATCGATATCGGAGCGCACTTCCCAGCTCATCGGGCCATCAGGATCTTCATGCGCCAGCCGGTCGGCATAGCCCCGCGCCAGATCCACCTTGCGCGCGCCGCCCGCATCACGCGCGGCGGCGGCAAGGCCATAGATATTGTGCGGCTTGAGGCGCAGGGCAATCTGGTCTTCCTCCAGTGCGCGCTGGGGCATGTTGCGTGTCTGGTATATCCGCCCCATGGCCAGATGGGCCTCGGCTGATTCAGGATGGGCGCGCAGCACGGGGGCGAGTACCTGATAGGCCTGGCTGGTCTGGCCATAACGGTCAAAGCCATCGGCGGTCATGATGGCGAGGCCGATGGCGATATCGGTCCTTATCCGCAACTGTTCCGCCGTGGCGGAGCCCGGGTCATCGCGCACCATCGCATCAAAGGCGCTGAGGCAGCGCGTGGTGTCGAACGTGGCATGCAGGCGCAGGTACAGTCCGGCATAGGCCAGCATCTGCGCGGCCGTGGGCGGCTGGGTCAGGCGTTCTTCCTGCGCCAGGACCTGCTGGGCTTCCTGCGTGGCATGGCGGTCAAGCAGGGCGCTGGCAATCTGCACGCCCAGGTCGCCCGTGGGGTCGGGCTGGTCGGCCAGGGCCACGAGGGCGGCATTCTCCGCGCGCGGCGCACGGTTGAGCGCCTGTATGCGGCGGGCAAGCGCGATCTGGCTGGCAATGCTGGCCATGCCAGCGCTCCGCCCGCCCGCAGGCAGGCGCGCCATCAGGCGCTCGGCGGTGGCAAGGTCATGCTGCCCCATGGCGTAGATGATCCCGGCCTGCAGGTCATCTGGCGTAACGGATGGTGCGTTTGTCAGGTCATCCATCAGGCTCCGGGCCTGAAAATGGCCGCCCGCATCGTCAAGCGCATGGGCGAGCTTGAGGCGGATCCATGGGTCCGTGGGTTCAAGGGAAGCAGCCTGGCGCAGCAGGGCGACCCGTTCGTCAGCATCGCGCGTCTGGTCGGCGCGGGCGGACAGATCGGCCGCCTGCAGGTATGTCGCCAGCGCCGGGCGCAGTGGCCTGAGGCGGGCGATGATATCCTGTGCTTCCGCCCCGCGCCCGGTCTGGATCAGGATGCCGCCCAGATTGAACAGCGCATCGGCATTACCCGGCGCCTGCGCCAGGATTTCACGATAGATGCGCTCGGCCTGTGCATCATGTCCCTGCTTGCGCTCAAGCATGCCTTCCAGCGACAGGAAAGTCAGCCTGCTGCCAGGGCGGCGGCCCAGGGCCGCGAGGTCCGTGCGTGCCGTATCATAGTGGCCAGCATTGATGGCCTGTAATATCCGCACCACCAGCGGGTCCATGCCCCCCGCACCAGATTGCAGGGCCTTGATGGCCGCCCGCCAGTGGGGGGCTGAATCCGGGTCCGCCTGTATGGCCTGCAGGAAATACTGCGTGGCCTGGGCAGGCTGCTGCCGGGCCTGGGCCACCAGCCCCAGCCCGCCCAGCGCATCCGCATCATGGGCATTGAGCGCGAGGGCGTGGTGGAAGCGTTCCGACGCCCCTTCCAGGTTATGGCGGGCCAGCAGGGCGTAGCCTTCCTGATGGGCGGTGGCGGCATCGATGGCGTTCTGTGTTTCCTGCGCCTTGTGCAGCAGTTCGGTCACTTCCGCATCATCGGGGTGCAGGCCGAGCCATTCGTTATAGAGCGGGATGGTCGGGCCTGTGATCGGCTCCCACAACAGGGCCTCGCGCCAGGCGGCAACCGCCCCTTCGCGGATCGGGACGGGAGCGTTGGAGCGGGCGAGCTCGCGCAGGCCGTCCAGCCCTTCGGGGCGCGAGGTGACACGGTAGGTCAGGATCCGGTCGAGCAGCAGCCGGGCATCGAGATCGCGCGGGTTGCGCTGCACCCAGGCGGTCAGCTTGGTCTGCGCCTCCTGGCGGCCAAGAATGGTCGCCCCCAGCACGCGGTAATATTCCAGCGCCAGGTCGGGTGGCGGGTCACCGTTCTTGAACAGGGCCTTGTACTTGAACATGGCAGGCATCATCTTGCCCGCCGCCGCAAGGGCGCGCGCCTCGGCCAGGCCCCTGGGGTCAACGGGGCCGGCCTTGATCTGCGCCGTAAGGTCGGCAACCAGCCCCGGCGCCGTGCCGTTGCGCTCCAGCCGGGCCAGCGCGGCCGAAGCCTGCGCCGCATTGCCCTGCGCCATGAGCAGGCGCCCCTGCAGGTAAAGGGCTTCAGGGTTGTTGGGCTCGATCGAAATCGCGCGTTCTATCGTTTCATGCGCCTTGTCAAGGTTATGCTGGCCCAGCCAGTAATAACCCTGGTTGAGCAGCAGTTCCAGCACGGCGGCCGCATGCGCCATGTGCGCGTTCATGGCTGCGCGTTCCGCATCCTGGTCCTGCGTGGGCGTAACCGTGATGGCCGTGCCGTCATTTGCTGCCGGGCTGTTCTGCGTCATCTGGGCAGGGTCCGCCTGCGCCATCTCGCCTGACAGCATGACTCCCGCCACCATGCCGCAAATGAGCTTCAGCGTGCTCCTTGCCGGGCGCATGGGCTGGGGCATCATGACCCAGGCTGCGGGCGCACGCCGCCACCCACGCCCCGAAGGCAGCGTGCCAGCGGCATGGTATCGTCCTTTTATATCGTGTCTAATGAACACGGGACACATAAGAGATATAGAACAGGATCGCAGCCAACGTCATGCACGCGCCGACAAGCAGGGCAGCCCCACGGTTGCGGGCGGCAACCGCAACCCGGTCCTCATAATCAAGCCCGGTGCGCTCGACGAATACGTAGCTCAGCACGCTGATGACAAGGACGATGCCCAGCACGGCCGCCATCATCAGCCCATGCACCTGGAAGAAGAACAGGTAATTCGCCACCACGATGCCCGGCCAGTGCCACAGATAGACCGAATACGAAATGACTCCGATCGGCGAAATGGGCACGAGGCACAGCCTGCCCACCTGCGTTTCGGGCAGCATGATGATGGTGGCCACCGCAAGGCAGGGGAACACGGTCATGTAAGACGGGCAGGCAAACTGAAGGGTATAGAATAGCCCCGCCCCCACGATTACCGCCAGCGCCACGGCATAGACAATATTGGCAACAGTCGGGGAAAGGCGCGGCCGGGGAAATATCCAGATCATGGTGCCAAGTGAAAACTGCCACAGGCGATCGAAGATATTGTAATAAGCCTGTGTATCGCCCTTGACGTAGCTCCATGCGCAATAGGCCAGCGACACGGTAAAGATGCCCGAGAGCACCAGCTTGCGGTGCCTTGTCAGCGGCAGCAGCAGCGCCATCAGGAAGATGATGGTATAGAATTGCATTTCCAGCGAGAGCGACCATGTATGCAGGAACGGGTAGGCAATGCTCTGCCCCTGGAAATACCCGACATGCCCCGAAGCCCATATGTTGGACAGGTACACCAGCGCATAGGCCCCGTTGATGGCGATATCGGCGCGGTCACTTTGCAAGACCCACCACAGCATGCCCGCCGAGACCAGGCCAATCATGCACACCAGCGCGGGCAGCAGGCGGTAGAGCCTGCGGCAGACAAAGCGCAGCGGCTGGAACGGATGCTGCATGAGCGCCGAGCGCCCCATGAAATAACCCGAGATGACCACAAAAATATCGACACCGATAAAGCCGCCCTGCAGCCAGCCTGCATGGAACAGGACCACAAGGGCGATGGCAAGGCCGCGCAGCCCATCAATATCACGCCGACGGTTGAGGGGGAAAAAGTCTTTCTCAAGTATGTCACGCCACCTGCTTGTAGTAGGGGCAGGTTCATTCAGGTGCAGCATCAACAGATTTCCACGTTTTGTGCCCTTCATGGGCAGATACGCAAGCACGCAGCGCGGTGTCGGGCGTGCCTGCGTAAGGGGCGACCTTACTGGCCGGTGGCAGGCGGGGCGTCTTTCAGCTTTTCAAGCTCAGGCAGGGTCGCCTGCACGATCGCGTTGCCCCATACCTTGTAGCTTTCAGGCGTTGCATGAATGCCATCGATGGTGTTCACGCTGCCCTGCTTGAGCAGCGCCGTGCCATCGACATAGGTGCAGGGCGCGACTTCGCCCTTGAGGAAGGACGCCATTTCGGTCGCGCGCTGGTCGGTCTTGCCGTAGCGCGGGCTGAACTGGCCCCAGGTCGGGCCAACCCAGATGCACGCGGTCTTGCCAATGGCATAGGTCAGGGTCTTGACCTGCTCGTCCACCCAGTCTTTCGAGACCGAAGCCTGGCCATAGGCTGCCATAGTATCGCCAAGAATCACCATTACCACGTTGGGATGCCATTTGGCCACGAGGTCGCTGATGGGCGGGGGCGATGCGGGCTTCATGTTGGGCGCGCCGATCGGGGCATCGCCAATGCGCTCGGCGGCGCCGCAGCCGTTATTGGGGTTGGGCACGACCCAGTCGGCAGCGGTGGAGGAACACACGCCGTAGGTGACCACTTTCGCACCCTGACGACTGAATTCATCGGGCAGCACGGACAGGAGGGAGTCCTTGAACGTGACGTGGCTATCGCCGATGATCAGCAGCGTGAGGCCGGCAAGAAGAGCACTCATGAATTACTTCTCCGTATAAGAATTTATTTATGGACCAGGGTAGCGCTACGGGCAGGTTCCGCTCAGGCTGGCAGAACCTGCCTGGGCGCGGGCAGCCTGTTGCAGCGCCATGCCTTATGTTTCACCGCCCGTGCCATCATCCAGCACGCGCCTGCGCGACTTGGCGCGCAGCCAGCTCCACGCCCCGAAGGCGGTCAACCCCGCCCCTGATAGACCGGTCAGATAAAGAATGAAAGGATGATAACTCAGATACCGGTCCAGTTGCAGCCACAGGGGTAATGAACCCACTTTGTAGGTTGGCGCGGTGCGGTAACTGGTAAACTGTTCGGCGTTCTTGAGCACCAGATCCCCCTGGATGGAGGACAGATCCCTGGTGTTGCGCAGGCTGAGAACCAGGTCATGGATGCGCTGGGGCGTATCGCCTACGAAGGCAATGACCGAGCGCTGGCTGTCATAGGGCGACTGCGCGCCAATCATGACCCCGGCCTCGGCAATCGGTGCATTGAGGTGGGCGGTCACGCCGTTCAGCAGGCCGGCATGGTCGTGGTCCTGAAACAAGTACCAGATGCCCTGCAGCCCCATGTTCTGGCCAACCCTCACGTGCCCGTCCTTGATGACGTAAGGCGAGCGTGACAGCAGGTTGGAGGCTGAATCCAGCCGGTCAGCGGTGGAGAGCAGGATGATATCGCCCTGCGGGGCGGTGTTTTTCATCTGGTCCGCCGTCATGACATGCACGCCTGCGGCGGGATACCACGTTGTGGCACCGAAGAAGCCCATGAGGTCGAGGAACGAGCCCGCCGTGCCCGCATCGGGGCTTTGGGGCAGGATGATCGTCGTCTCGGACAGGTCGGCCATGCGGGAGAACGGAAAGGCCGCCTCGGCGAAATAAGACAGGTTGGGCAGCTAGGCGTAATGGTAGCCCCGGCGGAAATCGAGGGTGGAATCTGAATCCACGCTCATGCGGATATCACCCGGCGTGCGGCGGCATGCGCCGCGGTCAATGGGGCGGGCATCAAAATTGAACTGGAGCTGGTTCTGGCCAAACAGTAGCCACGGCGGCAGGGCTGTCATGTGGCCCGTGGCCCCTGCATGCTGGTTGACCAGCCTTTCCGACCATTTCTGCCACACGCCGGGCGGCGAGAGCGAATAGCTCTGCAGGTAGTTGTTGTTGAGACTGACATCGACGCGTGATGTCTCGAGGTCCACCACGGGGCCGCCTGGCGCACGTACCCACATGTTCATGAGGTAGGGCCGCCCCCGCCAGGTGTACAGGTCGGGCGGCAGGTGGAAGGGCAGCGTCATGCCCGCGGGCGTGTAGCCCCCGCCCTGCAGGTCGGCCGCTCCCACGAGTTCACCAAAGCGCACGGGCCGGTCCGTTGGCACGAAGGCAGGCGCATCATAAGGTTGGCGGGGGTCGAGGGTCACGTCCTCCACCACTTTCGAGGCGACGCCACCAAGCGTATCGTGCGAGAAAGCGAGGTTCCGCGCCGCCGCCTCGACTTCCTGCGCGGTGCGCCCGGTCACGATCAGGATGATGCCCCACGGGTCATTGGGGTTGGCGACCTCGGCCAGGGTCGGACCGGTGGGCAGCGTGCCGCTGGCATCAAGCGGAATGTTCCGGCCCACTTCAACCGCATTGCCCGATGCCGGCACGGTGGTGGAGACGGGAAAGGACAGTGCGCGGAAATCGGCGATCTTGCCAAACCATGAGGCGATCACGCCCGCAGCCTTCAGGTCATCGCGGCTATCGGGCGATGGCATGACGAACGGAACCCGCAGCGCCGCACGCAGGTTGGGATCGAAAAAGGGGGCTGGCAGGCGCGAGAGCTTGCGCTCGGGCGCGATCCGCACCGTGGTCAGGGTAACGCGCGAACTGTCGGAAATGCGCGCCCACAGGATCTCGTTGAAGAGATCATTGCAGTCACGCCTGTATTCACCGGCAAAACGGAAATTGAGCTTGTTGTCGCCAGTAAAATACAGCGGATCGACATCGAATGTGATGGGGCCGAACTCGGGGTGCTCGGGGTTGACCTTGATCGTGCCGATATACTGCTCGTTCAGCGTAACCGTGACAGCGCTCGCCTCGGGCAGGAGCGAGGGCGAGAGCGCACCGGACAGGGTGATCTGCGCGTGCGTGACCACCCGGTTGGCGGGCACGACCACATCAAGCCCCTGCAGCGGGGAATAGCCGCGCAATGTCAGCGGCCCGGTCGTTGCGCCAAGGTCGCGGAATGACAGGGTGCGCGTCACCTCCGTATCACTGATCCGGGCCGCGGCCAGCGGGTCGATCGGGGGGGCGACATCAGGCACGATGCCCGTATTGCTGTCACCGAACGGGGTCTGGGCGCTGACACCGGTCTGGTCCACCGTGGCGGTGGCTGGCGCGGGCGGCAGCCCCTGTGCCAGAGCTGCGGGGATTAGGGCCAAGGCTCCGAGAACGGTGGCGGATAGGGCAGCCCCAGTGCGGGCGCCGCGTTGGACAGGTTTCAGCACGAGGCTCTGTTTCTCCAGTTTTTCTTCCACCATGGGCACGGTGCTTTCCCCTGCCTGCGCAATGGGGCGGGGTTTTTCAGGCTTGCGCCATTTAAAAAGGTCGCCAATGCTTCTGAACACCATGGCGATACTGCGAAGCGGGCGGTCGGGGGGGAAATCGGCCCAGTTGGCCCAGGCATCGTTGCGCCCGAACACCATGTCGACCACCTGGCGTTCATCGTTCAGGTCCCGGCGCATCCATTGCAGGCGCAGGTTGCCCGGCTGCATGCCCATGACGTGGGCCGGCACATGCGTGTGAATGCCGTCGCGCTCGTTATCGTAGCTGACCATGACGGTCTGTGGCGCCTCGACATTGTGCGGCCAGTTCATGTCGACTGACAGGCCACCCAGCGAGATATCATGCGTATGGGCATGGAACGCCCTGCCCTGCCCGTCGGTCACGGTTACGGGCAGGCGCACGGTAATGCGCGGTGCGCCGCGAGTCTGGCGTGTTTCGCGCCCCACGGCGATGGCGGCCAGCACGATAATGAGGCTGATGACCACCCACAGGGTATTGAGCACGAAGGACTGGAGCGCAAGGCGGTCGTGATACTGCCAGATGATGCCGAATATGCCGCGCACAAGGGCTGCGAACAGGATCAGCGCCAGGATGATGTTGGGATAGACCGCGCTGAAATCGAAATAGCTGCGCTCCAGCAGGCCGCCCTTGTCGGTCACGTTGAACTTGCCCTTGTGGGGCTGGAGCAGAGTTACGATGGTGATCCGCACCAGGAACAGCGCGAGCGAGGTCTCGTAAATCTCGCTCCAGAAGGAATAGCGCCACCGTCCTTCAACACGTGAAAGCGTCATGATGGAATGGAAGATATGGGGCAGCGCATAGGCGCTGATGGCCAGCGGCGAGGCCGCGATGATGTTTTCACCCAGGAAGAGATAGGCCAGCGGCGAGACCAGAAAGGTTACGCGCGGGATGGCGAACAGGAAGTGCGACATGGCGGACAGGTAGCAGAGCCGCTGCTCCCACCGCAGGCCGGGGCCAAGCATGGGGTTGTCGAGCCGCATGATCTGGAGCATGCCGCGCGCCCAGCGCACGCGCTGACCGATGTGCAGGATCAGGCGCTCGGTCGCAAGCCCGCCTGCAAGCGGCTCGCGCAGATACCCGGTACCCCAGCCCCTGCGCTGCATCTTGAGCGCGGTATGGGCATCTTCGGTTACGGTTTCGGTCGCAAAGCCGCCAATGCCCATAACGGCGGCGCGGCGGATGACGGCGCATGAGCCGCAGAAGAATGTTGCATCCCAGAAATCATTTCCGTCCTGCACCAGGCCATAGAACATGTTGCCTTCAGGCGGCACATGTATGCCCGCGGCCAGATTGCGCTGAAACGGGTCGGGCGCATAGAAATGATGCGGGGTCTGCAGAAGGGCCAGGTTGGGGTCGGCAATCATCCAGCCGATGGTTCTTTTAAGAAAACCACGGGTGGGCACATGATCGCAGTCAAAGATAACGGCGAATTTCCCGTCCGTCACTTTCAGGGCATGGTTGAGGTTGCCAGCCTTTGCATGGTTGTTTTCCGCACGGATAATGTAGCCTGCGCCTGACTCCAGCGCAAAATCACGGAAAGCAGCGCGCCTGCCATCATCAAGAATATAGACATTGAGCTTGTCTGCCGGCCAGTCCAGTTCCAGCGCGCCAAGAACGGTCGAGCGCACGAGGGCCAGTTCCTCATTATAGGACGGCACATAGACATCAACGCTCGGCCAGTCAGCCGGATCAGCCGGCAGGGCATGTTCCCTGCGCTCCAGCGGCCATGACATCTGGAAGTAACTCAGGCACAGCGTGACCAGGGCATAGATCTCGGCCAGCAGGAGCAGCACGGACAGGCCGCCCTGTATCCACCCGTGGAATTCCAGCGTGGTGGTCAGTCGCCACACGATGTAGCGCAGCGACACCAGGAGCGACAGCATCATCAGGAATATGGTGATGCCCCGCCCCGGCCTGCGGTTGAGCACCAGCAGGAGCGTGACCGTGCCAATGCACAGCAGGCCCTGTGAATACAGGCTGAGCGTTATGGACCCCGCGAACCCCATGATGGACGCACCAACAACAACCGGCACCCATGGGGGCACCTGGCTGAGCGGTGTCTTTTTCATCAGGACCGTGATTTTGTCCGTTATACGTTTTGCCCCGAACATGTTCAGCTATATCGCTGCCTTGCAATCGTTAATATTTAATCGAGTATTCCCAAGGGGTTGCGTCACCCTGCGGGGAAAGTGGTAACCTAATATGAACAATGTTCATTTTATGCCTGAAGTCAGATCCTGCACCTAGGTTGAATGGTCACCATTGGCACAATGGGGCGAGAGCGTAATTGGCTATGTGGGCACGAGGCTTTTGCCCCTGTCCATAGTGGTATTAATTTCTGATTAATTTCCTGTCAAGAAAAAAGGCAAGCCCTTGCATGACAGAGAATTATTTCCTTTTTCCAGGAAGGGAAAATTTTTTTGTTATTATATTTTTACGCATATAAACAGGCAGATATGTAATTATGTTTTAAACTAAACTACCCAATATGATGCGTAACCGTTCATCGCGGCGTCTATTTCAATACCCCTTATGTTGACGTTGTTCATAATACGGATGGCCGGGGTTCGGGAATAAATCCCATATCTGCATCTACCTTATCACTGGGGGGGGAGTATGGCTTTTCCCTGTGGTAACAGGCAGGGCCAAAGCAGTCGCGCAATGGCTAAAATCTCTGTCAAGGAAAAAATCCGTTCTTATATCAATGCGAGGCACCATGAAGTCAGTTAAAATGAAACGCCACATGTGCAGGAGTAAATGTTTAGCAGTAGTAGCCCTTGGCCTCTGCTGGCCCGATAAGATGTTGTTAGGAATTTAAGGGCAAAATGTTTTATGTATGTAGGCATTTTATGACAATCGCTGGATAAATAGGAATTATTTCATAAATTGCATAAAATCTATCACTTTTTTTGTCATACTCAATCGCAACATAATTCCTGATTATAATCCAGAATTCATACGCTTATGCTGCCTTTTCAGAAGGATGCCTTCCCATTTCAAGACGCTATCATAAAGGAAATGTTCCCGAGGACCTGCGCATTGCGACTGTCAGAATACTTGAATCTGAACGGCTCGAAGCTCTTTCGGTGCGTCGCCTCGCCAAGGAAGTCAAAGTCGCGCCGGCCAATTTCTACAATCATTACGGGAGCCTGCATGATCTCCTGCTAGAAATTGCCGTGGAATATTTTCAGATTTTCCGCAAGCAGATCGCTCATATCAACCGCACTTGCGCCAATCGCACCGATGCGCTCAAGCGTATTGTATTTTACTGCGTGGATTTTGGTTGCACCCATCCCCAGCTCTACCGGCTCATGTTCGGTTACATACCGGATGCCTATGCCTATCCGCGCTATCGCATCATCGTCGGTGCCGCATTCGAAGATCTGATGGAACTGATATATGGCAAGCGGGTTTTTACGCTAACCGATGACTTCGGCCCCAATGATATGGAAACCCTGAGCCGGAAAGTGCAGGCCGGTTATGGCATGTACGCCATGCTCTGCGGTTTATCGAACCTGAGGCCATCGTGTGGATGGTACGCTAAACAACGTTTGGCATGAACAATAAAGGAACGATCAGGCGGCACGAGCCTGTTTCGACAGATTGAGCGTCTTGCGGCCCGCAGAAGCTGCGGCTTTGTCCCA